>NZ_JAAVTF010000004.1:0-157256 GCF_012102665.1 Haematospirillum sp. 15-248 | reverse complement strand
GGACGTGTCAACAAGGGAAACCGGCTGGATCCCAAGGGAAACAACCGTGTCCTCTTGCGTTGTCACAGGATCGGACCCAGCCCTCAGGTCCGGTACATCAATAACCGGCGTCACATTGACCGCGACAGGAACATCAACGGTTTTCGTGACCGCATTGCCACCGCCCTCCGGCGTGTCAACAACCGTCGCCCTGACCCTCGCCGTGAAAGCGCCGCTCCAATTCTCCGGCGGGCGCACCGCAAGCGTGCCAACCTTGCTGGCAGCAACAGCATGGCTCGTGTCCGGACCGCCGGATGTCGCAAGCGGCGTAAACACGTCCCCGGCCAGCGTCCCGAGGACCGCACCCGCGGGCAAACCGGACACACTCACCGAAAGCGTCTCGGACGTGTCAACAAGGGAAACCGGCTGGATCCCAAGGGAAACAACCGTGTCCTCTTGCGTTGTCACAGGATCGGACCCAGCCCTCAGGTCCGGTACATCAATAACCGGCGTCACATTGACCGCGACACCGGCGGTACGAACGGCAGACGATGGGGCACCTGCATCTGTCGACGTCGCCGTGACCGTCGCCCTAAAAGCGCCGCTCCAATGCGCAGGAACCTTCACCGCAGCCGTTGTGACCTGCGTCTCGTCCAGTGTCCCGCCAGGCACCTCAATGAAGGTGCCTTTACCGTCACGATAACCGACCTGCGTCCCGGCCGGAGCATCCTTCAGGCTGATCGCAAACGTCGTCGCTTCCTTGCCGTCCTTTTCCTCATAGGAAATCGTCAGCGGCACAACCGCACCAGCCGCCGTTTCAGGAACCGTAACCGGCGCAACCGACAAAGCCGAAAGACCATCCGAAATGGGCGCAATATCCGCATGTCGCTCCTCAGTCGGCAGAACAACGGCATCCAAGATCTCTGGCTCCAGAGTCTCTTCAACAAGCGCATCGCTCTCTTCGCCGTCAGGCTGAGTATACTCCTCATCCGAATCCCGACGCCGACGGTCACCACGCCAAGCCGTTATTTCTTGATCTTCAACAGAAATAGATTCATCCGTGCCGTCAGCGTCCTCGTTATCTTCGTCCTCCGTCTCCACAAGCCCGGAGCGTTGCTCCTGACGCTCCACCGAGACTTCCGAACGGTCTACAGATACGGATCCAGACTGTGCTTGCGTGACAACTTCACCCCCGGTCTCCTGAATATCGGAGACCTGCCGGCGCTCTTCCAACCCTGAAGAGGTAACCAGCGTTTCTTCGTCATCAGAGATATAACCATTCACATCCATATCGCGACGGCTGCCGGTATGGGTCGTTGCATGGCTCGTCAGATTGCGTTCCGAACGATTCTGTTCTTGGCTGTCATCATTGGCTTCACGCGCAATGGCGTCCAATGGATCATCTATTTCGTCATCACCCGCGACACGCGGCCTGAGATTGGCAATATCACCCGATAAAACCTCATCAAAGAGATCGGCCTGCCCAGACACAGAAGACACACCCGGAGTAATGTTCTCCACCTCTTCAGGCAGAACCACCGTAGAGTTCTTGTCTGTCATACGAACCTCTTCAAAACAACAGATTGATACCAAGGCCGCTGCCCCGTGCAACGGTTGCAGCAATCCTTAATGTGTATACGTGTTTTGGAAACCCGTACAGAGCTGTGTTTCTCAGCGCTCTGTGAAGGCTTGGGTTGCCGCTACGTAGATTGGTTTCAGGAGATACTCAATCAGCGTCTTTTCGCCGGTCAAGATATCAGCCTGCACAACCATGCCAGGCAAAAGCCTGTTGTGGATCTTTCCAATCCAGTTCTGGGACAAACGGATACGAGCCTTGTAATAAGGTTGTCCCTGTTCATCAAAAAATGTTGTGGCCGATATTAATTCCAAGGTTCCATCAATGCTTCCGTAACGAGCGTAATCAAAAGCCGTTACCTTGACCCGCACGGTCTGACCAACCTCAACCGCGCCAATGTCTTTTGTTGCTATACGGGACTCGACAACCATCTCTCCCGCACCGGGCACAATTTCGGCCAATAATTGCCCGGGCGTTACCACCTCGCCGGCATGCCTGACAGCAAGCCCCTTGATCACGCCATCAGACGGAGCCGTAACCGTCAGCCGATTCACCTTGTCACGGGCACGCCCCAAGGCTTCCTCAACTTCTGCAAGCTCTGCAGCCACGGCACCAATGCGGTTTACCGTCTCTTCATGGCCACTGCTTTCAAGCTCCATCAACTGCTGCGTCACTTCGGCGATACTGCCGCGAACACTTTCCAGCTGCCCCTGCATCCGGGACTGCTCTGCCTGCCGGCCGGCAAGCTCCCGCTCCGCACGCAACATGCTGATCTTGGAGCCAATCCCCTGCTGGAAAAGACGACGATAAACATCCCGTTCCTGCGAGAGGGCCGAAACTTCCTTGGCGCTGGACTGAAGCTGCTGAACCAGGCCTGCCTCTTCCGCTTTGCGCTGCCCCAGCCGGCTTTGCAGAACAGATCTTCTGTCCTTCAGGGAACGAATCTGCGCCGCAAGAATGGCCTGCTGATCTTCCCCGATAGAAGCAAAGTTGCCCCCGGACAAAGATGACAAGTCCACATCCTCTCCCGCTGCAAAGGCACGCAACCGCCCGAGCTGGAACTCCAGAAAGGCACGACGCGTCAGCAACTGACCTTGCTCTGCCTCAAAGGCAGCTGGATCAAGACGCAACAACAGCTGGCCCATGGATACGTGATCGCCTTCCTGCACCAGAACCTCACGGACAATACCGCCCTCGAAGTGCTGGATCTTCAGTACAGGATCAACAGGCACAACCTGACCGGACGTCACCGCCGTCTCGGCAACCGGCTGTGTAGAAGCCCAAACGGTAAATGCAAAAACAATAGCAGCAACGATAAACAGAAGCCTGCGACGATGGTCGCTGATATCTTCTTCCAAGTGCACGACATGGGCCTGAGGACGCTGCCGACGGCGGCCACGCTCAACAACCGGATGCGCTATTGCTGTTTGCACTACCTTGTCAGGGGCCATTGTCAGGCTTCTGTCCTTTTCCATCACTCTTTTCTGCCTGCTCCACGGGGGGAGTCGGCCGGGAGGGTGTCAGCGATTCAACATCCACAAAACGCACAACCTGACCATCACGCAGCTCCAGAAGCTTGTCTGCAAGCCGGACATGGCTGGGACGATGCGTCACCACAACAACCGTAACCCTGCCCTGCAAGCGGCGGATCACGTTCATCAAAGCCTCGTCACCGGCAGCATCCAACCCACCTGCCGGTTCATCCAGAAGAACGATCGGCGCATCCTTGCGCATCAGAACCCTGGCAAGGGCTATGCGGGTCCGCACACTGGGAGAGGCAACTTTCTGGTCACCAAACCGCGTTTCCAGACCATCGGGCAGCTCCCTCAGGTCATCAGCCAAACCAACCAGACCGGCTACCTCCTGAATATCAGCCAAGGACGCCGACGGGTCAGCCAGCTGGATATTCTGGATCACCGTACCCCGAAAGATCTCCGGCTCTTCCGGGCACCAGGCAATAACCCTTCTGTACTCCAGCGGATCAAAGCGACGGATATCCATACCATCAACTTTGACCATGCCGGTCTGGCCTTTGAGAACACCGGCCAACGCCTTGATCAGGGTCGACTTGCCAGCACCATTCCGACCAACAACGGCGACCACCTCACCAGGCTTCACTTCAAAGCTGACACCAAGCAGGGCCGGTTCACTATCCTGGCTGTAACGCAGACTGAAGCGACTGACCTGTATGCTACCACCCAGTTCACGCACTGGCCGAACCAAGGCATGAGGCGGACGCTCGGGTATCATCTCCATCAGCCGGTCGATCTGGCGGATACTGGAATGCACCTGCTCGGAACGAGCCAGCACCATAAACCCGGCCTGGAACGGCGCCAAGGCGCGCCACAACAGGATCATCGAGGCAATAAGCCCACCCGTGGACATCACACCGGCAAGGACAGCCACAGCGCCAAACCACAACGTGGCAACGCCACACAACATGACAACGCCCTGGGCGGCAACAGCCAAGAAAGCAACCGTCTGGTTGGTCCCGAAATTAGCCTGCGCTGCCCGCGCAGAGCGAATGCGATAACGGTTCAACCATACAGAGAACGCACCCGTCGTACGCAACAGCCGGTGAAGGCGCACCGCCTCAATAGCAAGCTCCTGCCTGTTTGAGGTCGCCCGCGCAGCTTCGGCTACCTGACGGCGCAAGGGCTCTCTGGCCAGAAAACCCATAGCAACAAGTACAAGAGCACCAATTGTCGGGACCAGCCCAAGCCAGCCAGCCAGAATGTACATGCTGGCGATTACCAGAACCGAGAAGGGTACGTCAAGGACAGACTGGGCGCTCTGCCCGGTCAAAAACTCACGTACCGTGTCGAAGTCCTTGACCCTGGACACTTGTGCACCAACGCTGGCCCCTTCTGTAACACTTGGCGGAAGATATAAAAGGCGCTCGAAAACAGCCCGCCCGACCAGAATATCGATTCGCGCGCCGACTCGAGCCAGCAACCTTGTACGCAAGGATCGGGCACCAAGCTCACCTGTCAGGGCAACAATCATGACCAGGACAAGAGACCCCAAGGTAGAAAGCGACCCAGATGATATGTACCTATCATAGATCGCCATCACATACAGCGGGGATGTAATCGCCAGCAACGTGATAACAGCTGTCAGGGCAAGGGCAATCCACAGATGGGGACGAAACCGCATCAGGATGCCACCCAGCCACGACCCTTCCCGCAAGGAAGAAGCCCGGGCATCAGGATCTTCAATCGCCTGGAAGACAAGGGCAACGCCAGGGTTCACGTCATCAATAACCTGAACACCATAACCGGGCATGAAAACATGCAAGCCATCGTGTTCCCGGGACAGAACAACACAGGCATCCGCATCGTCAGGGAGAAAAAGACAGGGCAGTTCCCGGTCCGGGATGGATGAAACAACCCCGACCCTCAGAACACTGGAGAAACCGAGATCAACCATGGTCCGGCGCAGACCGGTCAAGTCCAGGGGACCTCCGAAGTAAGGCAGGGACTCAACCAAGTGGCGAGTATCCCCGTCCCAACCCAACGCACGTAGAAGAACAGGCAGACAAAGCCCCAAGTCATTGCGGGTCAGCAATGACTCGTCGGGAAGCTCCAGCGGACGGGAACGGTAGCGTACCGGCCCCGCACCTGTAGCATCAGGGCCAGTCTCTTCTGGCGACACCCTGACTCCTATCCCCTTGTTCATGCTGTAGCCATCGACAACATCACCATCGGATATGACCACGCTCACGCCCCCTGTTCCGGAGGAACCGCGCGGACCACACCATCTGGACCCGGTAATGGAACCAGACGACCAGCAACCAGTTCATAATGACACTGGGCTATTTTCAATGTCGATGGCCTGTGACTCACAATGACAAAAGCGCGATCCTTCATCCGACGCTGCATGGCCTGCATCAGCAGCTGGTCCGAAGCTCCATCCAGAAGCGTATTCGCATC
Source organism: Haematospirillum sp. 15-248 (assembly GCF_012102665.1). Taxonomy (NCBI): domain Bacteria; kingdom Pseudomonadati; phylum Pseudomonadota; class Alphaproteobacteria; order Rhodospirillales; family Novispirillaceae; genus Haematospirillum; species Haematospirillum sp. 15-248. The sequence goes on along the minus strand of NZ_JAAVTF010000004.1, from coordinate 151,769 downwards.
ATCGAAAAGAATAACAGCAGGATCGAGAGCCAATATCCTTGCAATCGATATTCTCTGGATAACCCCGCGGGGCAAGGCACTGCCGATACGACCACCCAGCGGAGCATCAAACCCCTGGGCCAAGGACGCAGCAAATTCATTCAAGCCAAGCTCTTCAGCCACAGCAAGGGCTGTACGCTCCCTTTCGTGATCAAAAAGCGTCAGATTTTCCAGAAAAGTACCGGCAACAAGTTCGCCATGCTCGCCAAGAAAACCGGTCGCCTGCCACAGATCATCCCGACGCACATTGGCAAGATCCTGCCCATCAACCAGAACACGCCCCTGCTCGGGAACAAGATGACCTGTCATCAACCATAGCAACAGGGACTTTCCGCTGCCATTAGCACCACGAATGCTGATGGAATCCCCCGGACGCAAAGTAAGGGACACAGAATCAAGAAGCCATGATCCATCAGGCCTCCGCCCATAACAGACGTTGTCCAGTGTCAGAACCCCCTTGTCGATGACCAAGGGATCTTTGTCCTCATCCAAGGCAATGGCAAACGTTTCGGCAACCCTCTGCTCTGCCATCGTATTGCTTTGACGGCGGAGCCAAACAGACAAAGCCGCCTGCACAGGGGGGGCAATGCGCCCGGCCAGCATAGTGCAGGCCCCCAGACTCCCGACTGTCATCTGATGGTCCACAACCAGCATGGCTCCAAAGGCAACCGTCCCGACTGTCAAAGCCTGGGTAAAGATAGCCCCCAGCATCTGGACGGCTCCCTGACGAATAGCCAGGATGTGGCGCCCACTTATGGCATTCTCCAGGAGACGTTCAAAACGCCTGAGCATCTGCGCCTCGGCAGAGAGAGCCTTGACCGTCTGGATGCCTGACAGAGTCTCCAACATGAAATTGAAGCGACGCTCATACTGCTCACCCGTTTCTTCGGTGGCAGAACGCAGCTTGTCCCCCTGGTGCAGGGACACCATGACAAACACAGCCGTCATCAGGATGGGCACGAAAACAAGCCACCCGCCCAGGAAGAGAATAACAAACAAAAATATCCCTATAAAAGGCAAGTCAGCCAAGGCCAACAGCATCCGTCCACCATGGAAGTCACGCAGCTTGTCCACTGATGACAGACGCTCCAGATGAGTCCCCCCCCCGTCTTTCTCGAAGCGAGACATGGGCAGGGACAAGAGCCTGCGCAAACTTTCATAATGGCCACGATGTTCAAAGCGGGCCGACACAAGACCGGCCAATCCCTCTCTCAAGGTGCGCAAGAGCATTTCCAGGATCAAGGCGCTGATAACACCCAATGCCAGAAGATCAAGGGTTGCCATATTATGATTAGGCAAAATGCGATCATAGATCTGCAGCATTGACAGCGGCAATGCCAGGGCAACTACATTGATAAAGAAAGAAGACAGGAACAATTCGACAAGATGGCGCTGTCCGGACACAAGATGGGCCGGATCCGACGCGCGATGGAAAGCGGGTGCCTGACCTGCCATAATTGCCTGTCCCCTGCCGGACTCTCCCGACACTCCTGCCATACCTGAGCCAATACAACTTTTCGACTATGCATAAACAACCAAAGATAAACGTGTCCTGAATACACCGAAATTTCAACCAAAAGAATTTACAACTCTTCTATTCCCCATCAAAAGTAATCTTTGCGCCTCTTCAGCGGCCTACATTATCCTTTATTATCACATAGAAAGACAATGGTGGGGACGGCGGGACTTGAACCCGCAAGACCATAGGTCGGACGATTTTAAGTCGTCAGTGTTTACCATTTCACCACGTCCCCGGAGAAATGGACCCCACCCTAGACGCTCCCGGCCAAAGGCTCAAGCATCTTATTGCACCAGAAGGGAACTACCGATTCCATAGGGACAACACAGAGCATGTCCAACAGAAAACAATGTAGGCTGAAAAACAAAAAGCCGGCCGGAGAAACCCCGGCCGGGCATCAAGGAAAGAACTCAGGGATAATGCGTTCAGACCATGGTCTCAACCGCATTCTTGTAACGCGCCTGGATTGGCTCAAGCGCCGAACGGGCCACAATGGCACCCATCTCGGACAACTTCGAAGACTGGGCCACAGCCTTGTCCCAGCTCTCCCGCGCCAACTGCTGCTGCACGCGCGCCATATCATCCGGATTCTTGCAGGAAGCCAAGGCCTTGCTACCTTGGACAGCAACCTCAAGTGTCTTTCCGGTATAACCGAAAACTTCCTTGGCGATCTCCTCCACTCCGGCGGCCAGACGGTTCCCGGATTGGACAAAAGCATCAACGTTGGCCTTGTTGAAACTTACAACGTCGTCAAATGACCTGAACATCGGACCCTCCCGGGGGCATTCGCAGGCATAGCCCAGAGAAAACAGGGCCAAGCCTTGTAGAGGAAGACAGTTCACACTGCACCGCAGCATGAGACAAAAGTGCCCCCTCTTACCCTAAAAGTCAAGACCGGAATTGTGCAGCGCAGCAGAGGGGCAGATTGCCCTGCCTTCAGGTGCCATTTTCTCGCCTTCTCAGCCAGCAAGGCTGGACCGGATCGCGTCCAGCGCTGCCCCGGAAGCAGCACCATCCGGTCCCCCGGCCTGGGCCATGTCGGGACGACCACCGCCTCCCTTGCCGCCAACAACAGACGAACCGGCCCGAACCAGATCTACGGCATTGAAACGACTGGCCAGATCGGGAGAGACAGCCACAACCAGACTCGCCTTTCCTTCAAAGGACGAAGCCAAGGCAACAACCCCCGACCCAATCTGGCGCATCAGGTCATCGGCAATCCCCTTGAGGTCCTTGCCAGGTACATCATCCAACAGGCGCGACACGAAAGAGACACCATCAACCGTCACGGGCGCAATTCCTTGTCCGCCCGATCCACCTCCAAGTGCGGCCTTCCGACGCAGATCTTCCAACTCCCGCTCAAGCCGGCGACGCTCCTCTACCAATGCGGCAACACGCTCCGGAACCTCTGCGGGAGCAGCCTTCAGTGCCTCAGCCGCCCTGGACAACAGGCCCTCGCGGACAGAAATCCAGTCCAAAGCTCCCCGACCGGTGACCGCCTCGATCCGGCGCACCCCGGCCCCAACCGCACTCTCGGACACAATCCGCAACAAACCAATATCACCGGTACGGCTAACATGCGTGCCACCGCACAGCTCCGTTGACACATCCCCCATACTGACAACACGCACCTCATCACCGTACTTCTCACCAAACAAGGCCATAGCACCGGCCTTGATCGCGGAATCAGGATCCATCAGACGGGTGACAACCTCGACATTGGCCCGGATCGCCGCGTTGACATCAGCCTCGACAACGGCAATCTCCGCAGCAGTCACCGCACGGGGATGCGCAATATCAAAGCGCAGGCGATCAGCATCAACCAAAGATCCCTTCTGGGTGACATGTTCCCCAAGCCGCCGGCGCAAGGCCGTGTGCAGCAGGTGCGTTGCCGAGTGATTGGCCCGGATGGCCAGACGGGTTTCCGTATCCACTCTCAGGAATACAGCACCACCAACAGCAAGCACCCCCTCGTCCACAAGGCCGGCATGCACAATCAGGTCACCCAGCTTCTTCTGGGTATCAGTTACGGATACGCGCCCCGTACCCTCGACAAGAGCAATGACCCCACGGTCACCGACCTGGCCACCGGATTCGCCGTAAAACGGGCTTTGATTCACCACAACAGAAACGGTCTGCCCCGCTTCGGCACGGTCCACACGCTTGCCATCAACAAGCAGGGCCAGGATCTTGCCCTCGGCCTCATCGGTGGCATACCCCAGAAACTCGGTTGCCCCGACACTCTCACGCAGTTCGAACCAGACAGCATCGGTTGCCGCCTCCCCCGAACCAGCCCAGGACTTCCGTGCCTTTTCACGCGCCTGGTCCATGGCTGTATGGAAACCATCCAGGTCAACGGTATACCCCTCGCCACGCAAGGCATCCTGTGTCAGGTCCAGCGGAAAGCCATAAGTATCGTACAGGGTAAAGGCGACACCGCCGGGCAAGGTCCCGCCAGAGGGCAGCCTCTCTTTCTCCGCATCCAACAGGCGCAGGCCACGCTCCAGCATCTGACGGAAACGGGTTTCTTCCAGACGCAGCGTTTCGACAATCAGGGCATGGGCACGCTCCAGCTCATGGAACGCCAGGCCCATGGCCCGCAGCAAGGCGGGCACCAGACGGTACATGACCGGTTCCCGGCATCCCATGATATGGGCATGACGCATGGCCCGGCGCATAATCCGGCGCAGGACATAACCCCGCCCCTCGTTGGATGGCAGGACACCATCGGCAATCAGGAAGCATGCTGCACGCAGGTGATCGGCGATCACACGGTGACTTACCTTGTGCGGACCATCCGGATCCGTATTGGCAACATCGGCCACGGCTTCGATCAGGCCACGCATCAGATCAATATCGTAATTATCGTGCTTGCCCTGAAGAATGGCGGCAAAGCGTTCCAGACCCATCCCCGTATCAATGGACGGTCGGGGCAGATTGATCCGGGTTTCGGCATCAACCTGTTCAAATTGCATGAAAACCAGGTTCCAGATTTCGATAAAACGGTCGCCATCCTGATCAGCGCTGCCAGGAGGACCACCGGCAATACCCGGACCATGGTCAAAGAAGATTTCCGAACACGGACCACACGGACCCGTCTCCCCCATCATCCAGAAATTATCCATCGTTGGAATGCGAATGATACGGCTGTCCGGCAGACCTGATATGCGACGCCACAAACCGGCGGCGTCCTCGTCCGAAGTGTGCACCGTCACCAGAAGCCGGTCAGCAGGCAGACCAAACTCACGGGTCACCAGCGTCCAGGCATGATGGATGGCCTCTTCCTTGAAATAATCACCGAAAGAGAAATTCCCCAGCATTTCAAAGAAGGTGTGATGACGGGCTGTATACCCCACATTGTCGAGATCGTTGTGCTTTCCCCCTGCCCGAACACACTTCTGCGAACTGGCCGCCCGCGTCCATGGGCGCGTTTCCTGACCGGTAAAGACATTCTTGAACTGCACCATCCCCGCATTGGTGAACATCAGCGTCGGATCATTACGGGGCACCAAGGGGCTTGACTCAACGATCTGGTGGCCATGACGACCAAAATAGTCAAGAAAAGTGGCACGGATATCATTGGTTGTCTTCATGGGGGTACTTCTTCAGACTGGGGCGCAGCGGACGTTCATAATCCTGAATGGCCAGTTCTAGGACGACGTGGAGACGCTGTAAAGACGGAGTCAACCAACACCGGACAGAGACCCGGAAAGGGTCTGCACCATTTCCAAGACACTGTCTACATCCTCGACGCTGGTGGCAAAGGAACAAACCATACGGACAACATCAGGCCCAAGGTCCGACCATGGGCAGAAACCAATACCGGAGGCCGAGAGCGCATCGGCCATGCCCGGAGCCAGGCGCACAAAGACCTCGTTAACCTGAACCGGCATGACAAGTTCCACACCCGGGAGATCACCAAGACCAGCAGCAAGGCGCGCGGCCATGGCGTTGGCATTGTATGCATTGCGTAGCCAAAGGCCATCATCCAGCATCGCTTCCAGCTGGGCACTCACAAAACGGCTCTTGCTGAGAAGGTGGCCGGTCCGCTTCAGAAGATGCCCGAAGGTGTCCGCATGCCGGGGATCAAAGAACAAAACAGCCTCTGCCGCCCATGCCCCGTTCTTGGTTGCCCCGAATGACAAGGCGTCCACCCCGGCCCTCCAAGTCATATCCGCCGGAGAAACACCCGTCGCCATAACGGCATTGGCAAAACGTGCACCGTCCATGTGCACAGCCATTCCCAAGCACCGGGCAACGGAGCATACAGCCTCGATCTCATCAAGGCTGTAAACCGTTCCAAGTTCGGTAGCCTGCGTCAGGGTCACAGCCGCAGCCCTGGCACGATGAATTCCATGGGAAGAGGAACGGGAAAAGGCCACCTCCACGCCTTCGGGTGACAGTTTAGCCTGCTCTCCCGGAACGGGAATCAACTGGACCCCACCACCCAAAACCGTCGGTGCAGCAGCCTCATCACCCATTACATGGCTGTCCTGCTGACAGATAATACTGCCCCAGGGCGGACACAGGGCAGACAGGGACAAGCTGTTGGCAGCGGTTCCCGTTATAACCGGCCACATGACCAGATCAGGCTTCTCGAACACTTCCCGGAAGGAATCCTGGGCCCGGGCTGTCCAGTCATCAGCGCCATAGCCAGCTGCACTGCCAACCGATGCCACCGTCAAGGCATGCAGGATCTCCGGCGAACAGCCATCAACATTGTCAGACGTCAAATTTATGTTTTTCATGCCCAGGCACCCGACCACACCCTTAAATCCGTGGGAAACGTACAGGACTGCCGTACTTCCAGGCAACAAGGATCACAGAGGAGCGAACGGACATGAATTAACATAATGATGTAAATTTTCGTCATTATGACGGATATAACTACAAATATGATGCACAAAGACGACAAGAACATCCCAGAATGATGACTGAAAGATAAATACATGTAGAAGGATGCGATATAATGAGCATCATGGAGAGAGAAGCAACACGATAAACTATGCAATGAAGCCTGAAAGGCGGATCAATGTGAATAAAACAAGCCGCAATTCAAGGACTTTGCGAATCAAATGAAAACAAACATTCTTGACAAGATCTGCAAACTGGCACAGAACAAGCCCTCTTCTGCAATTCCGGGGCACAAGCAAGACCATTGCGCTCCGGCTCCCGCTGTCGAGGATACGGTGCAAAGTGAAGCGATCCCCGGTGACAACAGGGCTGTTGCCCTGGTTGCCGACAATATCCACAAGAGCTACCATGGACTGGAGGTCCTGAAGGGCGTTTCCCTTACAGCTCTTGAAGGCGATGTCATCTCTGTCATTGGCTCCTCGGGGTCGGGAAAAAGCACGTTCCTGCGATGCCTGAACCTGCTGGAAGTGCCGGATTCAGGTACGATCCGCATTGGGGAAGAAGAAATCCGCATGCGCCCCGACCGTAACGGGGGCATGGCTGTTGCCAGCGAACGACAGGTGACCGCACTGCGACGCCGCTTGGGCTTTGTCTTCCAGAACTTCAACCTGTGGCCACACATGACCATTCTGGAGAATGTGTCCGAAGGCCCTGTCCAGGTTCTCGGCCTCTCCCGGCGAGAGGCAAATGAAAAGGCTGAAGCTCTTCTGGCCAAGGTGGGTATTGCAGACAAGCGTCACGTACACCCGTCCCATCTTTCCGGTGGGCAGCAGCAACGGGCGGCCATAGCCAGGGCCATGGCGATGGATCCGCAGGTTATCCTGTTCGACGAACCAACCAGTGCCCTGGACCCCGAGCTGGTGGCAGAGGTGCTTGGTGTCATGCGTGGACTGGCCGAGGAAGGCCGGACAATGCTGGTTGTCACACACGAAATGAGCTTTGCCCGTGATGTTTCGAACCGGGTTGTCTTCCTGCACCAGGGGCGGATAGAAGAAGAGGGACATCCATCTCAGGTCATGACCAACCCATCATCACCCCGGCTGCGTCAGTTCCTTTCCAGCCACCTGTCCTGAGCGGCATAATAAAAACAGTCAATCATAACCCCGAAAACGCAAGGAGGGTGCTCTCGTGGAAAAAATTGTCAGCTGTATCATGGCGGCGGTTCTTGCTTTTGCGTCTGCATCCGGCGCTGTTGCTGCCGAAAAGATCCGCATTGTAACCGAGGGAACCTACCCCCCGTTCAGCAGCGTCAACGGCAAGGGAGAGTTGGTCGGCTTTGATGTCGATATTGCCAAGGCCCTGTGCAAAACCATGAAGGCGGAGTGTGAAATTGTCACCCAGAACTGGGATGGCATTATCCCCGGCCTTATGGCACGAAAGTACGATGCAGTCATTGCCTCAATGTCGATTACTGAAGAACGCAAGAAAGCAGTTGATTTCACAAGCCCTTACTACTCGAACAAGCTACAGTTCAGTGGTCCGAAGAGCAAGCCGCTGGATATCTCCAGGGCAGGCCTGCGGGGGAAGACTATTGGTGCCCAACGCGCGACATTTGCGGCAATCTGGTTTGAACAGAACTACAAGGGCGTGGACCTGAAGCTCTATGCCGGCCAGGAAGAAGTCTTTTCCGATATGGCATCCGGACGCTTGGATGGCATCATCGCCGATGTTTATGTCACCTATGACTGGCTGCAGTCGAAAATGGGGGAAAAATTCGAGTTCAAGGGTCCGGTCCTTTACGATGGTGACAAGGTCGGCATTGCCGTGCGCAAGGGGGATGCCCTGCGTGAACGCCTGAACAGCGCCCTCAAGACCATTCGCGAGAATGGAACCTACGCAAAGATCAACGCGCGTTACTTCCCGTTTGACATCTACTGATACCCACCACGGTGGCCTGCCGCTTTGTGACAGAAGCAAAGGCCGCCAACCGTAGAGGATTGTATCTTGCTATACGGCTTTGGCCTACAACTCCTGGAAGGTCTTCTCGTGACCGTGCAGGTCTCTGTGGTTTCTGTGTGCATTGGTATTGTGTTGGGCATGGCCGGCGGAACGGCCAAGGTCTATGGCCCTGCGCCCCTGCGGGGACTGGCTGAGCTCTATACAATCGTTCTGCGCGGATTACCGGAACTGCTGGTCGTCCTTCTGGTCTACTATGGTGGTTCGTGGCTGCTGGGCCTGATTCCGGGGTGGCCCCTAGAACTGAAACCTTTTGCGGCCGGATGCCTGGCACTGGCCACAACCTTTGGCGCCTATGCCACCGAAGTTTTCCGTGGTGCCCTCCAATCAATCCCAAAGGGGCAGATCGAAGCCGGTACGGCTATAGGATTGGGGCGCTTTCTTGTATTCCGTCGCATTATCCTGCCCCAGGTCTGGAGGCTGGCCCTTCCCGGACTGGGGAACCTGTTCCTCGTTCTGCTGAAGGACAGCGCCCTGGTCTCTGTCATCGGTGTGCACGACCTTATGTACAAGGCCGACATGGCCCGTACCGCAACACGGGATTCCTTTACCATGTTTTCTGCAGCCGCTGCCCTGTACCTGCTGCTGACAGCGGTTACAACCGCCGTACTCCATGTCCTCGAAAAAAGGACATACCACGGCATCCGCCGCCCTGCCTGAGGTTTTACGACCATGGACTTCAGCCTTGACCTGATGATCTCAAGCCTGCCGCACCTGCTTGACGGCGCGGTTCTGACAGCAGAGCTGGTGACACTTTCAGTCATCATCGGCTTTTTCATTGCCGTGCCGGTGGGTGTGTTGCGCAGCATCGGGGGGCCTTGGTGGATACAGGCTCTTCCGTGGTCCTACATCTTTTTCTTCCGCGGGACTCCGTTGCTGATCCAGATCTTCCTGATCTACTACGGGCTCAGCCAGTTTGAAGCTGTTCGTGACAGTCTGTTGTGGCCCCTGTTGCGGGATTCATACTGGTGCGCCCTGATCGCCTTCACCCTGAATACGGCGGCTTACTCTGCGGAAATACTGCGTGGAAGTATCGTTGCCGTGCCAGCTGGCGAGGTTGAGGCAGCCCACGCCGTGGGGATGACGCGTCGACAGGTCATCTGGCGTATTGTCCTGCCAAGGGCCTGCCGGATGTGTCTGCCTGCCTATGGAAACGAGATCATCTTCCTGATCAAGGGGTCTGCGCTGGCATCCGCCATCACGCTTGCCGAGCTGACGGGAAGTGCAAACATTATTATCGCACGAACTTACAAACCGTTGGAAGTTTTGCTCGCAGCCGGACTGATTTATCTGTTGATGATCTACGGCCTGACACTTGCGCTGAAGATGGTTGAACGGCACCTGTCGATTACGCCACCCCGCCTTCCAATTCGGGCCGAAGATACAGGTCCTGTCTGACACGTACAAAACCAACGGGAAACAGAGACCAATTCCCTGGTGCATCCCGGCCATACTGCCATTAGGATTCACCCGTTCTCATCCAGGTTTGCCACGCAGGCTTTCCTGCTGCGGCAACCGGACAACCGAGGCCATATCAGATGGATATCAAGAAGATCCCTGTCGGAAACAACCCTCCGCATGATGTCAATGTTATTATTGAGATTCCCCTGCGCAGCGACCCGGTTAAATACGAGGTCGACAAGGAAAGCGGAGCAATGTACGTCGACCGCTTCCTGCACACGGCCATGCACTATCCGTGCAATTACGGCTTTATCCCGCATACCCTTTCCGAGGACAATGACCCGATCGATGTCATGGTGGTGAGCAACATGCCTGTGGCTGTCGGGTCCGTGCTGCGGTCGCGCCCTGTCGGGGTCCTGTACATGGAAGATGAGTCTGGCGGGGATGAGAAAATCCTGGCTGTGCCGCATTCGAAACTGCATCCCTATCACGACAACGTGCAGAACTATACAGACCTGCGGTCAACCCTGATCCGGCAGATCGAGCACTTTTTCGTGCATTACAAGGATCTGGAAGAAGGAAAATGGGCAAAGGTCAAGGGCTGGGGTGACGCCGAGGCTGCCGGCAGGGCCATTGCCGAAGCGATCGAGCGGGCCAAGCAAAAAGGGTAAGGCGTAGCCCGCTCAGACAGGGCAAAAAAGACACGGCGGCTTTTTATCAGCCGCCGTGTTGCTTCTTACAGCCCTTGAACAACCCCTACAAACTCATCGAAGAACTCTGGTCCGCCTTGGGACGCTGCCCGGTCACCTGCTGGCCCGTCACAATAAAACAGGTAATCTCGGCCAGGTTGGTGGCATGGTCACCAACACGCTCCAGATTCTTGGCAATAAACATCAAGTGCGTGCACGGTGTGATGTTGCGCGGGTCCTCCATCATATAGGTCAGAAGCTCGCGGAACAGGGATGAGTACAGGTCATCAACCTCCCGGTCGCTGTCGCGCACCTTGTGGGCACGGTCTGTATCCTGGGCAAGGAAGGCATCCAGGGATTCCTTGAGAAGGTCGCGTACCAGCCAGCCCAACCGCAGGACCGACCGAATGGCCGGGATATGTGGTGACTGGCGCAATACCTCAACGCGGTGAGCGGTCGAGGTTGCATGGTCGGCAATCCGCTCCAGGGCCGAGGCAACCTTGAGCGACGACATGATCAGGCGAAGATCATCGGCAACCGGCTGACGCAGGGCCAGCAGGCGCACAACCTGTTCATTGATACTGTCCTCGTCACCGTCAACCTGGCCATCCGCCCCGATCACACGCGCCGCCAGATCCGTATCGCCCTGCTCCATGGCCTGAAGGGCTGATACCAGCTGTGCTTCCGCCAATCCCCCCATATGGGCAATGGTCTGGTTCAGACGATTGATGTCATGGTCAAACGACCGGACCGTATGCGGATTACCGGGCACAGCCTATACCTCCTCAACAACAAAAACGGCCCACTCCGGGGCGGGGGCGCATCATTGACCAAAAGCGCCGCCGGAGCAACGGATGTCAGCCCGTTTTCCCTGTCTGGTGACAATGTTGCTCCATGTAGGGGAGCCATACACTGAAGGCGCTACCCTGCCCCGGAGTGCTGTCGATATGCAGTGTACCACGGTGGCGGTTGACAATATGCTTCACGATGGCCAGTCCCAGCCCGGTTCCCCCCAGCTGACGGGAACGAACGGGATCAACGCGGTAGAAACGCTCGGTCAGGCGGGGAATATGCTCACGCGGAATGCCAACGCCATGATCCCGGACCGTCAGCGACAGACAATGATCACGCCCGTTACGGGGCATGGACGGGGGCGGCTTGCCTCCGACCCTTATCTCGACCGTTACCGGCCTCTTGTCCTGTCCGTAACGGATGGCATTGGTCAACAGGTTCTGCACGACCTGAGACAATTCATCAGCATCCCCGGGAACCGGGGGCAGACTGCCCGGAACATCCAGCACCAGGGATATGCCACGCTCCTCCGCCTGAGGTTCCAGTGCCGCGACTGCATCAGAGACAACAAGGGCCAAGTTTACGGCTTCTGTCGGGTGGGCATGCTCATGCAGCTCAACCTGTGACAGGGACATCAGGTCATCAATCAGTCGCTTCATGCGCAGGGCCTGCTGGTACATGATACCAAGAAACCGCTCCCGCGCATCAGGGTCATCACGGGCCGGGCCATTCAGGGTCTCCAGGAACCCGATGACTCCTGTCAAGGGCGTACGCAACTCGTGGCTGGCATTGGCAACAAAGTCAGCCCGCATTTTCTCGGCACGAACCAGAACGGTAACATCGTGAAACAACAAGACAGCCTGTCGGTCACCCTCTGGAGCCGGGACTGGTTCAATTTTCAGATCAAAGTATCGCTCGACCGGGCCAGAAGACACCACAAGGTTCAAGGATCGGGGAACACCGGATTGCAGGGTTCCGGCAACAGCTTCCAGAACCGGCGGATCACGCAGGACTGATGCCAGCGGGCGGTTGACAACATCCTTGGCAAACAACGCACCCGCAGCCGGACTGGCGGTCAGGACAATTTGGTCCTGACCAACCAGAATCAGGGGCTGCGGCATATTGGCAATCAGGGAACCATGCATATTGGCCATGTGCTCGGATTGTCTCAGCCGTTGGCGTATCTCGCTCCTGAGCGTCGCCGCAGCTTGAACAATGTCGCGGCCGGTTTCAGAGAACCGGAGATCCGGCAGGTGATGACTGCCCTCCCCCACGCCATCATCACGCAAACAAGCCGCAACCGCAGCCAGATCAGCCAGAAAAGGCCGCACCAGAACCGTCAGGCCAACCACGATGCAGAGCCAGGACAACAAGGCATCACCGACCGGCAGGCGGCCCAACGTCACAAGGCCAATCAGCACACCCACCGGGGGAACACTGCCAATCAAGGCAACACGAACACAACGGGACAACGAAACGGACCTGTGGGCTTCGGGCATAGTCAATCCTTGATCCGGGGCAGACTGTAAGCATGAAATAGCAACAGTGCCTGCCAGAATACGGGATCCAACAGAATGATCCGGATCGGATTGTCCGGAAAAGAGAAATTTTGGTGACACTTTCCGCTCAACGGCGCAGGGAATCGTGAACGGCCAGAACCGCCATCGTCACCAGATCAGAGACGTTGGCGTCCAAGTGCACAATCTGTACCGGCGCATCCAGGCCAATCATCATTGGACCGATGACCGTCGCTCCACCCATCTTGTCCATCAGCTTGTAGGCCACATTGGCTGAATGCTGTCCGGGCATGACCAGAATATTCGCCGGCCCTGACAGACGGCAGAACGGGTATACTTTCATCAGCTCGCTGTCCAGGGCCACGTTGGCCCCAAGGTCGCCGTCGTACTCAAAGTCGACATCCCGTGCATCCAGAAGACGGACCGCATCACGAACACGGGCCGTATCCGGCCCCATCGGGCTGCCGAACGTGGAATAACTGACCAGGGCCACCCTTGGCTCATGCCCCATCTGCCGCACCCTGGCCGCTGCACCGACGGCAATGTCGGCCAGCTCCTCCGCCGAGGGCGTTTCGTGAATGGTGGTATCGGCAATAAACACTGTCCGGCCACGCGACAGCATGATTGTCATCCCGAAGATACGGGATCCCGGCTTGGGATCCACAACTTTTAAAAGCCCCTTGAGAACACTTCCATGGGTACGGGTCAGGCCGGTCACCATGGCATCGGCATCCCCCAGGCAGACCATACAGGCCCCGAACACGTTCCGGTCCTGATTGACCAGACGCAGGCAGTCCCGCCACAACAGCCCGCGCCGCTGCATCCGACTGTACACATGGTCCGCGTAATAATGGTTCCGCTCCGACAGGGCGGCGTTATGGATTTCCACCCCCTCCAGGGCATCGGCATCCAGTCCAAGGCTGCTGACTGTGGCGGCAATCCGTTCCTTGCGGCCAACCAGAACCGGATACCCATAACCGGCATTCCGGAATGCGAGAGCCGCACGGATTGCTTTTTCTTCCTCACCTTCGGCAAAGACAACCCGGCATGAGCGAGCGGCCACTTCGGCAAAAATCGCCTGCATGGACCCGACCATGGGGTTGAGACGTGCAGCAAGGGCGCTCCGGTATGCGTCCATATCCTCGATCGGACGACGGGCAACCCCGCTATCCATAGCCGCCTTTGCCACCACGGGGGGAATGGTCGATACAAGTCGGGGATCAAAGGGAACCGGGATCAGATATTCAGGCCCGAACTGAAGCCGCCGACCGGAATAAGCCGCCGCCACCTCATCGGGGACATCCTCGCGCGCCATGGCGGCCAAAGCCTTGGCACAGGCAATCTTCATTTCCTCGTTGATGGTACGGGCCCGCACATCCAGGGCGCCGCGAAAGATATAGGGGAATCCAAGCACATTGTTGATCTGATTCGGGTAATCCGATCGCCCGGTTGCAACAATCGCATCGGTCCGCACTGCATACACCTCTTCCGGTGTGACCTCCGGATCCGGGTTGGCCATAGCGAAAACAATCGGGCGTGCCGCCATGGATTCCAGCATGGTCGGCGTGACGACCCCCTTGACCGATACCCCCAGAAAGACGTCTGCCCCCTCCATGGCCTCGGCCAGCGTGCGGGCCGGCGTCTGGATGGCATGAGCGGATTTCCACTGGTTCATGCCTTCGGTCCGCCCCACGTACACAACACCCTTGGTATCACACAGGGTGACATGCTCGTGACGCACGCCGATGGCCTTGATCAGTTCGACACAGGCAATCCCGGCGGCCCCGGCCCCGTTGACAACAATCCGTACCTCGTTCAGCTGGCGACCGGTCAACTTGCAGGCATTGATCAGCCCGGCCGCCGCAATGATTGCGGTGCCATGCTGGTCGTCATGAAAAACCGGAATGTCCATGATCTCGCGCAGTTGCTGCTCGATGATGAAACACTCCGGGGCCTTGATATCCTCAAGATTGATGCCGCCAAAACTGGGACCCAAGAAACGAACGCAGTTGATAAATTCGTTCACATCATGCGTATCGACCTCAAGATCGATGGAATCCACATCGGCAAATTTCTTGAACAGAACCGCCTTGCCTTCCATCACCGGCTTACCGGCCAGAGCGCCGATATCACCAAGCCCAAGAACGGCGGTACCATTGGAAATAACGGCAACCAGATTGCCCTTTGTCGTATAATCGTACGCCAGGGACGGATCCCGGGCAATCTCGCGGCAAGGCGCGGCAACACCGGGACTGTAGGCCAAGGACAAGTCTCGCTGGGTGGTCAGCGGCTTGGTCGGTACGATCTCGATCTTGCCCGGACGACCCGATGCATGCATGGCCAGGGCATCCCGCTCCAGCGTCGCCCGGAATGACTTGTCACCTTTTTCCCCCATGACCCCCGTCCTGCCCCTTGTTCCTGCCCGCCTAATCCACGGCAGGCACCTGTTCATGAACAGCCAGGGCACGGGCCCCGTGTTCCATCAAAACCAGACGCGCTTTTTCCTCGTCCCCCGGATCGGTCAGCAAAACCCATAGCAGAAGCTCGCCATTGGCTACAGCACAGGCATAATCGTCTGCATCGGGAAGAGCATCATATTCCTCAAATGCTTCCTTGAGAGCTGCCAGACCAACACCCGCCGCCGCCAGAATACCAACCAGGGCCACACCCGGACTTCCCGCCAAAGCAATCAACGTACCTGCAACAACAGGAACTTCGTAGCGGGTTTCAGCCAACAGCGGCAGAAGCCGGTCCTGCCAGGACTGTTCACCCCGCCCCATGGCCCCGACAGCATCGTGCCCGGCAAGAACAGAGAGATCCGTGCGCACAAATCCGACTTTCAGCAGTGCACGAATGCATGTCTCCAGCGCATCGGGCGTTGGCAGGATGCCAACCAGCTCGCGTACAGGGGTGACCGTGTCCGATGGGCGCGAAACCAAGACCAATAATCCTTGCTGGACAGAACGGGGCGAAGAACGACACAGCCATAGTGCCCGCCAGCCGACAGGATGCCCAGCGTATTTTACAACGGCGATACGGCGTACACAGAGTTTCCCCGTCACGGGCTTTGTATGCACATCGTGCAGTCCGGCACTGGCAAGACATCGGGAATGCCGTTATGGTCACCAGCAGTTTTCCCGCCAAACATAGTTTCCAGGGTTGTTCCGTGACCGACGCCGATCTTTTGCCCGCCTGCTCCCTTTCCGGAACCACACCCGCCGATACAACGGCTGCATCCATACCGGAAACAACAACTCCGATGATGCGACAGTACCTGTCGATCAAGGCCGAACACGAAGACTGCCTTCTGTTCTACAGGATGGGCGATTTCTACGAACTGTTCTTCCACGATGCCGAACAGGCCGCCGAGGCGCTGGACATTGCCCTGACCGCACGTGGGCAGCATATGGGACAACCGATCCCGATGTGCGGAGTACCGGTTCATAGCCACGAGGCCTATCTGGCCAAATTGATCCGCAAGGGCTTCCGGGTGGCGGTCTGTGAACAGACAGAAGATCCGGCCGAAGCCCGCAAGCGCGGGGCCAAAAGTCTGGTCCGGCGCGAGGCTGTACGCATCATCACCCCCGGCACCCTGACCGAGGACTCCCTGCTTGATGCCCGAAGCCACAACTATCTGGCAGCCATCGCCGAAAGTGGGGGCTGTCTGGGGCTGTCGTGGGTTGATGTATCGACCGGTGATTTCCAGACCCAGCCGGTCGGGCCGGGAACACTGGGCATGGCACTGGCCCGCCTGTCTCCGGGTGAAATTCTGGTCCCCGACCGCCTGACCACGCGCGAGGATACAGCACCCGTCCTTGCAGAGTGGCGCAACATCCTGTCACCCCTTCCCGGCTCACGCTTTGACAGCGCCAATGGACAAAAGCGTCTGGAAGCCCTGTTCGGTCTGCGCGGCCTGGACGGACTGGGAAGCTTCAGTCGCGGCGAAATTGCTGCGGCCGGGGCCCTTGTGGACTATATCGAACTGACCCAGAAAGGCCGTCTGCCGCGCCTCTCGCCGCTCCGGCGCCTGGCCGAGAACGCGGTGATGGGGATTGACGCGGCGACCCGTCGCAATCTGGAACTGACCCAGACCATGGGCGGGGAAAGGCGGGGAAGTCTTCTGGCCACGATTGACAGAACGGTTACCGGCCCCGGGGCACGGCTTCTGGTCTCGTGGCTGTCTGCCCCCCTGACAGACATCCGTGCCATCAATGACCGTCTGGATGCCGTCGAAACCTGCACCGGGCACGATACCCTGCGCACCACCCTGCGTGAGGCCCTGCGCCGTTGTCCGGATGTGGAGCGCGCCCTGTCCCGCCTGTCCCTTGGCCGGGGTGGGCCACGCGATCTGGCCAACATCCGCGATACCTTGGCCCAGATTCCGGGCATCCGGGTCCTGTTGCGCAGTCAGGTATCACCCCCACAAGGCAGCCTTCTGGATACCCTGTGCATCAATCTGGGAACACACGATACCCTTGCCGACACCCTGAACCGGGCACTGGGGGCTGATCTGCCGCTTCTGGTCCGCGACGGTGGCTTTATTGCCCCGGGCTGGAACCCTGTCCTGGACGAACTGAGGGGGCTGCGCGACGAAAGCCGGCGCCTGATTGCCGCCCTGCAAAACACCTATGTTCATTCCACCGGAATTGACAGCCTGAAGATCAAGCACAACAACGTGCTCGGCTACTTTATCGAGGTACCCGCCAAGCGGGCCGAAACAATGATGGACCGCGAGGGGCCATTCATCCACCGCCAGACCATGTCCAATGCCGTCCGCTTTACCACGGTGGAGCTTTCGGACCTGGAAGACCGGATCCGCGGTGCCGGCGAGAAGGCCCTGGCCATGGAATGCGACCTGTTCCGGACCTTGGCCGAGGAAACCCTGGCCCGCGCCACCGACATTGCCGCAGCCGGGGCGGCCCTGGCAACACTGGACGTTGTGTCCGGTCTGGGAGAACTGGCTGTTGAACGTCGCTACACACGCCCCGTGATGCTGGATGATACCAGCCTTGACATTCAGGGCGGGCGCCATCCGGTCGTGGAAACCGCGCTGGAGAAGGCCGGAGAGTCCTCTTTTGTGGCAAACAACTGCTGCCTTTCAGACGGACAGCGCCTGTGGCTGATTACCGGCCCGAACATGGCGGGTAAGTCAACCTTCCTGCGCCAGAATGCCCTGATTGTGCTGCTGGCACAAACCGGCAGCTTTGTCCCCGCCTCACACGCCCGGATCGGCGTGGTGGACCGCCTCTTCAGCCGGGTGGGGGCAGCCGATGACCTTGCACGCGGACGCTCCACCTTCATGGTCGAAATGGTGGAAACGGCTGCCATCCTGAACCAGGCCACGCCGCGCTCCTTGGTTATCCTGGATGAAATCGGGCGCGGAACCGCCACCTTCGACGGCCTGTCCATCGCCTGGGCCACCGTGGAGAACCTTCACGATATCAACCGGTGCCGGGCCCTGTTTGCCACCCACTATCATGAGCTGACCACCTTGACCAAACGGCTTGACCAGCTGTCCTGCCATTCGATGAAGGTCCGGGAATGGAAAGGGTCTATCGTCTTCCTGCACGAGATTGCACAAGGTGCCGCCGACCGCTCCTATGGTATTCATGTTGCCCGCTTGGCCGGACTGCCTGCTGCCGTGATCCAGAGGGCCGGAGAGGTTCTGGAGAGTCTGGAAAAAACAAATCAGGGTGGATTGGCTGCAGGCCTGACCGATGATCTGCCCCTGTTCTCTGCAGCCCGACGCCAGGAACGGTACCCCGAGCCAGAACCGGACCCCGTACCAGTTCCGGTGCCACCGGTCCTGAGCGCCCTGGAGACCCTTAACCCGGATGATCTGACCCCACGTCAGGCCCTGGAGGAACTCTATCGCCTGCGAGCCCTTCTGGCACAAGCCTGAGCCCCATGACCACAGCATTTTCACGGCTGCCGTCCTCAAGGAGATAATACCCTGAACGGCAGCCAATCGTTTCGTAACGCAGGGCCTGGTAAAGGGTCCGGGCTGCGGCATTGCTCTCTGCCACCTCCAAAAAGACCTTTTGCGCACCACGTGTACCCGCTTCGACCTGACAAGCCTTCAGAAGGGTGATGGCAATGCCGCGGCGACGATAATCCGGATCAACAGCCAGAGTCAGAACTTCAGCCTCCCCCGCCATAGCACGGAACAGGGCAAAACCCGCCGGCTGCTCTCCCGCTACAGCCAGACGACCAAAAACAATACTGGTCTCCAGCATCTGCCGAAAATCTACGGCCAGCCACGGGCGGGCAAAAGCACGGGCATGCGCGGCGGCAAGGACATCCGCATAGACCGGCGTTAAGGGAAGCAGGGAAATGGCCCCATCCATCATGGAGCCGGAGCACCGGGACGGAGCTGCCCGCCATTAGCTGGTATGGCGGCATCAGGCGGACGGACATACAGCGCGGAGGGTACAGCGTCCCCGTCCTGCAGCACCGCCCCTGCCGCCAGAGCAGCCACAACAGCCGGATCGGGCCAAGGGACAGCAGGTCCTGCAAGAAGAGTTCCGGCATGCACCAGGGGATCAACAAGCCCTGAGGCATCACCGCACACCAGCGGAACCGACGATCCCACACCCGCCCGCTGCATAAAGGCCCCGAGATCGGAAGCCGCCACAACCTCCGGCCCGGCAAGAGACACCAGGTCGGAAGCCCGGAACAGCTCGGCATACATATCCCCACGTCGGGTATCGATGGCAACCAGAATGGAACCGGCCGTCGCCCGTACCGCATCCGGAAGGGATGCAGCCCAGGCACGGGTTGCTGTGACCCCGGCTACCGGAACACCCGTCGCAAGACGCAAGGCCCGGGCTGTCGCCAGCCCGACACGCAGGCCGGTAAAAGACCCCGGCCCGACCGTAACACCGATACGGTCCAGACTGTCCCAGTCAAGACCGACCTCGTCCCGCAAACGGGCCAGCAGTGGAACCAGGGCTTCGGCATGACCATGCATCATCGGCATACTGTCCCCGGCCAGAACACGCCCGTCTTCCCACAGGCAGGCCGAACATGCGGCAACAGAGGTATCAAGGGCAAGAATACGCATGGTGCGGCATCATCCGTGTTTGAAAGACCATGTCATCAAGAAGCGGCCAACGCCCGGGGGAAGGAAGATTATAATGCCACCACTCCGTCTCCAGGTGCTCGAACCCGGCCAGACGCATAAGGCCAAGCAAGGTCAGCCGGTTACGCTGGACCGTGGCAGACAGGGTTGTAACCCCATGGTGGGAGTCCGGGGTGAAATCATCAAACGGGGTCCCCATGTCCAGTGCCACCCCGGTCGCGGCATCAAGCAGGGTCAGGTCCACCGCTACCCCGCGACTGTGGGTGGAACCAACGGCCGGGTCGGCCACAAATTCGGGGTTCGGCAAAAAATTCCACAGGATTTTCTGGGCTTCCGTCGGACGGAACGCATCAAAAACACAAAGCCGCAGCCCCTGTCCCATGGCCAAGGCAGCCGCACGGTCCAAAGCCTGCGCGGCCTCTGGCACAAGGAAACAGGCCGCCCGCGCATAAACAGGCGCACCGGTAAAATTCTTGCCCGTGGCATAGGCGATATCCAGCACAAGGCCGGAACCTGATGAGATTTCGACAAGCATAGCCGGACCATGTCTCTTGAAAAGGCTGCCAAGCCCGCCACCATACGTCCGTTTTACGGGTTACGGAAGCACAGAAACAGGCCCACATGTTCTGAAGGATTGCCCGCAGCCCACTTTGGCCCTATGGTCGCGCCCAAAGGATTCACTTCGACGACGGCCATGACCGACCTAAGCCATATTCGCAATTTCTCCATCATTGCGCACATCGACCACGGCAAATCCACCCTTGCCGATCGCCTGATCCAGCTTTGCGGCGGACTGACCGACCGCGAAATGAAGGAACAGGTTCTTGATTCCATGGATATCGAGCGTGAGCGCGGCATCACCATCAAGGCCCAGACCGTCCGCCTGACCTACAAGGCCAAGGACGGGCAGACCTATGAGCTGAACCTGATGGACACGCCGGGCCACGTGGACTTCGCCTACGAAGTCAGCCGGTCACTGGCCGCCTGCGAAGGATCGCTGCTGGTTGTCGATGCCTCGCAGGGGGTAGAGGCCCAGACACTGGCCAATGTCTACCAGGCCATTGATGCCAATCACGAAATTGTGCCGGTCCTGAACAAGATTGACCTGCCGGCGGCAGAGCCGGAACGGGTCCGTACCCAGATCGAGGATGTGATCGGGATCCCTGCCGACGATGCCGTGGAAATTTCAGCCAAGACAGGCCTGAATATTCCGGCCGTTCTGGAGGCCGTTGTAACCCGCCTGCCCTCCCCGCAAGGGAACGTGGATGCCTTGTTGCAGGCTCTTCTGGTCGACAGCTGGTACGATCCGTATCTCGGGGTTGTCATTCTTGTACGCATCAAGGAAGGACGCCTGAAAAAAGGCATGAAAATCCGCATGATGCAAACCGGTGCCGCCTATCAGGTGGACCGCTGCGGTGTCTTCACCCCCAAGATGACCGAACTGCCGGAACTCAGCGCCGGACAGGTTGGGTTTATCATGGCCGGAATCAAGACAGTGGCCGACACACAGGTCGGTGACACCATCACCGATGATGCCAAACCGGCTTCCTCTCCCTTACCCGGGTTCAAGCCATCCATTCCCGTGGTATGGTGCGGCCTGTTCCCGGTAGACAGCTCCCAGTACGAACATCTGCGCGACAGTCTTTCAAAGTTGAGGCTGAATGATTCCAGCTTTGACTATCAGCCGGAAAATTCGGCAGCGCTTGGATTCGGATTCCGGTGTGGTTTCCTTGGCCTTCTGCACATGGAAATTATTCAGGAACGTCTGGATCGTGAGTTTGATCTGGACCTGATCACCACGGCACCATCCGTCGTGTACCGGATGCACCTGACAGACGGATCGCTCAAAGAACTTCACAATCCGGCCGACTTTCCGGATCCGGTCAAGATTGACCGCGTGGAGGAACCCTGGGTCAAGGCAACAATCATGGTTCCGGATGACTATCTGGGATCCGTCCTCAGCCTGTGCAGCGAACGCCGGGGCGTGCAGCTGGACCTGACCTACGTCGGGAACCGGGCCATGGCCGTTTATCGCCTGCCCCTGAACGAAATTGTCTTTGACTTCTATGACCGGCTGAAATCCCTTTCCAAGGGATACGCCAGCTTCGACTACGAAGTGGATGAGTATATCGAGGGCGACCTGGTCAAGATCGGCATTTTGGTCAACAACGAACCGGTAGATGCCCTGGCCTTCATGGCGCACCGCAGTCAGGCTGAATACCGTGGGCGGCAAATCTGTGAACGCCTGAAAGACCTGATTCCCAAGCACTTGTTCAAGATCCCGATCCAGGCAGCCATCGGCGGGCGGGTGATTGCCCGCGAAACCATCAGTGCCATGCGCAAGGATGTGACGGCCAAGTGCTA
Organism: Haematospirillum sp. 15-248; assembly: GCF_012102665.1. Taxonomy (NCBI): domain Bacteria; kingdom Pseudomonadati; phylum Pseudomonadota; class Alphaproteobacteria; order Rhodospirillales; family Novispirillaceae; genus Haematospirillum; species Haematospirillum sp. 15-248. Next base: position 129,497 of record NZ_JAAVTF010000004.1, on the reverse strand, counting down.
TGGCGGCGATATCAGCCGCAAGAAGAAGCTGCTGGAAAAGCAGAAAGAAGGCAAGAAGCGGATGCGCCAGTTCGGCAAGGTGGAAATTCCGCAGAACGCCTTTATCGAGGCCCTGCGCATGGGCGAACAACGATAGGCAGGAACACCGGGAATACCGGCAGGAACCATGACGGCGCTACGCAAGAAAAAGCTGTTTATACGCACCTACGGGTGCCAGATGAACGTCTACGACTCAGCCCGTATGACCGATGTTCTGGCGCCCCTTGGGTATGAACCGACGGAAGACCAGGCCCAGGCGGATATGGTGGTTCTGAACACCTGCCACATCCGCGAAAAGGCATCGGAGAAGGTTTTCTCCGAACTCGGGCGGCTGCGTGAACAGCAGGAGGGAAACCGGGAACAGGGGCGCGACCTGATCATTGCTGTTGCCGGCTGTGTCGCCCAGGCCGAAGGCCAGGTGATCATGGACCGTTCGCCGTGGGTGGATATTGTGCTGGGACCGCAGACCTATCACCGTCTGCCGGAAATGGTCGCCCGGGCTGAACGGGCCGCCGCACGGGACGATCGCAGATACACCACAAACGAGCGACGGCTCCGGGGCCTTGGCATCCTCGACACTGAATTCCCGGCCGAGCCGAAGTTCGACCACTTGCCAATGCCTACGGCACAGGGCCCCTCGGCCTTTTTGTCCGTACAGGAAGGCTGTGACAAGTTCTGCACGTTCTGTGTTGTTCCCTACACGCGTGGTGCCGAGTATTCACGCCCGGCATCCGATATCCTGGCCGAAGCGCGCAAGCTGGTCTCTGATGGCGCGCGGGAGCTGACACTGCTGGGACAAAACGTCAATGCCTACCATGGCAATGCCGCACAGGGCACCGGCACATGGGGTCTGGGGCGGTTGATCCGTGCGCTGGCCGATATCAACGGTCTGGACCGGATCCGCTATACCACAAGCCATCCCAGGGACCTTGATGATGAGCTGATTGCCGCTCACGCCGATATTCCCCAGTTGATGCCCTTCCTGCATCTGCCGGTCCAGTCCGGGTCTGACAAAATCCTGCGGGCCATGAATCGTGGCCACACGGGAGCCGAATACCGGGCCAAGGTTGATCGCCTGCGAACAGCGGTACCTGGTCTGGTCCTGTCCTCGGACTTTATTGTCGGCTTCCCGCATGAAAGCGATTCCGATTTTGCCGATACCATGGTCCTGGTGCGCGATATCGGCTTTATCCAGGCCTATTCGTTCAAATACTCCCCCCGCCCCGGCACACCGGCCTCTGCCATGGAGTCCCAAGTACCGGAACCTGTGAAGAGCGAGCGCCTGGCCATTCTTCAGGAAGAGTTGATGCGCCAGCAGAATGCCTTCAACCAATCCTGTATTGGCAAAACAATGGCTGTCCTTCTGGATCGTCCGGGACGTCAGCCCGGACAATTGGTCGGACGCAGCCCGTTTATGCAGCCCGTTCATGTTCCAGCCGAAGCCGGAGCCATTGGCGATATTGTACACGTGCGAATAAATTCGTGCAGCGCAACAAGCATGGCCGCCATTCCTGTGGGGAAAACCGGTCACGATCCCTTGACGACAGATCGCACCTGTCCGGTATAGAATTGGTAATGCACGGCTCGTTTCCCAAGACAGGGCATCCCCGTACAGGGTCCGGAAAACAAAGGAGGTTCCCGATTCGCATCAGCCTGACTTTTGCCGAGAACACCCTGCTGCCACTGGTGTACGGAGCGCATAACGTCAATCTTGAGCGTCTGGAGGGAAACCTGGGCGTGTCTGTGTCTCCCGTGGGCAATACCTTGACACTGGAGGGACCGGACAAGGCCGTTGTATCAGCCCGTGCTGTCCTGGAATCGCTGTACGAAGAGGCCCGTCGTGGCCACTCGATCGGCTTTGCCGAAGTGGATGCTGCCGTGCGCATGCTGCCGGTTGATCCAGCCGCTGTCATTGGTGCCGAGGGCGTGGAAGACCTGACCATTCGCACCCGCAAGCGGCCGATCGTTCCACGCAGCCCCAATCAGGCGGAATACGTCCGCCTCATGCACCGCCACGAGATGGTCTTTGGGCTGGGGCCCGCCGGTACAGGCAAAACATACATGGCCGTTGCCATGGCGGTTGCCATGAAAATACAGGGGCGGGTGAACCGTATCGTCCTGTCCCGCCCGGCAGTGGAAGCCGGGGAGCGGCTGGGGTTCCTGCCCGGTGACATGCGGGAAAAGGTCGATCCCTATCTGCGCCCCCTGTACGATGCCCTGCACGACATGTTACCCGGAGAGCAGATCGCGAAGGCAATGGAAAGCCGGGAGATCGAGGTTGCGCCACTAGCCTTCATGCGGGGGCGCACATTGTCCGATGCCTTCGTCATTCTGGACGAAGCGCAGAACACCACACCAACCCAGATGAAAATGTTCCTGACCCGCTTGGGTGAGAACTCACGCATGATCATTACCGGCGACCTGAGCCAGATTGACCTGCCCCGCGGGACGCAGTCGGGCCTGAAGGAAGCCTGTGACATCCTGAACGGCGTTCCGGGAATCGGGTTCCTGCGTTTTGACAGGAACGATGTCCTGCGCCACGAGCTGGTCAGCCGCATTGTGCATGCCTACGAACGCCGGGACCAGGAAAGCAACAGCCATGATACAGCCGGAAACTGAAACCATGACCCCGGCCCGGGACATATGCGGCACCGATGTGACGATACACCTTGACCTGCAGGACCCGCGCTGGGATGACCTTGTCCCGGGGTTGGCCGGATGTGTGGATCGCAGCATCAGGGCAGCCTTGGAAGGAAGCGGAGAGACCGGGCTGTTCGAGGTCTCTGTCGTCCTTGCGGATGACGGAACCGTGCAGGCCCTGAACCGCGATTACCGTGGCCAGGACAAGGCAACAAATGTGCTGTCGTTCGCCGTACGCGATACCGGAATGCCCGTTCCGCCCGACATACCCGAATCCTTGGGTGATATAATCCTTGCGTTTGAGACCACAGCCCGCGAGGCTGAAGAACAGAGCAAGACCACGGAAGACCATTTCTGCCATCTTCTTGTCCACGGCATGCTGCATCTTCTGGGGTATGACCATATACAGGATGACGAAGCAGAAGAAATGGAAAGCCTGGAGACAGAGATCCTGACCGGCCTTGGCCTGCAGGATCCGTGGAGAGATGGACCAACAGGCCCAGTAGACGAAAGATGAACGACGATTCTTCCAGTAGAAAGCCCCGTGAGAACGGGGCAGATGAAGCCGGCTCCCTGATCCGCCTGTTAAGGCGGCTCCTTCCCGGTGCCAAACGCAAGGACGAGGCCGTAAGAGAAGCTCTCGAGGAGCTGATCGAAGATGATGATGCCGATTCCATCAACGGTCATGAACGCCTCCTCCTTGGAAATATCCTGCACCTGCGCGATGTCACAGCCTATGACATCATGGTGCCCAGGGCTGATATTACCGCCATCGAAGTGGATACCCCCCTGCGGGAAGTCGCAGACCTTGCCGGGCGATGGGGACATTCCCGCATCCCGGTATACAGGGAAACACTCGATGATGTGGTAGGCATGATCCATATCAAGGACATTCTGCCTGTCGTTGCGCGTGGGCAGGAACCGGAGTTACGTCACCTTGTCCGCAAGGTTATGTGCATATCACCGGCAACACGGGTTCTTGACCTGCTGGTGGACATGCGCCTGAAGCGGACCCACATGGCGATGGTCGTTGATGAATACGGCGGCATCGACGGCCTGGTGACAATCGAGGATCTGGTGGAGCAGATTGTCGGCGAGATCGAGGATGAACATGACAACGGCAGTGAACCGGAAATGATGCTTGCCGGGGATGGGAGCCTGACCGCCGATGCACGCGTCACGCTTGAAATGTTCGAGGATCGTTTCGGCACTCTGTTTTCCGCAGACGACAGGGAAGATACCGATACCTTGGGTGGGCTTGTCTTCCGCCTGGCCGGGCGCATTCCGCTGCGCGGGGAACTGATCGCACACGAGAGCGGTCTGGAATTCGAGGTTCTCGATGCAGACCCGCGCCGTATTCGTCGCTTGCGGATTCGGAACCTGCCCGCTCCTATCACTGCGGAAGAGGCCTGATCCCTGTTGGCACCTGAATCTTTGCGGGAACGTCTTGCCAGAATAGCCCTCTACCCAGCCCGTCTTTCCGTAATGCGGCAGCTGATGCTTGTTTTTGCGGCAGGCCTTGCATCAGCCCTGGCCTTGCCGCCTGTCTTCTTTCTTCCGGTTCTGTTTGTCTCGTTCCCGGTCCTGATACAGGTTCTGGACCATGCACATAGCCGCAGACATGCCTTTCTCATGGGATGGAGTTTCGGCTTCGGGCATTTCTGCGCCGGACTTTACTGGATATCCCATGCCCTGCTTCTGGATCCGGTACGGTTTGGCTGGATGGTCCCCCTTGCCGTTGGCGGCCTCTCCGCCCTTATGGCAACCTATATCGGTGCAGCAACAGCCCTTGTCCATGCCCTGCGCCTGAAAGGGCTGTCCTGCATTCTGGGCTTGGCATCCCTGTGGACTGTCATGGAGCTTCTGCGCGGCTGGCTGCTGACGGGTTTCCCCTGGAATCCTCTGGGCAGTGTGTGGACCGATACCCTCCCCGTTCTGCAAACTGCAGCGTGGATTGGCATCACCGGCCTTTCACTTGTCACCGTTGTCATGGCCTCGCTGCCAGTCATACTGCTCTATCCTGGTGGCCGATACGCCGTGGGAATCGGAGGGATCCTTTTTGCCGTTATGGTCGGAGCCGGGACGACACGCATACCGGAAGACCCTGCTCCATCTGTTCCCAGAGTCCGTCTGCGCCTTGTTCAACCCGCCATACCACAAACCCTGAAATGGCAGGAGGGAACGCGCATGGCAAACCTTGGGCAGTACATGACGCTGTCCATGGTACCGCCAGATCCAGATGATCCGGCACCAACACACGTTATCTGGGGCGAGACAGCCCTCCCGTGGGCTATAGATGGCGTAACCGATGCTGAACTCCGGTCAGCCCTGTCTGCCGTCCCGAAACAAGCCGCACACCACGGTGCCCACGCGCCGCTTCTTGTCACCGGCGCCATACGGCGAACGCCTCCGGGACAGGAACCTGCCCGGATCTGGAATTCCATGATCGCCGTTGATGCCAGCGGGTCCCTGCAAGACCCCTTTGACAAGGCGCACCTGGTTCCATTCGGGGAATATGTTCCGCTACGCTCCATCCTGCCCGTCGACAAGGTTACCCCGACACCGGGACACATGGACTATTCTGCCGGGGAAGGCCCCCGGACCCTGTCACTGCCCGGGCTACCACCCGTATCACCCTTGATCTGCTACGAGATCATCTTCCCCGGTGCGGTCACAGAACAGAACAAGCGGCCGGAGTGGATTCTCAATCTGACGAATGATGGGTGGTACGGCGTATCCACAGGACCCTATCAGCACTTGGCAACAGCCATTGGACGGGCCGTGGAAGAAGGGCTTCCCGTCGTTCGGGCTGCCAACACCGGAATATCGGCTGTTATTGATCCGTGGGGTCGGGTCATCACATCCCTTGACCTTGATACAGTTGGCTTTGTGGACAGTAACCTTCCTCTTGCCCTGCCAGAAACTGTTTATGGACGCTGGCACCACAGGATTCCCTTGTGGATCGCAACTCTTTTACTGTTTGCAGCACTTGCCCTGCGCGTACGTTTCAGTGGCCAACACATCTCACCCTGAGCACAGCCCAAAGCCGAAAACAGCACCGTATGCCAGGATCACCTTCAGGACATCACGTTGCCAATAGGCTGAAATGAAAGCTATTGTGACGTACACAAGTGATTGACGCGGCAAGATACGCAACCTATACAAGCAAAATGGTGACAAACTTTCTACGGTCGATCCTGCGGAATGACAGCCCTTGAATTGCCTTGCCGCTATCAACCCGGGAAACGCATAGCCTCAGAGCACACGGTCAGAAAAGCAAAACACAATGCAAAGACAGGTGCATGATCCGGTCGGGATCCGGATCCTGAGGCTACTGCCACCATACATCAGTGAGAGACACAAAAGAGTATACATCATGCACACTTCCAACAAATCATTGCGGGCCGCCCGGGGGCGCATGCCATCCGGTCAACCCAACCCAGTTGACGTTCACGTTGGCTCTCGCGTCCGCTTCCGCCGAACCGTGCTGGGCATGAGCCAGAGTACCCTGGCTGAAGAACTTGGACTGACATTCCAGCAAGTTCAAAAGTACGAACGCGGTGCCAACCGCATCAGTGCATCGCGCCTGTGGGATTTAAGTCTGATCCTGGACGTATCTATTGGCGAGTTTTTCAAGGATATGGCCCATGATACGGCCTGTCAGTCTCCACGCCACATCAACACAGCCAACAAGACAGATAATAATGGACAGCCTACAGACAATCAGAATACAGCCACACCAATTCACAACCGAGAGACTCTTGAGCTTGTGCGTGCTTTCAACCGTATTCACGAAGCAGTAGTGCGTCGTCGTATTTATGAACTGACTCGAACTCTTTCCGCCATATCTAGTGCAAACACATGCATTAATGATGAGGACATGATGTCAGAAAATGACCTGCTTACAGATAACAACTGAACAAAGCACCGCCTGAACACAAGGGAAACCCGCACAAGGCACGTGTATTAATACAGGTTACTTGCATATCAGGCGCCTTTCCGATACTTCCTGCCCAGCAGGAATGATCTGGCCATAAGGCGCCGGATTGCCGGACCGTGCTTGTGCGGTCACCCTTTTGCGAGCTGTTCCGTCAGGAATAGGGTGCAGTGGGGAGTGTGTGGTGTAACCCCTTGAGTGGAGTAAGGCCCGTGGCCCGGAACGAATATCTTTTCACCAGTGAGTCCGTGTCTGAAGGACACCCGGACAAGGTTTGCGACCGTATTTCGGACAGCATTGTCGATTTGTTTCTGACCTCGGATCCCTATGCGCGGGTTGCCGTGGAAACTCTTGCCACCACGAATTTCGTTGTCTTGGCCGGGGAAGTGCGCGGACCCGATCACCTGACCCATGAACATTTCCGTAAAGCCGCCCGCGAAGCCATAAAAGATATCGGCTACGAGCAGCATGGCTTCCACTGGAAGGATTGCGAGATTATTTCGCACATCCACAGCCAGTCTTCCGACATTGCCCAAGGCGTGGATGCGGCAGGCAACAAGGATGAAGGCGCCGGCGACCAAGGGATCATGTTCGGCTATGCCTGCACTGAAACGCCGGAACTTATGCCCGCCCCTATCCAGTTCTCCCACCGGATCCTGAAGTCCCTGGCCGAAGAACGTCATGGTGGCAACACCCTGCTGGGCCCGGACTCAAAGTCGCAGGTTACGCTGCGGTATGTTGACGGAAAGCCTGTGGGTGCCACATCTGTTGTCGTATCAACCCAGCACCACTTCAATGCGTCTTCCGAAGAAATCCGCGAACTGGTCCGTCGCCATGTCGTGTCGGTCCTGCCGGATGGCTGGATGTGCCCGGAAAGCGAGTTCTATGTCAACCCGACCGGACGTTTTGTCATCGGTGGCCCCGACGGGGACTGCGGTCTGACCGGTCGCAAGATTATTGTTGATACCTACGGCGGTGCCGCACCCCATGGCGGCGGGGCCTTCTCGGGCAAGGACCCGACAAAAGTGGATCGTTCGGCAGCTTATGCCACCCGCTATCTGGCAAAGAACGTCGTTGCTGCCGGATTGGCGGAAAAATGCCTGATCCAGGTTTCCTATGCCATCGGGGTGTCAAAGCCCCTGTCCCTTTACGTCAACACCTTTGGAACAGCCAAGGTTGACGAGGCAAAGATTGCCAAGGTCCTGCCGGACATGATGAATCTGAGCCCGCGCGGAATCCGCGAGCATCTGGGCCTGAACCGTCCGATCTATGCCAGGACTGCGGCCTATGGCCACTTTGGCCGGACACCGGAAGCGGATGGTGGCTTCTCGTGGGAGAAAACAGACCTCGCCGATGCCCTGAAGGCTGAGTTCGGCGCCTGAGAATCCAGATCTGATGCAGAAAAGCGTTACCATTATGCACCCCGGGGACAGCGAGAACAAAAAGCACATGCGTGATTGCAAGCGCCGTCGCTTTTATGGTCGCCGCCATGGCAAGACCCTGCGCTCTGTCCAACGGGGACTGATGGACACGCTTTTCCCGGAACTGGAAATTACCCGGCCCGGAACAGGGGAGCAGACGACCCTGCAAACCCTGTTCCGGCGTCCGGTCAAGGAAGTTTGGCTTGAAATCGGGTTCGGGGGTGGGGAGCACCTTGCTGCCCAAGCTGAATCCAGGCCGGATGTCGGGTTCATCGGGGCCGAGCCATTTGTGAACGGAATCGGCAAGCTTCTGTCGCATGTACAGTCCCGTAACCTGGACAACATCCGGATTTATGGGGATGACGTCCGCCCATGGCTGGATACTCTGCCAGATGCCTGCCTGGACCGTGTCTTTCTTCTGTTCCCCGATCCCTGGCCCAAAACCCGGCACCGGGAGCGGCGTTTCATCAACCCGTGGAACCTGGATCTCCTGGCCCGGGTCATGAAGGACAATGCTGTTTTGCGGGTTGCATCCGATGATCCAACCTACGTGAGACACACCCTTGCCGTAGCCCCGGTTCATCCCCTGTTCTGCTGGAATCCGCAAAGACCGGCAGATTGGCGTATCCGCTGGGCTGATGCTGTCGAAAGTCGTTATGAAGCCAAGGCACACCGCGAAGGGCGCGTGCCCCACTACTTTACATTCCACCGTATCCCAAGGGGATAGCCCCGGGCACAGCCTGTCCTGGTACTGCCTGCATTCTCCCCCCTGTTGCAGGACAACTGTATGGGGTATAACCCCGGGATGACTGACGCTGTACTCCCATCCCTGACCCTGTCCGACGAGGCATCCACCGTACGTCTGGGCCATGCCTTGGCCGCTATTCTCCGTCCCGGCGATGTCCTGGCTCTGGAAGGCGATCTCGGGGCCGGGAAAACAGCGCTCAGCCGGGCCCTGATCCGGGCTGCCCTCAACTCCCCGGATGAAGACGTTCCAAGCCCCACCTTTACCCTTCTTCAGGTTTATGATGCCCCACAGGCAAGCTATTGGCACTTTGACCTGTACCGGTTGGAGCAAGCCGACGATGCCCTGGAGCTGGGGATAGAAGATGCGTTTGCGGGAGGAATCAGTGTGATCGAATGGCCCGACAAGCTTGGCCACTGGCTTCCACGGCATGCGCTGCGCCTTGCCCTGTCCATTGGCGATGGTGGGCAGCGCCATGCACACTTCTCGGGTCCGGTGATGTGGGCCCCGCGCCTAGCAGGGTTGAGCACATGACACATCAGCTTCTTATCCCCCGCCGTCCCGACCCGAACCGCCTTGCGGCCATGCATGCATTCCGCAAGGCCCATGGATGGGGGCATGCCACATGCTCCCTTCTGGCCGGGGATGCATCTTTCAGGACGTACTATCGCCTTCGGGACACGGGAACCGGGGAAACGTGTGTGTTGATGGACGCCCCGCCCCCCACGGAGGATGTGCGCCCGTTTGTCAGGATCGGGCGCCACCTGGCTGGCCTGGGGTTATCAACTCCGTCCATACGGGCTGAAGATGCCGAGCAAGGCTTCCTGCTGCTGGAGGATTTCGGCGATGATCTCTATGCCCGTCTGCTGGGATCCGGCTCGCGGGAAAGCGACTTGTATTCCTTGGCAATGGATGTGCAAACCGCTCTGCACCAGGCACCGGCACCGGATTTCCTGCCCGCCTATGATGATACGTTCCTGCTGACAGAGGTTGGATATCTGCCCGACTGGTTCTGCCTGCATTGTGCAACACCCGTTCCGGACGATGCACGGGCCGAGTATGATGCCCTGTGGAACACATTGTTTTCCATAGCCCGTGCCGTGCCCGAGCGGATTGTCCTGCGTGACTACCATGCCGAAAACCTGATGCTGCTCCCCGGCCGACAGGGCTTGAAAGCATGCGGACTTCTGGATTTCCAGGGAGCCGTGCGCGGCCCCCTGACCTACGACCTGATGAGCCTGATGGAAGATGCCCGGCGCGATATCGATCCTGGTTTGGTTCAGTCCATGCAGGACTACTATCTGGACTGCAATCCCGGACTGGACCGGGAAGCTTTCCAGGCATCGTGGTCTGTCATGGCCGCCCAGCGCCATGCAAAGGTAATCGGGCTTTTTGTCCGGTTGTGGAAACGGGACGGAAAGCCTGTCTACCTGCCACACCTGCCACGGGTCTGGCGCTTGATGGAACAAGCCTGCCAGCACCCGCTGCTTGGCCCCCTGAATGCATGGCTGAATCGCCATGTTCCCCATGAGACAAGGCAAAGGATACCGGCATGAGCATTCTTCCCCGCATGGCTATGGTTCTGGCAGCCGGTACGGGCACACGGATGCGTCCACTGACCAACCATACCCCGAAGCCATTGATCCGTGTTCTGGGCAAAACGATGCTGGACCGCACACTGGATCACCTGGCAAACGCTGGTGTTGCCGGAGCTGTTGTCAACATCCATCACCATCCGGATCAGATGAGGGCACACCTGGCCACACGAACGGGGGTACCGGACATCTTTCTGTCTGACGAAAGCAATCAGCTCCTCGACAGTGGTGGTGGGGTACGCAATGCCCTTCCCCTCTTGGGGAATACACCATTCCTGATCCTGAATGCCGACATTGTCTGGCTGAACGGAAGCGAGGCAACTCTGCCCCGTCTGGCCCGGTACTGGGATCCGGCCCGGATGGATGCCCTGCTTCTGCTGCAAAACAAGACCCAAGCCATCGGATACGAAGGACGAGGCGATTTCTTTCGCAACGAACATGGTGTCCTGCACCGTATTCAGGACCATGAAACCGAAGCTCCACTGGTCTATACCGGCATCATGATGATTGGCCCCGCCGCTTTCATGGACACACCATCCGGTCCGTTCTCGCTGAACATGGTGTTTGACAAGCTGCTGGCAACAAACCGCCTGCACGGTCTTGTTCATGATGGCCCCTGGTTCCATGTCGGAACGCCCGAAGCCATTGGAAGAACGGAACAGATCCTGCAACACCTGGAACACCCCGCAACGGCAACGACAGACAATGCCGCAGCGGTCGTGCGCTGACCGCTGCCTCCTATGCACCAAGATACCGGCGTGACCCTGCGGGGACCCCTTCTCAATATCCCCGCACGGTTTCCGTTCGCAGACACCTTGGCCTGCGGGTTGCTGGAGGAAACGGGCAGCGACCCGATGCAGCTGGCGGCCTACACCCTTCTGCTTCCCACACGCAGGGCTGTACGGACCCTGCGCGAGGCCTTCCTGCGCCAGTCGAACGGCAAGGCCCTTCTCCTCCCCCGCCTACTACCGGTTGCTGACCCGGATGAAATAACACTGCTACCCCTGTTGTCCGATACGTCCGCAACAGATGACAGTACAATAGACATCCGCCCCCCCATTTCTCCCCTGCATCGCCAGCTGCTGCTGACCCGTCTGATCCTGGCGGCACCGGCAACCGGCCAGGCCTACACCCCGGACCGGGCTGCCCTGTTGGCATCCGAACTGGCGCAACTCCTTGACCAGGTCCAGACCGAGGGACTGGGCTTTGATGCCCTGGAAAAACTGGTGCCGGAAGACTACGCCCGACACTGGCAAATTACGCTCGATTTCCTGAGCATTCTGACACGGCATTGGCCCGTCATCCTGGACAGCATGGGCTGCCTAGACCCTGCGGAACACCGGAACCACCTTTTGTTGGCCCGCGCCCGCGCCTGGCAGACAACGCCACCGTCCGGTCCGATCCTTGCTGCAGGCATTACCGGATCCATACCGGCCGTGGCCAGCCTCCTTGCCACCATAACGACGCTGCCACAGGGACGCGTTGTTCTCCCCGGACTGGATCGCGACCTGGATGCAGACAGCTGGGAGGCCATTGACGAAAGCCATCCCCAACATGCGCTCAAGCGCCTGCTGGACCGGCTTGGGAAAAACCGTGATGCTGTGCATGACTGGCCCTGCGTAGAGAGCATACGCACGGCAAACCCGGACCGGGAACGCCTGTGCAGCGAACTGATGCGCCCGGCCTCGACAACCCACACATGGCGCCATATCAAACCCCTGGCAGAAGAAGCCGTACAAGGCATAACCCGCCTTGACTGCCCGTCCCCGCGGGAAGAGGCTTTGGCAATTGCCCTGTTGATGCGCCATACCCTGTCGATACCGGAGCGTACCTGTGCCTTGGTGACGCCGGACAGGGACCTTGCCCGACGGGTAGCAGCAGATCTGACCCGCTGGGGCATTATGGTTGATGATTCAGCCGGTCGCCCCCTGGCCGTCACCCCCCCCGGGGCGTTTCTCCGGCTGGGGGCCGATATGGTCGCCCAGCGCTTTGCCCCTGTTCCGCTGCTCGCCCTTCTGAAGCACCCACTGTGCAGTGCCGGACTGGATGCCGCCGTGTTCCGGGATAGCGTCAGGCGTCTGGAGCTGAGCGTTCTGCGCGGTGTCCGGCCTGCCCCGGGGATTGCGGGCCTGCGGGCTGCGGCTCTGGCATCCGGGGCCATGGATGAAAGCTTGTCCACTCTCCTGGATGCACTGGAGCGCTGCTGCGCGGATTTTATCGCCCTGATGGCCGAACAGGATGTACCCCTGCATATCCTGCTGGAATCGCACATGCGGATGGCCGAAGCCCTGGCCACAACACCGGACAGACCCGGCCCCCTGTGGCTGTGGGATGCCGATGCCGGTATGGCCGCAGCATCCTTTGCCGCTGATCTGGCAGAGCACGCTGCTGTGCTGGGGCAGATCCGTCCGCAGGCCTATCCCGGCCTGCTGGATGCCCTGATGCGTGGCCGTACCGTACGCACCCGTTTTGGCAGTCACCCCCGCCTGGATATCCTTGGCCCCATGGAAGCCCGCCTGCATCAGGCGGATGTCATGATTGTGGGAAGCCTGAACGAAGAGGTCTGGCCTCCCCGTCCCGGATCAGATCCGTGGATGAGCCGCCCGATGCGGACAGCATTCGGGCTTCCCCTGCCGGAACAGAAGGTCGGGCATACGGCGCATGACCTGGTGACGGTGCTTGGCTCCCCCCATGTCGTCCTGACCCGCTCCCTGAAGGCAGAAGGCACACCAACTGTTCCTTCACGCTGGCTCTTGCGTCTTGAAACGGTCCTGTCCGCTGTCGGCCTTGCCCTTCCGGAGCCGGAGCATCCATGGCTGAAATGGGCTGAACTGTTTGACCGCCCTGAACAGATGATACCTGTACGGCGCCCGGCCCCCCGCCCTCCGGTCGAATCAAGGCCACGTGCCCTATCCGCAACCCGGATTGAAACGTGGATGCGCGACCCTTATGCCATCTATGCCCGCCATATTCTGGGGCTGCGCCCCCTTGATCCTCTGGATGCCCAGCCCGGCCCGGCTGACTACGGAACTTTGGTGCACAGGGCTCTGGAAGATTTCATACGACGCTTCCCGCACGCCTTGCCTGCCGATCCAGAGGCTGAACTGCTGGCCAGTGGGCAGAAGGTGTTTGCCGATACCATCGCCCGGCCATCCGTCCAAGCCTTCTGGTGGCCCCGGTTTGAACGGCTGGCCCGCTGGTTTGCCATCCAGGAGCAAGGGCGGCGGAATATGATACGGGAAACATTCGTGGAGATATCCGGAAGCCTGGATCTGGGCGACTTCGTTCTGACCGCCAAGGCTGACCGGATTGACCTGTTGGAGGATGGCAGCCTGGTCATCGTGGACTACAAGACCGGGGCCCCGCCCTCTGCCCGTGAAGTGGCAGCCGGTTTCTCACCCCAACTGCCACTGGAAGCCTTGATTGCACACCACGGCGGTTTCCCCGGCATTCCTGCCGGACGGACGATCACATCTCTCCTGTACTGGCACCTGAAAGGCTCTGCCAACGGAGGAGAGGAACGAAACGCCTGTGGCCATGGACTGTCACCGGATACCCTGGCCAAACAGGCTCTGGAAGGGTTGAGAGGGTTGATCGATGCCTTCTCCCACCCCGATACACCTTACGAGGCACGCCCCCACCCCGGAAAGGCACCGGCTTGGTCAGACTGGCTGCACCTGGCCCGGGTCAGGGAGTGGGCGGCTGCCGGCGATGCCGATGGAGGTGAGGCATGAAAACCATGGGGGTCCGTGCCGGCGAGGCCCAGAAAAAAGCAGCCAACCCGGCCATTTCGGCATGGGTGGGGGCCAATGCCGGAACCGGAAAGACCAAGGTGCTGACCGACCGGGTCCTGAACCTGATGCTGTCGGGCAGTGCACCCGAGCGTATTCTGTGCCTGACCTTCACCCGGGCAGCAGCGGCGGAAATGTCCACGCGTCTGGCCCGAACACTTTCTGAATGGGCCATTGCAACAGATGAACATCTGGAACACGCCCTGACGGCCCTGCTCGGGTGTTCGCCGGATCAGAAAACCTGCGACACGGCGCGGCGCCTGTTTGCCCGGATGCTGGATGTGCCGGGAGGCATGAAAATCCAGACGATCCACGCCTTCTGCCAGGCACTTCTGCGGCGCTTTCCCCTGGAGGCAGGGATCGCTCCCCACTTTGCCGTCATGGAAGACCGTGATGCCGCCACACTGATGCTTGAAGCCCGGGAACACATTCTTCTGGCAGCCCGACAAGACGAAACATCGGACCTTCACTCTGCATTGGCTCTTGTAACCAGCCATGTTCATGAAGATGCGTTCAATGCCCTGATGGCCGATATCGCAACCCACCGGGGGCGGCTGTCGCGACTTCTGGTACAGGGGCTGGAGCCCGTAGCCTTCCGCCTTGCCCAGCGCCTGGGACTGGATATCAACGATACACCGGACCGGATCCTGGAGCAGGCTGCCCGGGATGACTATGTACCTGTTGCGCAGCTGAAGAACCTTGCCATGGCCCTGGCCCGGGGGGGAAAGACCGACCTTGAGGCAGCAGAGCGGATAACCGGCTGGCTTGCCTCTGAAACCCCGGAACGTTGCGCCACGTGGTCGGACTATGGCCGTGCCTTCCTGACAGCGGACGGGGAACCACGGTCACGGTCCCGTTTCCCCTCCAAGGCTGTGCGGGAGAACAACCTGGAAACGCTGGATGCGGAAACAGAACGAATTGTCCGCACCAACACCCGCCTGAAAGCCGCCGTCACGTTCAGGGCGACACTGGCCCTGCTGACACTGGCCAAGTCCATGACGGCAGAGTACCAGATCCGCAAGGAGCGGGCGGGGAAGATGGACTTTGATGACCTGATTCTCACGACACGCCGGCTTCTACAGCACGCCGATACGGCAGCCTGGGTTCTCTACAAACTTGACGGCGGCCTGGATCATGTCCTGATTGACGAGGCGCAGGATACCAATCCGGACCAATGGGCTGTCATCAAGGCTCTGGTATCTGATTTCTTCGACGGACACGGGCGGGACCGCCCACAGGGAAACCGCACCCTTTTCGCGGTGGGGGACCGCAAGCAGTCCATCTACTCTTTCCAGGGGGCGGACCCGGATGAATTCGACCGCAGCCGCGCCCTTTTTGCCTACATGGTCCCGCAATCCGGTTATCCGTTCGAGGATATCACCCTGGATGTTTCTTTCCGTTCCACAGCAGCTATCCTTCAGGCTGTTGATGCGGTCTTCCGGCAAAGCCACGCAGTCGATGGTGTTGCCGCAGCCGGGGAACCAGTCAGCCACCATCCGTTCCGGACGGGACAGGGGGGATTGGTGGAACTCTGGCCGCCTGTCCCTGCAACAGCCTTGGAAGAGCCTCCACCATGGAAACCGCCTGTCGAACGCATCCGGGGCGAGAGCGCACCATCCCGGCTGGCCCGGTTGCTGGCACGACGTATCCAGCGGATGACCAATGGCAGCGACACGCTGGAAAGCCAAGGACGGCCGGTTCGCCCCGGTGATATCCTGGTTCTGGTACGACGGCGCAGTGGGTTTGTTGATGATCTGGTCCGTTGCCTGAAAGATCTGGATATCCCGGTGGCGGGCGTCGACAGGATGGTCCTGACCGAACAGATGGCGGTCATGGACCTGATCGCACTGGGATACAGCCTGCTGTTGCCCGAAGATGACCTGACCTTGGCCTGTGTACTGAAAGGCCCTATTTTGGGCCTGACAGAGGAGCAGCTGTTCACGGTTTCCCACGGACGCCAACGCGGTGTCAGCCTGTGGCGATCCCTGCGCGAACACCGTGACCAAGATCCGGCCTTTGCATCGGCCTGGGCAACCCTGCGTGGATTGATGGAGAAAGCAGACTTTCTGCCGCCCTTCGAACTATTCAGCCACATTGTGGGGCCGTTGGGCGGTCGCAGCAAACTACTGGCCCGGTTGGGACCCGATGCCGCCGACCCGATAGACGAATTCCTGAACCTTGCCCTGGCCTATGACCGCGGCCACCCTCCGAACCTACAAGCCTTCCTGCACTGGCTGGAAACCGGTTCCCAGGATATCCGCCGCGATCTGGAGGAAAATGACAACACTGGCCCAGGTGCGGTACGCATCATGACCGTACACGGCTCCAAGGGCCTTCAGGCCCCGGTTGTTTTTCTGCCGGATACCCGCCAGATACCGACCCGGGTACCAGCTCTTCTCTGGGACGAGTCAAGCAATGACGAACACCCCGTCATGCTCTGGCCACCATCCGCAGCATTCCGAGAGCCTGTGACCGAGGCCCTGGTTACAGCAGAACGAACGGCCGCAGCCCGGGAATACCGTCGCCTGCTTTACGTGGCCATGACACGGGCTGAGGACAGACTCTACATCTGCGGCTGGGACACCCGGCGCGAATCCCCGGAAGACAGTTGGTACAACCTGATCCAGAGTGCCCTGGCCCCGCTGGCCGAAACAGTCCGGGACCCGTTCCTGGAAGCGGATGGAACCCTTGAGACACCAACCGTGCTGCGGTTGTCCTGCCCACAGGTTGTTCCCCCGCGAACACGGGAACACAGGGCCGAAGCCCTGGCCACGGTTTCCAAAGTTCCGTCCCTGCTGCGCATCCTGCCTGCTGCAGAACCGGTGCCCTCACGACCCCTGATGCCATCACGTCCCCCGGTCGCCGACCCACCGGCCACCTCACCCCTCCTGCATGGACCACAAGACGAAAACCGTCGGCAGCGGGGCAAGATCATTCACACCCTCCTGCAATACCTGCCGGAACGGGAACAGGCTGTCAGGGAACACGCGGCCGGAATCTTCCTGTCCCGTCCGGTCTGGAGGCTGGATCCGGCTGAGCAGGATATCATCCTGCAACAGGTCATGACCGTCCTGAACACACCCTCTTTTGTACACCTCTTTGGCCCAAGGTCCCTGGCCGAGGTTCCTGTTTCGGGTGTCATCGGAAAGACCAGTATATCCGGGGTGATTGACCGCCTTCTGGTCGAAAACGATATAGTGACAGCGGTGGATTTCAAATCCGGCCACCATCCGCCACGACATGTTCATGACGTGCCGGAAGCCTATTTGTTCCAGATGGCTGCCTACCGGGCTGTTCTGCGCAAGATCTGGCCAGAGCGTGACATACAATGCGCGCTGTTGTGGACAGAGGGCCCGTGGCTTATGCCCCTGCCCTGCGATCTTCTGGATGCAGCCCTGCCAGCCGACCCGGCGATGAACCAAACAACTTGATTGCCGGGCACGAACAGTTCACTCTGTCGCCCCCGTTTTCCCGCATGTCACCAGGACAGGCTTGTTCATGACCGAAACCATACACCATACAGATGCCCTGATCGTAGGAGCCGGCCCCGTTGGTCTGTTCACCGTCTTCCAGTGCGGTATGGTCCGCATTCGCTGTCATGTTGTGGACGTTCTCGATACCGTGGGCGGGCAGTGCACTGCGCTGTACCCGGAAAAGCCTATCTATGACATCCCGGGCTTTCCATCCGTTATGGCCGGGGATCTTGTCGATCACCTGCAACAGCAGGCGGCACCCTTCAATCCGGTCTTTCATCTGGGGCAGCAGGTCACCGGCCTGACCCGTGGGGAAAACGGACGCTGGCTGGCGACTACAAGCAAAGGGACACGGATCAGTGCTGCCGTGGTAATTATAGCCGCCGGTGCCGGTGCCTTTGGCCCCAATCGTCCGCCCCTGGAAGGGATTGAGCAGTACGAGGGGCATTCCGTTTTCTACTTTGTAGCCAAGCGGGAACACTTCCGGAACAAGCGCGTGGTGATCGCCGGCGGGGGGGATTCTGCCGTGGACTGGGCCCTGTCACTGTCAGATATTGCCGCCCGTGTCCACGTTGTCCACAGGCGGCCCAAATTCCGCTGCGCCCCGGAAAGCGCCGCCCGACTGCAGTCTTTGGCAGAGACCGGAGCCATTGATCTGGTTGTGCCCTGCCAACTATCTGCCCTGCATGGAGAGAACGGCGTTCTCCACCGTGTTGATGTTGTTGATATGGATGGACAGACCCGAAGCCTGGAAGCCGATGCGTTGCTGCCGTTCTTTGGCTTGGCGACCGAGCTGGGCCCGATTGCCCAGTGGGGCTTGGGTATGGAACGCAACACAATCCGTATCGATCCGACCACAGCGGCAACAAATATCGAGGGGATTTTCGCCGTCGGCGACGTCTGCAGTTATCCGCACAAGCTGAAGCTGATCCTGACCGGGTTTGCCGAGGCAGCACAAGCCGCGCATGCAGCCTATCCGCTGGTCTTCCCCGGTGAGGCGCTGCACTTCCAGCATTCCACATCCGGCGGAATCCCGGCACTGGCAGGAAGCTGAGGGCGGTCAGTTCAGCCGCAATTCCGTATCAACACCTCGCCATTCTCCCGGGGTAATGAGCTCGCAGCCGGAAACCCGTACAGAATGGAGGCGCCCCTCGATCTCCCGCTCCCAGAAATGAAGGAAACGGTGGAGTTCGGGGTAGCGGGGTGCAACATCGTAGAACTGCCAGACAAACTCCTGCAGGACGGAGGGGTGGTCTGGCAGGTGATACAGGATAAACGCCGTGGTCAGCCGGTAGTCCTGAAGCTGAAGACGCAGGGACATGAAGAACCTCCCGTACTGTGGGAAGACACACATGCGGCCCGCGCTGCCGCAGAATTCATTGTTCCGGATAGAACGGCAAAGTCAACGATCTGATCTGTCAGCACTCAGTCAGCTTGGCTGCCAAAAGACAGACAACAAGGACTAGCCAAGATAAAAAAGGCTGAGCAGGGCTGCCACACCGGACAGGAACAAAAGCCCGCCTGCACAAAGGTTAAGCCGCGTCAGCCACACAGGGCTAAAGCGGTGCCGAACAGCCCCGGCCAGCGCCGAAAGCGTAAACCACCACAAGGCTGACCCGGCAAAAACCCCGGCAACAAGGGTAAAGGCCCGGGCTGGGCTTTCACCGGCCCGGACCGAACCAAGAGAGGCAAACACAGCCATAAAGGCCAGAATTGTGGCTGGATTTGTCAGGGTCAGCAACAATGTGGCTGTGAAGTCACGCCAGAGACCGGGGTGAAGTCCGGATTCAGCCCGTAACTCCGGCGGTGGCTGGCGCCATGTCCTGATGCCCAGAACCAGAAGAACGGACCCGCCAACGAGCGACAACGCCTCGCGGTATTCCATCAGGAAGCCGGAAACCAGTGACAGGCCGAAACCGGCAACCGCGCCATAGAAGGTATCAGCCACAGCAGCCCCGAGACCGGCGACAAAAGCGGCGGCACGACCGTCATTCAGGGCCAGGCGGATGCACATGATCCCCACAGGTCCAACCGGAGCTGCGATCAGAAAACCAACGATCATACCTTCCAGAAACAGCATCAGGGATCGCCATTCTTCCAGTAAAAGACATGGGCTGTGGCCCAAATCGAAAAGAAGCGGGACCATATCAGCCCCATCTTACAGAAGACAGGCAAAATCAGAACGTTGTCAAAAGAAATACCAGCCGGAACATCAGGCAGGCCGGGTCCGGCGCGATTCAATGGCATCCCAGACAAGAGAGGCGATATCTGTCCCGTCAAAACGCCGAATCTCCTGGATCCCGGTCGGGCTGGTCACGTTGATCTCTGTCAGCCAGTCCCCGATCACATCAATACCGGCCAGAATCAGGCCCCGTGATTTCAGCTCCGGTCCAATGGTCGCACAAATGTACTCTTCACGTGGGGTCAGTTCAGCCGGAACAGGTTTGCCTCCCGCATGCATGTTGGACCGGGCATCACCATCAGCCGGGATACGGTTCAAGGCACCGACAGGCTTGCCATCCACCAGAATAATACGCTTGTCGCCCTTGCGTACCTCGGGCAGGTAGCGCTGGATCATCAAAGGCTCGCGGGACTGCTGGAAGAACATGTCAAGAAGTGATCCCAGATTCTCGTCATCAGGCTTCAGATGAAAGACACCCGCACCGCCATTGCCATACAGCGGCTTGAGAATAATGTCCCGGTGCTCGGCCCGGAAGGCCCGGATAGCATCTGGATCAGCAGAAACAAGGGTCGGCGGCATCAACCCCGGGAAACGGGTCAGGAACAGTTTCTCCGGGGCATTGCGCACTTCTACCGGATCATTGACGACCAAGGTGCGGGGATGAATTTTCTCCAGTAAGTGAGTATTGGTAATGTAACTCATGTCAAACGGTGGATCCTGACGCAGCAGAACCACATCCACAGCAGACAGGTCCAGGGTCTCGGCAGGCCCCAGGGTAAAGTGGTTCCCCCGCTCGCGGCGCACGATCAGGGCACGGGCACAGGCCGTAACCACCCCATCACGGAAGCTGAGATCACGTGGCTGGTAGTGCCACAGCCGATGCCCCCGGGACTGGGCGCATTCCGCCAGGGCAAACGTGGTGTCCCCATCGATGGAAACAGACTCCATCGGATCCATCTGAACGGCAACAGCAAGACTCATGTAGGCAACATCCATTCTGAACAGGACGCAAAAGGGTCCACGGTAAAAAGTGCCCCCATACTCGGCTCAAGACCGCCCCTGACGCAACTCTTCCATCACACGGGCAATACTGTCCCGGTCCGGTCCCGGAGGGGCAATACCAAGATAACGTTCCAGAGCTGTCAGGGCGCTGTCCAGGTCACCAAGACGCATATGCATCAAACCGCCTTCCCGCCACAGACGAAAATCGGACGGGGCAATCAGAAGCATTCTCTGGACCGCAGCCAAGGCTGTTGGATAGTCCCCCTCCTGCAGGGCACGCAGACGGATGTTCCCCTGTAGGCGCAACAGGATCTCGCGGTTGGTAACCGGAGCATAGGCCTCGGGGGCCAGCTCGGCTCCCTGCCCCTTGACGCTTTTGTACAAGGCTCGCAAATCAGCCGGTGAAATCTCGACACCATCGTGGAACGGATCCATGATGACACGGTCCCCGGCATTACCGCACACACGGATCAGGAAGTGCCCCGGGAACGCCAGGCCATCGGCATCCCAACCCAGTTTGCGGGCCACATGCAGATACAGGATCCCCAAGGTAACCGGCAGTCCCTTGCGCCGGTCTATCACCTGCATCAGGTCGGCATTGTCCAGATCTTCGTACGTTTCGACATCACCGTGATAATGCCAGCGGTCAACCAGAACAAACCGCAGGATCTCGCTCCGCCGGCGGGCACCCTCCGGCATTGACGCCCGGCCAGCTTCGCGCAGGGCTTCCGCAACCAGGATACCAAGATGGGTGACATAAGACTCAAAGCAACGTCCGGGCCGGGCTGTGTCTGCCAAGGCAAGGGCCGCCATGGCAAGATCCAATGCATGATCATCAACCGCCGACAAGGTGTCGAGAATATGGTCCGTGACCGGATTTGCCATCAAAGCCCTCCCTCGGGGAAATCCGTCGCCAAACGGGTTCCGGATGCAAGACGACGCCCGTCCGTACGCAGCACCGCAAGATTGACCACATCCCGCACATACCCTGCTGAACGGCACCAGTCCAGGACCCGGGACAACTCTTCCTGATTCTGGGCAATGCCCATCAGGTAGACAACGCGATCCACGACATCGACCGAGAAATTGATGGCGCGGATCTGGGCATCAAACATAAGTGCAGAGCGGATCTCTGCCGCAATCAGTGTATCTCTCAGGGTCACGACAGGGCGCAGGTATTCGGTATCCTCATCCGGAGACAAGCGGCGGATACGATCAATAACCTCGATGACCGGGCGGGGTGATGCAGCCAGACGCACAGCAACACGGGCCTTTTTGGGATCTTCGGTCATACCGGTCAGAAGCACACGGCGCTCGAAGACTGTTACATCAATGTCGGTTATCAGCGCGTGGTCCTCCTCCAGAAACAGACGCTGGATCTCTGTATAGATCCAGGCATCCGTGGCGACGCCTTCAATCCCGCGCTCTTCACGCGCCGCAGAAACAAGGGACGAGGCCGCACCAACAAGAACCCCCTGCTTGGTACACCCCGGTGTCAAAAACAGGGCAAGCAGGAGAAAAAAGACCGGGACCAAGCCGTTATACCCGCGTGCTTTTTGCCTCATACAGGCATTGTGCAGCGAATAAGAATCAAAAACTACCCCCAAGGGCGCCAAGCATCCGGAACATGTTGCGGGCATCCGGACCGCGGGACAACAACATCAAAGCGAACCCCCTGACAGGATACATCCCCATGGCAGGACATCCACATTTCTGCCGCACGCTCAAGGCGACATCGCTGACGGGATGACAGCGCCTCCAGGGCATCCGGCACGTGATCCCTCGCTTTCACCTCGACAAAGGCAACAAGGTTCTTCCGGCAGACAATCAAATCAAGCTCACCGACCCCGCTGCCACGCTCACCACGGATATTCCGGCCCAGAACGCGCCAGCCCATCAGCTCCATGAACACAGCCGCAACCTGCTCGGCCTGGCGACCACGGACTGATGACCCGGAACAGCCCTCAGTCACCATGCATGTGTCCCGGCGTTGTCAATTCCAGGGCCCGCGCGTAGACATCACGCCTCTTTACACCGGTCTGCCCCGCAACCAAGGACACTGCATCCCGTATCGACAGGGTTTGCAGCGACTGCCGCAAAAGGGCATCGATATCGTCTGCGGAGACAGGCTCGCCGGTGTCGGACGGAGGCCCTACGACTACCACAACCTCGCCACGCGGTGCCCCCTCCTGCTCATACAGGGCGGACAGCTCCGGCAGGGCCCCACGCCGTACATCTTCATACAGCTTTGTCAGCTCACGACAGACTGCGGCCGGGCGATCACCCAGAACAGCCGCCATATCGGCCAGACTTTCGGGCAAGCGATGAACGGACTCGTAAAAAACAAGTGTTGCCGGAACCGCTGCCAGGGAAGCGAACAGGTCCCGTCTTGCCTTTGAACGGGACGGCGGAAAACCGGCAAAAAGAAAACGGTCCGTCGGCAGGCCGGCAACCATAAGCGCTGTCAGCAACGCCGAAGCACCGGGAACCGGAATGACAGACAGGCCCTGATCGGCAGCGCTGCGGACCAGTTTGTATCCGGGGTCGGAAATCAGCGGTGTTCCAGCATCGGAGACAAGGACAACAGCCTCGCCACCGGCCACACGAGCCAGAAGCTGCGGACGGATCCGGTCCGCATTATGCTCGTGATAAGCCAGAAGAGGCACAGACATACCCAGCCGCTTGAGCATGGCCCCGGTGACCCGGGTATCCTCGCACGCAACAACATCTGCGCCCGCCAGAACACGACAGGCCCGTTCCGTAATATCGCCCATATTGCCAATCGGTGTGGCAACAATATACAGGCCGGCAGACAGCGTCCGTTCTGGCACAGGTTTACTAACGGCATCATGACCGCTAGCATGGCCTTCTCTTTTTCCAGTGGCACCGGAGGTTAACCGTGCACCTTTCTTCTTTCCCGGGGAGTCGGGTTTCACGTTATCCTGCCTGTCTCAAGCGGCTTGTGGCACTGGCCAGTATCATGACCCTTGCTCTTGTTGCCGGTTGCAAAGGCATAGACCTAGCATCCCCACCGCACGGGGAGAAGACCCCGTCACAGACAGAGAGCGGAAAATCTGTCACCCGGCAGGATCTCCTCCAGGGAAAAACAAAGGTCGCCATTCTGGTTCCCCTGAGTGGTGAAACCGGAAAGACCGGAGAGTCCATTGTCAATGCGGCCCAGCTGGCTCTGTTTGACATGGGCGGCGATTCAACATCCCTGCATCCCTATGATACAGCCGGTACACCTGACGGTGCCAGACGGGCTGCCGAACGCGCGATTACCGACGGGGCATCAATCCTGATCGGCCCCCTGTTCTCTTCTGAAGTCAAGGCTATTGCCACGCAGGTTCAGAGTGCCGGCGTTCCGGCCCTGACCCTGACAACAGACCCCACAGCAGCTGAACACGGCATATATGTTGCTGGTTTCCTGATTCGGGAACAAGCCACACGCGTTGTTTCCTACGCCCGTGAACAAGGGCTGACCCGCTTTGCGGTCCTGTCCACCGACACACCATTCGGACGGGCAATGGCCGGTGCCTACGAGCAGGCTGTCATGGAAGCGGGCGGCACACTGGTCAATACCCTGCTGCGCACAACGGGGGAAGATGCCCGGTCCAGAATCGCCACGCTGACATCTTTCCAAGCCCGGGTTGCCGAGCGGAACCGACAACTGAAGAGTCTGGAAAACAAGACCGATCCGGAGTCCGTAAAACTTGCCGCCGCACTGCAAATCCGTGAAACAGCGGGGGCCCTGCCGTTCGACGCCCTTCTGATGACATCTTCGGGCACAGACCTGATGGAAGATCTTGCCCTTCTGGCCAGCGTTGATGTCACATCCTCCAACGTTCGTATGATCGGCCCCATGCTGTGGAACGAAGGTACCACCCGGACAGACCCAGGCCTGCGCGGGGCATGGTATCCGGCTTCGCCTCCTGCGGCGCGGGGGCTTTTTATCAACCGCTACCAGGAAGCCTTTGGCAAGCCGCCATCGAGCCAAATTGCCAGCCTGGGCTACGATCTGACCGCACTGGCAGCACGCCTGTCCGCCATGGCAGCACACCCCGGGCAAGCCTTTCGTCCCGAGAAACTGACAGATCCGTCTGGCTTTGAAGGATGGGATGGCCTGTTCCGCTTCCGCCCCGACGGAATTGTCGAACGTGGACTGGCTGTCATGGAAATCCAGCCAGCGGGTCCACAGGTTGTTTCACCGGCCCCGGGAACCTTCAACCGCAAAAGCCCGGGAAGCTGAGGCAGGCAACATACAACGTCAGAGAATAAGCCCGGAATTGGCAGAAGCTGGTTCCGGGCATAGCGGGCATTCCGGATCACGATGCGCCGTGATTGTTCTCATCCGGGCGCACAGGGCGTCATACACAAGGACCCGGCCACACAACCCCTCACCAATCCCCAGAAGCTCTTTCAGAATCTCAGTCGCCTGCAACGTTCCCAGCACACCTGCCACAGCCCCCAGAATACCGGCCTCGGCACAGGAGGGACCGTCTCCGGCAGGGGGCGGCTCGCGGAACAGACAACGACAACACGGCCCCTCCCCACCGGGACGAACCGTCCACAACTGCCCTTGAAACTGCAGCACCGCAGCACTGACCAATGTTTTGCCGCCACGCACAGCCGTATCGTTAACCAGGAAACGGGTTTCAAAATTATCGGAACAATCGGCAATCAGGTCATAGCCGGAAAACAGATCCTGAACGTTGTCCGGCAGCAATCGTTCAACAACCGCTTCAACCCTCACATCCGGGTTCAGGTCCCGGATGGTCCGGCACGCGCTGTCAACCTTGTGCTTCCCGACACGGTCCGTTGTATGGGCGATCTGACGCTGCAGATTGGACAGGTCAACCCGGTCATCATCAACAATCCCCAACGTCCCCACACCGGCGGCAGCCAGATACATCAGGACAGGAGACCCAAGCCCCCCTGCCCCCACCACCAGGACACGGGATGACAAAAGGGCATCTTGTCCCCTGACCCCGACCTGGGGCAGGAGGATGTGTCTGGCATAACGACGGACCTGTTCTTCGGTAAAATCCATGAGAAGAACCATACAACGGCAGGAAAAAGGAAGGGCACACACGCCCGGTACAGATATGGCCCAGAGTCCTGCCCCTGTCGAGGATCAACTGTCCTCGAACAAGGCTGTTGACAGATAACGTTCGGCAAAGCTTGGCAGAATGACGACGATCTTTTTCCCGGAAAAGGCCGGGCGAGCTGCAACTTCCAGCGCAGCAGCCAATGCGGCTCCACCGGAAATACCAACGGGGACCCCTTCCAGACGGGCAACCTTGCGCGCCATGGCAAAAGATGTCTCGTTACCAATTTGCAGGATTTCATCATAAGCTGATGTGTTCAGGATAGACGGCACAAAGCCGGCACCAATCCCCTGAATCTTGTGTGGACCCGGCATACCGCCTGAAAGGACCGGGCTGTCTTCCGGTTCAACGGCAACAATATGGATCCCGGAACGCCGGGCTTTCAGAACCTCCCCGATACCGGTTATGGTCCCGCCGGTTCCAATGCCGGAAACAACAACATCGACCTCACCCGCCGTATCAGCCCATATTTCCTCGGCCGTTGTCGCCCGGTGCACGGCAGGGTTGGCCGGGTTGTCAAACTGGCGCAGCATAACAGATCCCGGGATTTCCTTCAGAAGTTCCACCGCACGGGCAACGGCCCGCTTCATTCCTTCTGCGGCCGGCGTCAGCTCCAGCTTCGCCCCCAGATGCCGCAGCATCTTGCGCCGCTCCACAGACATACTGTCGGGCATGGTCAGAATCAGGGGATATCCCTTGGCCGCAGCAACAAAAGCCAAGGCGATGCCCGTATTGCCCGAGGTCGCTTCTATCAGGACAGTCCCCCTCCGGATATGCCCCTCGGCCTCCAGGGCTTCCACCATGGCCACGCCAATGCGGTCCTTGACTGATGCCAGAGGGTTGAAGAACTCACACTTGCCCAGAATATCGGCATGAACACCGGCATCAGCCGCCAGACGCCTCAGACGAACCAGCGGCGTGGCGCCAATTGTATCGAGGATACTGTCGTAAATACGACCACGGAACGAAGCTGTCACGGATGTCATCAATATCCCCCTTGCTGTACAGTATTTCAGGTACCGTCATCACAACTCTCAGATTGTGAAATCGATACCGTGTCCCGCCTCGGGGAAAAGACCTTCCCGACGCGCACGCAAACACAAGTCATCAATAGAAACAGCCTCAAGACGCTTCATCAGGGCATCCTGCATATCATCCCAGAGCGGGCGCACCACCATCTGCCCAAGAGCTGAATCCGGAAGAGTATCGTGTGTACCTTCTTCTTCCATTTCCTGAACAGCACGCAGGACGGCACCAACCGTAATACGCCGCCTTTCAAGGGCCAGACGATACCCGCCACGAGGTCCGCGAACCCCCTGCAGCAAACCAGAACGCACCAGGTGCTGCAGGGATTTTTCCAGATAACGGCGGGGAATGCCCTGCCTGTGATTGATATCCTGGCTTTGAACAGGCTGCCCGCCCGCGTGACAGGCAATGTCGAGAACAGCCACAAGGGCAAACCACGCTTTGCGTGATGGCTTCAACACGACAGAACGACCCTGTCCTCCTGTGCACGGGTACCGGTTGACCCAAAACCACCTTCACCCCGGTCTGTTGCGGGAAGCGTTTCAACCTCGGCCCATACGGCACGGGTCACAGGGGCAAAGATGACCTGCGCAATACGCATGCCGTGTTCAATAACAAAGGGCTCATCACCCAGATTGACCAGAATAACCTTTACCTCGCCGCGATAGTCGGCATCGATGGTGCCCGGTGTATTCAGGACCGTCACGCCGTGTTTGGCCGCCAACCCGGAACGCGGGCGAACCTGGGCCTCGAAGCCAGCCGGCAACGCAAACGCAAGACCGGTCGGCACCAGGGCGCGCTTGCCGGGTTCAAGTGTCACGGCACTCTCCAAGGCCGCAAACATATCCATACCGGCAGACAGCTCCGTCGCACACGCTGGCAGGGGCAGGTCGGATCCATGCGGCAAACGAACCACGGAAACGCGAATGGTCGGAGCAGATGTTGTCATTGTCAGGAAACCTTCTCGGCAGAAGAGGAAACAGATGGGGCGCATCCAAGGGCAGAGGCAACAGACCGGGCCAGACGGGCCGCCACCTCGGTCTTGTCCATGGCAGGCCAGGATTCTTCAGTTGTTTCAGTAACAAGATACACGGTGTTGCGCATGCCCCCGAACGTACCGGTCCCCGGGGAGACATCGTTCGCACATATCCAGTCGCATCCCTTGCGTTGCCGCTTGGCGCGGGCCTGCTCAACCAGACCACCGGTTTCAGCCGCAAAGCCGATCACCAGACGTGGCCGATGTGGACCCGGTCGGGACAAGGTCGCCAGAATATCCGGATTGGGGTGCAAAGTCAGGGACAACGGCGCAGGGTCCTGCCCCTTCTTGATCTTGGACGATGTGTAATGTGCGTACCAGTCTGCAACAGCAGCCACACAAACGGCAACATCAACCCTGCCCTCCTCGATCACGGACAGGCAGGCCTGCAACATCTCGCGGGCAGACTGGACAGGCACAGCGGATACCCCAGACGGGACCGGAAGGGAGACCGGTCCGTGGACCAGGGTCACATCAGCCCCCAACGCTGCCAGAGCCGCAGCGACAGCATGGCCCTGACGCCCGGAAGAATGGTTGCTGATGAAACGCACCGGATCAATGGCCTCTATCGTTGGCCCACTGGTCACCAAGGCTCTCAGGCCCGCTAGAACAGACCTGGATTCATGCAGCCGGAAATGAGCCTCCACCGCCGCGACAATTCCGGGTACTTCGGCCATGCGGCCAACACCATACTCCCCGCATGCCAGTTCACCGACACCGGGTTCAATAATACGGATCCCACGCTCCAGAAGCGTACTGCGGTTCGCCTGCGTTGCCGGGTGTTCCCACATCCTGGTATTCATGGCTGGCGCAATCATGACCGGCTTGTCCGTCGCCAGAAGAACCGTAGACGCCAAATCATCTGCCAGGCCAGTTGCCATGCGCGCCATCAAGCTTGCCGTGCAGGGGGCAACCAGAACCAGATCTGCGTCCCGCGACAAGCGGATATGGCCCATCTGGGCTTCATCTGTCAGGGAAAATAAATCCTGGTACACCGTATCACCCGAAAGGGCCGAGACGGTGAGTGGCGTAACAAACTGGGCCGCTGCCTGGGTCATCACGCACCGCACAGAGAACCCGCGCTCACGCAGGCTCCGTATCAGGTCTGGTGCCTTGCAGGCTGCAATTCCGCCCGACAGGACAAGCAGAATGCGCCGACCACAAGCCGTTTGTTCTGGTGTGCCCACGGCACTCTCCCCGAAAAGACACGTGCGTCTTGTAGATACGGCCTTTTAACCACCGTTTCAACCGCTGTTCCGCCTTCACGCCAACCGGAACAGGGCGCATGCTGCAAAGCGGGGAGCAATACCACCAGCAACGAACCGTAGCAATCCGCCACTCTCATGCCACCGGGAGCACCAGAACACACCATGCCCACTGAACACCATGAACAAGGCCCGACCAACACGAACAGCAAGCCGACACCCAGCAACTGGGAAAAGGAGTGGGAGAAACACCAGCACCAGAACCGGACACTGCGCGCACAGCGTCCACTGTGGCGCTCTGTCTGGCGGGGGCTGAACCTGCGTTGCCCTTGCTGCGGCAACCATCCCCTGCTTGCATCCTATCTTGGTGCTGTTCCGTCTTGCACCGGATGTGGCGAAGTCTTTGACCACATCCGAACCGACGACCTGGCCCCATGGGTCACCATTCTTTTTCTGGGACATGTTCTGTTGCCCGCCGTCATTTCCGTGGAAAAACTGTTTGAGCCACCCCTCTGGGCCCACTTCCTGATCTGGATGCCGATCGGGGCCGAAATGGTCCGCACAGCCCTGCCCCGGGCCAAGGGTGCCGTGCTTGGCTTGATGTGGTCGCTGAACCTGCAGGGCGACGAGCACCAGCACTGAATTCCGTTGTCGTGATTGACAGGAGCAGGGCAGACCGCCATCCTGTCGCTGTTCCGAGGGGTGCCCCCGTCCGTTTTTCACATCCGGGCCAAGGCGCTGAGATCTGGCTGACTGGCCGGAAACCCTTTGAACCTGATCCGGGTCATACCGGCGGAGGGACAGGAACAGCAAGGAGCTGACACAGCTTCCGTGCCCCCCTGCTTCGCGTGTATCCGGTTGTGTCCGAAACTATCCGCAGGGGGAGACCTGATGAATTCTGTCCTTCAACCTTTCCAGAGCGCAGCCATTACCGTCGGACCACTCCCGGGGTCCCGGAAAGTCCACGTTCCTGGCCCATCGGGAAGCCGCATCCCGTTCCGGGAAGTCGCGCTCGACCCCTCGTGCCATGAACCCCCGGTACGGCTGTATGACACATCGGGCCCCTACACCGATCCGGATGTCCAGATTGCCATCGACAAGGGCCTGCCCGATATCCGCAGCGGCTGGATCGAGGCCCGCAAGGATACCGAAAGCTATACCGGCAGATCTGTCCTTCCCGAAGACAACGGGCATGCCGCCGGCATCCACAGCGTGCCTGAATTTCCTCACAAGCGGGCACCCCGTCGCGCCTGCAACGGACATAACGTCACCCAGATGCACTACGCCCGACGCGGCATCATCACCCCGGAAATGGAATTTGTCGCCATCCGGGAGAACCTGTTGCGCCAACAGGCCCGGGAAACCATCGACCGGCTTGGACCCCGTGACGGTGTGCCCTGGGATTCCGCCATCCCCGATGACATCACGCCTGACTGGGTGCGACAGGAAGTTGCGGAAGGACGGGCCATCATTCCGGCCAACATCAACCACACCGAACTGGAACCGATGGCTATCGGGCGGAACTTTCTGGTCAAGATCAACGCCAACATCGGTAACTCTGCCGTAACATCGGGCGTGGCCGAAGAAGTGGAGAAGCTGGTCTGGGCCATCCGCTGGGGCGCTGATACGGTCATGGACCTGTCAACCGGCCGCAACATCCACAACATCCGCGAATGGATCCTGCGCAACAGCCCGGTTCCCATCGGAACAGTCCCCATCTACCAGGCTCTGGAGAAAGTAGGTGGCATTGCGGAAGACCTGACCTGGGATATTTTCCGCGATACACTGATCGAGCAATGCGAACAGGGCGTGGACTACTTCACCATTCACGCCGGCGTGCGCCTGGCTTACATCCCGATGACCGTTGACCGCGTTACCGGCATTGTATCGCGCGGTGGTTCCATCATGGCAAAGTGGTGCCTGGCCCATCACCGCGAGAACTTCCTGTACACGCATTTTGATGACATCTGTGCGATCATGAAGGCCTATGACGTGTCGTTCTCTCTCGGAGACGGGCTGCGTCCGGGATCAACAGCCGATGCCAATGACCGGGCACAGTTTGCAGAACTGGAAACACTGGGCGAGCTGACCCGCATTGCATGGGACCACGATGTCCAGGTCATGATCGAAGGTCCCGGCCATGTACCCATGCACAAGGTGCAGGACAACATGGTCAAACAGAAGCAATTCTGCGGCGATGCCCCGTTCTATACCCTTGGCCCCCTGGTCACCGATATTGCACCCGGATACGACCACATTACCTCGGCCATCGGAGCGGCCATGATCGGCTGGTTCGGGACATCCATGCTGTGTTACGTCACCCCCAAGGAGCACCTTGGCCTGCCCGACCGTGAAGATGTACGTTCCGGCGTTGTAACCTATCGTATTGCGGCCCATGCGGCTGACCTTGCCAAGGGCCACCCGGCGGCCAGGGTCCGTGACGACGCCCTGTCACGGGCACGGTTCGAATTCCGCTGGATGGACCAGTTCCACCTGTCTCTGGATCCGGAAAAGGCGAAGGAATTCCACGACCAGACTCTTCCGAAGGAAGCGCACAAAACAGCCCACTTCTGTTCCATGTGTGGTCCGAAATTCTGTTCGATGAAGATTACACAGGATATCCGCAACGAAGCCCGACGGGAGATAGAGCAGGGCATGCAGACCATGAGCCAGACATTCCGCGAACATGGTGCGGAACTGTACACACCGGCAGACAGCTGACGTCAGGCAGGGAAGGCTCTGGACAGCAGGAGCCTTCCCGTCAGCGTGCAGGCAGCATGGCCCAACGGTCCCGACGTATCCAGCGGACCATCAGCATCAGGGCAACACATCCCAGGCCAATTGCCAACCCATACCATATTCCAGCCCCCCCCAGACCAAGGGGGAACGCCATCAGGGCAGCAAGGGGAAGACCAAGCACCCAGAATCCTGTTCCCATGCAAATCATCGGGACCGTTGCATCCTTGAGGCCACGCAAAACACCCGACGAAACACTCTGGATTCCGTCAAAGATCTGGAACAGGGCACATATCTGCAAATACGCCGTTGCAAGGCCAAGAACCTGTTCCGACCCACGTGTGTTTTTCCCCATAAACAGGGCTACAATCACATCGGGAAACAGAACAACACACGCTGCACACAGGGCCATGAAAGCCATACCCATGGACAGGGGAACCCAGCCTGCGCGGGTTATGGCCGCTGTATTCAGGGCACCACGAGCCAGACCAACCCGAACAGTTGCCGCCTGTGACAAACCCACGGGCACCATGTACAGAACTGTGATGGCATTGATAACAATCGCGTGTGCCGCCAGCTCCAGTGGCCCCACAAGGCCCATCATGAATGTCGCTGTTGTAAAGGCACAAAACTCAAGACCGTATGCTGCCACAACGGGTACAGCAAAACGGAGAAGTTCAAAGAAACGAGACCAGTCATGCCTCCAGATCTCAACAAACAAACCAAAGCGCCGCAGCCTTGGATGAAGAAGAACATACAACAACAACGCCAGGCACATCAGGATATCCACGGTGACCGTCGCCAGGGCAGCCCCCCTGATACCAAGCGGCTCACAGCCTGCATTGCCATAGATCAGTATCCAGTTGAGTGCTGCATTCAAGGGAATAGCCACCGCTGTCACCACCATGGACACAAGTGGATACCCCAAGGTCGTACACAAGGAGCGCAAAACCAGAAAGCCCCATAGCGGCAACATACCCCACAGGCTTACCTGAACATAGTCCGCAGCCATCACGGCCAATAAGGGCTGCTGCCCGATCGCAAGGAAGAAGTTCTCAGCGTAACTCATACCGAACCAGACCGGTATGACAGACAGCACGACAATCCAGAATGCCTGGCGCGCTGTTCTTCGGGTTTCACGAATGCGATGGAGTCCCCTTCCCAAGGCAATGGCAACCATGGCTGATACCGCAGCACCAAGACCAAAACCGACAGGAATAGCCAGACAGAGAAAGCTGGTGGCAAGAGAAGAGGCTGCGACAGCATCGGGCCCCAGGCGTCCGATCATCATGACACCGACAGTGCCCATGACAACCTGGGTCAGCCCGCCCAGAATCAGGGGCCAGGCAAGAACCGAGGTGGCAACCAGCTCGGACCGCCATGATACAGGCAGCATGCAGACACCCTCCGGACCCATATGAAGAGTTGTACGTGTGCCACGAAACCGTGTTGATGTACAGCACCCCGGTCCATTCATGGAGCCGTGCACGATTCTATGCTTGGCGATCCATCACACCAGAAAAGACAGAAGAGCCCGCTTCCGCCCCATCAACCGGCAACCCGGATGACAACATCCACACCGACAATGCGGCATCCGTCTGGCGGATCAGGCAGCTGGGCCAGAACAACCTGGTTCCACTGGACGTCGCGCAATTCACCGGACTGTTCAAAATAAAAGTGATGGTGCGCACCAGTATTCGTATCAAAACAGGACCGTCCGGATTCAACCGTTATTTCCCGCAATAACCCCGCATCCGTAAACTGGTGCAACGTGTTGTAAACCGTTGCCAAGGACACACGAACCTGATGGTCCATGGCTTCTGTATGCAGCTCCTCGGCGGATACATGGCGATGGCGGGAACCATCTCCGAACAGAAGCCGGGCAAGGGCCAGACGCTGACGGGTCGGCCGAAGCCCCGCAGCCCGCAGCTGCTCCGACAAGGCGGGGCGATCTGTCTGTGCTTTTATCGGCATGCCATTACTCTTGTCCACATCCTGCAACCCTTCCGGCACCGGGGTACACCCCGGCACCGGAAGATCTGCAATCAGTCGCCAGCCAGGATCCGTTCCACAAGCTGGGAAACTGTTGGTATGAACCCATTCTGGTAGAACGGATCCTCCCCGAAACGATACGCATTATGCCCTGCAAACATCAACTCATGTTCTGGATCTGCCCCATGAGCAATGCTCTGCAGGGTTTTCTGTATACAGAAGCTGCGCGGATCTGCCGGCCTGCCCGTTGAGTACCCGTCGCCATGCTGGGACCAGTTGGAGAATGAACAGGCAGAAAGACAGCCCATACAGTTCTTCTGGTCTGTCATGATCTGCCGGGCATCAGCCTCGGTCACAAAAACCATTGTATTATCGGGGGTTCGTATTCCCTGCGTAAAGCCTTGCTCCACCCATTCAAGAACCTTGGCGCGATCTTGGGGCGCAACATAAATGTCACGCCCACGGGCACCAACTTGAACCGCCTCGCTGAGGCCCTCAGCAGCTTCACGGGCATAAGAAATCTGCCGCCCACTGCGCACTTCCAGATCCTGCAGGAATGGATTGCGAACAGCCGATGAATAGAAGCCCGTTGGACTGAAGCGATGCAAAAGGATATCGCCCTGCTTGAGGGTCAGCAAGCGACGCTTCCAAGCATCGGATATCGGGCTTTCACGGGTCAACAGAGGCCGGGTCCCGAACTGGAATGCAACCGGCCCGATCTCTGGATTATCAAGCCAGTCCGCCCATTCCCGCAGGAACCAGACACCACCCGCCATGAAGACCGGAACTTCAGGAGCTCCAAGAGAACGCATCATATCCCGCAGCTCCCGTACACGGGGGTACGGATCCTGGGGTTGCAGCGGATCTTCAACATTGGAAAGACCGTTATGACCACCAGCGAGCCACGGATCCTCGTAAACAACACCGCCCAGCCATTCGGGGATCTTGTGATAGCTGCGCTTCCACAGCGCCCGGAACGCACGGGCCGACGAGACAATCGGGTAGTACCAGACCTTGTGGGCTGCGGCAATTTCGGCAACCCGATAGGGCATACCCGCACCACACGTTACGCCGTGTATCAAGCCGGACGCACCAGCCAGCGCCCCTTCCAGGATACGCTCTGCCCCACCCATTTCCCACAGGACATTCATGTGCAGCCGTCCTTGGCCACCTGATATGTCGTGGGCTATACGCGCCTGGGCAACAGCACCACGTATTCCCATGGCAACCAATTCTTCGTGACGTTCAGCACGAGTCTTGCCGTTGTAGACAGCGGGCACAAGCTTCCCGTTCTCGTCATAGAAGTCAGCATTGACACCAGAGAAAGTGCCAACCGCCCCGGCTGCGGCAAAAGCCCCGGCGGAGGTTCCGGTTGAAACGGCAATGCCCTTGCCGCCCTCAACAACGGGATGAACCTCACGCCCCGAAATAACAACGGGGTTTACAGGTTTCACAGTTCTTACTCCCATGCTTCGGATGCCTCAGACTGAAAACGGATCGCATGCCTTGACGGTCCAGTTATTCAACACTGCTACACCCAGGGGCCTTCGTGGTCCCTTGTTATGATAAGTCGGAACAACCCGGCCACAGCGCATACAACGCTTGAGCCGAACTGACCCGGGAGAATAACGGGGAATCAAGGGGACCCTACCCCTTTACCCCAACCCCGGCACGCAAAAGCGCACCCGGATCATCGCTGATGATGGCGGAGACACCGCTGCAAAGCAACTCTTGTGCACGAACCGGATCATTTACCGTCCAGATGGCAACCTCATACCCGACCTTGCGAACGGTTTGCACTGCCGCCATATCCAACCCCTCATACCCAAGATTGACAGACTTCAATCCAAGGTCACGGGCCAGCGCCAGCCAGTCATCCGGCAAACGGTCCGCAATCAACCCCAGAGGCCACCCCGGTGCAAGGTCAGATGCATATTCCAGGATCGTGCAGTCAAAGGAAGAAAGAAGAGGCAACAAACGATCGGAAGGCCACATGGACTCCAGAACAGAAACAACAGCCCGGACCATGTCAGCCTCATAACCCGGGGAAGGCTTCAGCTCCAGGTTAAGACCCACTCCCAGCTCCAGAAGAAGATCAATGGTCTCTTCCAGAGTTGGAACAGACTCACCCCGAAAATCGGAGGAAAACCAAAGACCCGCATCCAAAGCAGAAAGATGATCAAGGTATGCCGAAGAAACCGGCCCGCAACCGTCTGTTGTCCGGTCCAGGGTATCGTCATGCAAGAGCACACAGCGCCCATCTGCCGTCAGCCTGACATCAAGCTCGACCATACCAGCCCCGTCAATCGCCGCACGGCGTATGGAGGCGAGGGTGTTTTCAGGGGCAAGGGCACAAGCCCCCCGATGCCCGACAACACGGGGGAAAGCATATGCCGGAGAAGGTACAGGGGTCATGGCTGTGACAAAAACTCCCTCCCCCGGATTAGACTACAAACAGAGGGGTGGGAACGCAGCAGCCTTCCCACCCCGTTACACGGGAACCAAATCAGCCCGACGTTTCTTCCGTCGCGCACACCTTGGCCTTGCCTGTTACTTGATCAACCTGCTTCATCGACAGCTTGATCTTGCCACGGTCATCAAAGCCGATGCACTTCACCCAGACCGAATCACCCTGATTGACATGGTCAGACGGCTTGCTGCCGCGCTGATCCGACATCTCGGAGATATGAACCAACCCGTCACGCTTGCCAAGGAAGTTAACAAACGCGCCAAAGTCCATCAGCTTGACCACCTTGCCCTGGTAAATCTCGCCAAGCTCGGGCTCTGCAACAATACCACGGATCCAGTTGACAGCCTTCTGGGCTGCTTCGTTATCAACCGCTGCAATCTTGATGGTTCCGTCATCATCAATATCGATCTTGGTGCCTGTCTGCTCGGTAATCTCGCGGATAACCTTGCCACCAGACCCAATGACATCACGAATCTTGCCGGCATCAATTTTAAGGGTGGTGATACGCGGAGCGGTCGAGGAAACCTCACTCCGTGCCGTGCCAAGTGCCCTGGACATCTCGCCCAGGATATGCAGACGCCCTTCACGGGCCTGACGCAGGGCAATTTCCATAATATCCCGGGTAATGGACGTGATCTTGATGTCCATCTGCAAGGATGTCACACCCTGATCGGTCCCGGCAACCTTGAAGTCCATGTCACCCAAGTGATCTTCGTCACCAAGAATGTCGGACAGCACAGCAAAACGCTCGCCTTCCTTGATCAACCCCATGGCAATACCGGCAACCGGACGCTTCAGCGGAACACCGGCATCCATAAGGGCCAGGGACGAACCGCACACCGTGGCCATCGATGACGAACCGTTGGACTCGGTCACCTCTGACACAACGCGAATGGTATAAGGGAAGGCATCACGGTCCGGGAGCATGGGATGAACCGCACGCCACGCCAGTTTGCCATGGCCGATTTCACGGCGACCGGGCGACCCCATGCGACCTGCTTCCCCGACAGAGTAAGGGGGGAAGTTGTAGTGAAGCATGAAGTTTTCACGGTACTCACCACCCAGAGCATCAATGACCTGCTCGTCCTGCCCGGTGCCCAACGTGGCAACGACCAGAGCCTGGGTTTCACCGCGGGTAAACAGGGCCGATCCATGCGTGCGCGGCAGGATACCAACCATTGACTCAATCGCACGGACAGTACGGGTATCACGCCCGTCGATACGCACACCGGTATTCAGGATATTGGAGCGGACAACATCAGCTTCCAGCACCTTGAACACTTCAGGGGCTACCTGAAGGGCTGCCTCGTTGGAGGAATCCAGGGCGGCGAACGCTTTCTCCTTCACAGCAGCAACCGCATCCTGGCGCGCAGCCTTGGCAGGAATGCGATAGGCCGTCTCCAGATCCTTGCGGAACGTTTCGAACAGGGCACTTACCGATGCCTTTTCCGGCGAGGATGGCGGCAGGTCGCGTGGCTCGCGGGCGCACTGTTCAGCCAAGTCAATTATGGCATCGATAACGGCCTGGCAGGCTTCATGACCGAAAGCAACAGCACCCAGCATGATATCTTCAGACAGTTCCTGAGCCTCGGACTCGACCATCAGCACCCCTTCAGAGGTACCGGCCACCACCAGATCCAGAACGCTGTCCTTCTGGGCTGACACCGTCGGGTTCAGAACGTACTGGCCGTTTCTGTAGCCCACGCGCGCCGCCCCGATTGGCCCAAGGAACGGCAGACCCGACAGGGTCAGCGCCGCCGAAGCACCGATCATGGACACGATATCCGGGTCGTTCTCCAGGTCATGGGACAGAACCGTTGCAACAACCTGCGTCTCACACTTGTAATCGTCATGGAACAGAGGACGAATCGGACGGTCAATCAAGCGCGAGGTCAGTGTCTCCCGCTCGGACGGGCGCCCTTCACGCTTGAAGAAACCACCCGGGATCTTGCCGGCGGCAAAACTCTTTTCCTGATAGTTCACGGTCAGCGGGAAAAAGTCCTGGCCCGGCTTGGGTGCCTTGGCCCCAACAGCGGTACACAAAACAGAGGTTTCGCCATAGGTCACCAGAACAGCCCCGTCGGCCTGACGGGCAATACGACCGGTTTCCAGCACCAAGGGCCGTCCACCGAACTGGATTTCCTTGCGATACACCTTGAACATTGACATGCGTTTGCTTTCCTTACGTCTGAAACCGGTGCCCCAATTTCGGCACGGAAGCCCCTTGCAAACCTTACTCTGCGCAAAAGGAGACCCCCGCAACCGCCCGGTTCCGGCCTTGTTCTCTTCAAATCATTGGGTGAATATAAGGCCAATTGCCCCGGCAATCATGCGAAAAACAGGGGTAAGGGCAAAATACTGCCTAGTTTCGGCCATAAATAAAGGGGGGTGCTGTATGCACCCCCCTTCAAAACGTCGCTTACTTGCGGATATCAAGGCGCTGAATCAAGCCCTCATAGCGCTTCTGGCTTTTCTTCTTGAGATAGTCCAGCAGGCTGCGGCGGCTGCTGACCAACATCAGGAGCCCACGGCGGGAGTGGTTGTCCTTCTTGTGGGTCTTGAAATGCTCGGTCAGATTACGGATCCGCTCGGTAAGAATGGCAACCTGAACCTCGGGGGAACCGGTATCGCCTTCTTTTGTGGCAAAATCCTTGATCAATTCCTGTTTACGCACAGCGGTGATCGACATCAAATGACTCCATTCTGTCAGAGATTCATGACACGGACCGGACGAATCACTCCATCCTCAATCCGTACGATTGCCACCGGGCGGTCTTCCTGCATGGCATAGGCCACACTCGCAGAGGCATGAATACCGTCCGGACCATCCCCCGTACGGGCTAGCACCGGCAAAAGATCCACCGGAAGCCCGGACAACAGGCGGCGAGCTTCTCCTTCTGTCAAGGCCAGCACCGGGATGTCGTCCAGCGCGGTCGTAACAGAAAGCAGGAAACCCGCAGGGCCGGGACTATGCCCGAGCTCATCCAACTTATCCAGAGAAATCGCGTTGCTCTCGGAGAAAGGGCCGCACTGACAGCGCCTAAGCATGGAGACATGACCAACAGACCCAACGGATCGGGCCAGATCCCGGGCCAAGGAACGAACATAGACGCCTTTTCTGGTTTCAACGCGGAATGTTGCCGAATCGGCCCCATCCCAACTCTCCAGCACAAATGAATCCACGCGAACGGATCGCGCCTTCAGCTCTACATCCACACCACCCCGGGCAAGGTCATAGGCCCGGCGCCCGTCAAGCCGGATCGCGGAAAAACGAGGGGGAACCTGTTCGATAGTACCAACAAAAGCAGGCAAGGCCGCCTCCAGCTCGGCACGGGAGGGACGATAGGCAGATGTTGCTGTCACCTCTCCTTCCCGGTCGTCCGTAGAACGCTCTTCTCCGAAATGAACGGTAAAGCGATAAACCTTGCGGCCATCCATAACGTAGGGAACCGTCTTGGTAGCTTCCCCCAGGGCAACAGGCAAAATACCGGATGCCAATGGATCCAGTGTCCCGCCATGACCGGCTTTCTGCGCCCCGAAAGCACGGCGCACACGCGCAACAACAGCCGTCGAGGTTATCCCCTCCGGCTTGTCAACAGCTACCCAGCCATGAACCGGAATACCACGCCGTGTCCGCCCCATTCAGGATTCCTCACCTTGGTCCTCATCATCGGCATGACGCATGGATTCTGTATCCCGGACAACATCCGGGCGCTTCAACAGATTGGCAATATAGGCATATTCATCAAAACTGGTGTCGATCTCGAACGACAGGCGCGGAACGTACCTCATCTCC
The DNA here is from genome assembly GCF_012102665.1 of Haematospirillum sp. 15-248. NCBI lineage: Bacteria > Pseudomonadati > Pseudomonadota > Alphaproteobacteria > Rhodospirillales > Novispirillaceae > Haematospirillum > Haematospirillum sp. 15-248. Next base: position 89,303 of record NZ_JAAVTF010000004.1, on the reverse strand, counting down.
ACACGACGGGCGATCTCATGACGCAAGAAGGGTTGAACCCGAATCAAGGCCGCCCGTAGCGCCTGCGCATCCCCTATACCGCCAAGCGGCGTGAAAAACGCTGTTGCATTGCGCAAATCAGGGCTGCACCGGACCTCAGTAATCGTGATCGCGGTCGATGCCAGCAAGGGATCACGCAGCTCCCCACGCTCGAAAACATGGGCAAGAGCATGACGAATTTCCTCGTTGATGCGACGCTGCCTTTGCGTTGGGGCCTGGCCGCGCACTTTGCTCATGAGAACCTCGAAGCAGAAATAAAAACACTTCCCTGCACGCCAACAGTACGTTCTCCCTTGCCGGGAATATACTGTTGGCGCCTGCAGAAGAAATCAGGAACAGGGCGTGAACCGCTCTCAGAGCTGGGCCGCAACCTCTTCCATTTCAAAGCACTCTATGACATCGCCCACCTGGATGTTGTCATAGTTTGCCAGGGACATACCACAATCAAAGCCAGACTTGACCTCGCGGGCATCATCCTTGAAGCGCTTGAGCTGGGACAGGTTTCCTTCGTGGATAACCACGTTGTCCCGCAGCAAACGAACCTTGCAACCACGCTTGATGACGCCTTCGGTCACCATACAGCCCGCAACCTTACCAACCTTGGTGATATTGAACACCTCACGGATCTCGGCGTAGCCAATGAACTTCTCGCGATAGGTCGGTGACAGCATACCGGTCAGGGCCTGTCTCACGTCCTCTGCCACATCGTAGATGATAGAGTAGTAGCGGATGTCAACAGCATCACGCCGGGCCAGCTCGCGGGCCTGTGGATTGGCACGCACGTTGAAGCCAACGACAAGTGCACCGGACGCACGCGCCAAGGTAATGTCAGACTCATTGATGGCACCAACCGCAGCATGCAGAACCTTGACCTTGACAGCTTCGGTTCCCAGCTTCTCCAGAGTACCGATCAAGGCCTCGACAGAACCCTGAACGTCACCTTTGATAACAACCGGGAGTTCCTTTGCCTCACCAGCCTGGATACGGGCAAACATTTGCTCCATGGTTCCACGGGCAGATTTTACGGCCTGTGCCTCACGTTCCTTGCGCTGACGATAGGCCGCGATATCACGCGCCTTTGTCTCATCTCCCGTCACAACAAAGTCGTCACCGGCAGAAGGAATACCATCCAGCCCCAGAATTTCGACCGGAACAGCGGGCCCCGCTTCTTCAATGCGGTTCCCTTTGTCATCGATCATGGCACGGACACGCCCGGACTCTTTCCCGGCAACGAACACATCGCCAACCCGCAGGGTACCGCGACGGATCAGAACCGTAGCAACAGAGCCACGCCCACGCTCCATCTTGGCTTCAACAATGGTTCCTTCCGCCATACGATCAGGGTTGGCTTTCAGATCCAGCATTTCGGCTTGCAAGAGAATAGCTTCTTCAAGCTTCTCCAGGTTCAGGCGCTGCTTGGCCGACACCTCGACGGTCTGGATGTCCCCACCCATTTCCTCCACCACAACCTCGTGCTGAAGGAGTTCTGTCCGTACACGACCCGGGTTGGCACCCGGCTTGTCCATCTTGTTGATGGCAACAACGATCGGCACCTCTGCCGCACGGGCATGGCGAATGGCCTCAATTGTCTGGGGCATAATGCCATCATCAGCCGCAACAACCAGAACAACGATATCCGTCACCTTGGCGCCACGGGCACGCATGGCCGTAAAGGCTTCATGGCCCGGTGTATCAATAAAGGTAATCTTGCGCCCGTTGGACATGCTGACCTGATAGGCCCCGATGTGCTGTGTAATACCACCGGCTTCACCGGAAACAACGTTGGTTTCACGCAGGGCATCCAGCAAGGATGTCTTGCCGTGGTCAACGTGACCCATCACGGTAACAACCGGAGCCCGAGGTGCCATGGCTTCATCGGAATCAGGACCGGCTTCCAGTCCAATTTCAATATCAGCTTCGGAAACACGCTTGACCGTGTGACCAAATTCCTCGGTGACCAGCTGTGCCGTATCGGCATCGATGGTCTGGTTGATGGTCGCCATGACCCCCAGCTTCATCAGAACCTTGATCAGGGCACCGGAGCGCTCTGCCATACGGTTGGAAAGCTCCTGGACTGTAATAACGTCCGGGATGATAACCTCGCGCACGATCTTTTCAGGAGCCTTCTGCTGTGCCTGGGCCTTGCGCTTTTCTTTTTGGGCCGCACGCCGCATAGCCGCAACAGAACGCCCGCGGGAAGAGCCTTCCTCGTCACCGGACAGAACAGCAACAACACTCAGCTTGCCGCGCCTCTTGTCCATTCCAGGAGCACCAGGAGCAACAGCAGCCCGCTTTGAAGCAACCTTCCCGGTAGCTCCACGGTTACGCCCACTGTCATCCCCCTCGTCATCACGCTCACGGGGCGCATGACGGACAACAGAGCGGTCATCGCGTGACGGCGGCCGACCGACCAGGTCATCCGGAGCAGCGGCGGGACGCACCACCCCAAGAGCGGGCTGGGCAGATGCAGGACGCGGCCCATGGGAAACACCCTGTGCCGGACGGGCAGATCCCGACCCCGAAGGAGCGCCACGCCCGCCGGGCCCACGAGCAGGAGCCGACCTCTGGGCGTCACGATTCTGGACAGAACGCGGCGTCCAGCCTGGTCCCTGGTTCGGAGAAGGACGTGGACCGGTCCAGCTTCCGGACTGGCCACCCGCACGGGCTGTTGGCGCAGGCGCTACAACATCCCGCACCGGAGACGGTGACAAAGGCGCAGGCTCCACGTTTGCAACAACAGCCGAGACCGCTGGCTCAGGAACAGGCTCGGGCTCTACCGGAACATGGTTTGCACTTTCCGCACGCAGGCGGGCCTCTTCTTCAGCAGCCTTGACCCGGGCAATATCTGCCAAGCGACGATTTTCCTCATCCACCTTGCGCTGCTCTTCAGCCCGAATCAGGGCCTGAAGGCGCTGCTGACGTTCATCCTCTGTCAGATGGGCACCACCCAGAGATCCCCGTCCATCACCGGAGCCAGATCTGCGGGCATCCGGACGCGTACCGGCTGCGGGACCAAAACTGCGCTTCTTCTTGTGTTCCACCGCCACAGATTTGGATCGACCATGGGAGAAGCTCTGGCGAACCTGTCCGGATTCAGCGCTCTTTTTCAGTTCCAGCTTCCCACGCGGTGAAACGCTAAGGGGCTTTTTTTCATTTTCGTTCGACATGCGTACCGGTTGTCCTGGCGTCTATTCCGTATTCCCCGGCGCCACTCCTGGCTCCGGCTCGGGCACAGTCGCCGCTGTCGGCGACCGCAAATGTTCATCCACTGCTTCCAGCGGCCGTGTGACCTTCCCGCAACAGGCCGCGAGCCGGTCAAGTTCCCTGACAAGCCGGTCAACCAGCATACGCTGCTCCGGCTTTCCGCAGGCGACAGCAACATGCACCACGTGCTCCCGCCCCAGAACAGAGGCCATATCAGGCCCCGTCAAAATATCAACCACACGCGCAACACCGCTGGTGTGGTGCATCAGCGCCTCCAGCTTGCGGCGCCCGTCGGTTGCTCCTTCTGTCGCCTCCAGCAACAGGGCAACCTGACCGGAACGGACAAGGGCCTGTACCTTGTCAAACCCGGCAACAACCAGACCAGCACGACGGGCAAAACCCAGAAGTGCCAAGCAACGCTTTCTGACAAGCCCGGCAATCCTGTCAGGAAGATCGCGGGGAATATCAATCTGGCGGCGTGCAGCACGCAAAAAAACTTTTTTCTGCACTGCCGTTTCTAACACATCCCGCCGTGCACTCAACCAGAATCCCCGTCCGGGCAAACACGCCTCGAGATCGGGAACCAGAATACCATCGGGACTAATGACAAAACGCAACAGATCATCCCGCGAACAACTGGTACCCGTCACCAGACAACGACGCTGCGGACTGGAAGACATCACAGGCTTGGCACGATCACCGGCAGAACCCGGTGATGCCCCTTTCCGGTGGGGGCGCCGCCCTGAAGAGGACGGCGCAACCGATATGCCGGAACGAAAAGCCACCCTGGCGCTCTCCCTTATGCCTCATCCCCGGCAGCGCCAAAGGGATCTTCATCACCAAACCAACCCGCCTGGACGCGCGCTTCCATGATCATACGATTGGCATCACCCTCGGAAACGGAACCAGCAGAGAACTCAACCAACTCGTCCGACGCCAGATCAGCAAGATCATCGATGGTCTTCACATCATTACGACCCAAACAGACCAACAGCGCAGGCGTCATACCCGAGAACGCAGCCAGTTCATCGGAAACGCCCAAGGCACGACGCTCATCCTCCGCAGCCCGGTCACGCTCTTCCAGGAACTCGCGGGCACGCTGCTGCAACTCTGCCGCAACATCGGCATCAAGACCTTCGATCGAGGCGATTTCTTCCAGATCGACCCAAGCGACTTCCTCCACAGAGCCGAAACCTTCGGTCACCAGCAAGTGAGCCAAGACGTCATCGACATCCAAAGCTTCCATGAAGGCACCGGACACACGACGGAACTCTTCCTGGCGACGCTCGGATTCCGCTTCTTCCGTCAGAATATCAATGTCCCAACCGGACAACTGGGAAGCAAGCCGGACATTCTGGCCACGACGCCCGATGGCAAGCGACAGCTGCTCATCAGGCACTACCACCTCCATGCGCCCGCTGTCCTCGTCGATCACGACCTTGGCAACCTCGGCCGGGGCAAGGGCATTGACAACAAAGGTGGCCGGATCAACAGACCACGGAATGATATCGATCTTTTCGCCCTGAAGCTCTGCCACAACGGCCTGAACACGGGACCCACGCATACCAACGCACGCACCAACCGGATCAATACCCGAGTCCCTGGAGACCACGGCAATCTTGGCCCGGGACCCGGGATCACGGGCAACAGCCTTGATTTCTATGACGCCGTCATAAATTTCGGGAACTTCCTGCGAAAACAGCTGGGCCATAAAGCCAGCATCGGTACGGGACAGGAAGATCTGCGGCCCCCTTTGCTCCCGGCGGACATCCTTGACAAAGGCGCGTACGCGGTCACCGTTCTTGAAGTGCTCGCGCGGGATCAATTCATCACGACGCAACAAAGCCTCGGCACGACCCAGATCCACAACAACGTTGCCAAACTCAACACGCTTCACAAGGCCGTTGACCACATCGCCAACGCGATCCTTGTACTCGTTGTACTGACGGTCGCGCTCGGCATCGCGCACTTTCTGGACAATAACCTGTTTGGCGGTCTGGGCAGCGATACGCCCGAAATCAATCGGCGGCAGAGGATCAACGATAAAGTCACCAACAACAGCACCCGGCTTGCGGCGCTGCGCCTGTGAAACCGTGACCTGCGTGTTTTCGTCTTCGACGTCCTCGACAACCTCAAGATAACGGGCCAGCTTGATCTCACCATTACGACGGTCAATACGGGCGCGAATATCATGCTCGTGACCATACTTGGAGCGTCCGGCCTTCTGGATGGCCTGCTCCATAGCAATGAACACCTCTTCGCGATCAATGCTCTTGTCGCGGGCGACGCTGTCGGCGACCATGATCAGCTCCGGTCGCGCCATGCCAACAGTACGTTCCATCTTTTCCAAGCCCTCGAGTTACTGTCTTCGCGGTATTACATCAGGTGCAGACCAAATCCGGCGAACCGACACGCCGCACGCTGTTCCTTACTCAGTGCTCCGCCTCCTGGCGGGTCACAAATTCTATCAACTCATCAGTCAGGACAAGCTTGGCCTTCCAGACCGCATCCAGCGGCACCAACCAAGCCCCCTCGTCACCTTGTATCCGAATATTCTCATCAGGATCCAAGCCAAGAAGGCGACCGGAAAAGCGCTTGCGCCCGTCCAGAAGCTGACGCGTCTCCAGCTTGATGTCAAAGCCGGCCCAGACCTCATAATCCTTGGCACGGGTCAAGGGACGGTCAATGCCCGGCGAGCTGACCTCAAGGTTATAGGCCCCGGCCACAGGATCTTCCACGTCCAGGACGGCGGACAGGGCGCGGCTGATATCCGCACAGTCTTCCACCGTCATGGGAACCGAATCCCGGCGCTCTGCCATAACCTGCACTGTCTGGCGCCGCGTTCCCTGTATAAGAACCCGCACCAGTTCATATCCCATATTGTCAAGGGTTGGCCCTACAATACCAACCAGTCGCTCGGCAAGATCCATACCGGTACCCAAACACCCCAAGAAAACATCAAGACCGGACACGCCCAGAGCAGTTTAACTGCCCGGGAATCCTTGATCCACATAACAAAAAAGTGGGCCAGTGGCCCACCCTCGAAAGTCCCGGACAGGACAAACCAGAGAATGTCATCGATGGGTTGTACACCGCTTCACAGGCGAAGGCAAGAGCTACCTTACAGCCTGTGAAGGCCCTTCATCTCAGTCAACAATCTCGCCTTTGTAAATTCCCCAGATTTCACCACGACGCAACCATCCCTGATACCCCTCAACCTCAACCCGGCAATACTCGCTACCCGGCGGGCACTGATGCAGGCGCAAAACAACACCGGGGTCCAGCCAGGCCGCAGCAGAAGAGCTATCATCTGCCGTGCGGCGCAGCATAGCTTTCCGACCGCGAACCACGGCCATCCGTCGCCCGGCCAGCATGCTCTGGTGCACCCACCCTTCCGTACCATCCGGATCGCGGATCTTGCGCCAGGTTTCATACTCGGCAATGACTTCCACGGGTAAATCCCGCCGCATATAAACCCAGTCAACCGGATAGCGGGCACCGGGACCAGCCCGCATGTTCACTTGGTCCGCGCGCAGGGAGACAAAGCGGGGCAAGGGAAGAACCCCGCTGGATGATGCCGCAACAGCCACTCCCGCATAAAGCGACACACCGCCCCAGAGAATGCAGAAGGCCGCAAGAGATAACGAAATAAAACGGAGAAAAAACAGTCGTCGCACGGAGAGTCGCACACCTCATACCTTTGGCCGCAGCGGCAAGGAAGCCCTGAACAGCGCACATGGACCCAAATTTTCTGGCCACAGGAACACCGATACAAGCCTGATCTACCCACCTTCAATACAGGCTCCTGCGCGTTTTTCAAGACACACTCAACAGGACGACCCGGAAGGCATGGACAAACCAAGGTAGCGGTGGTACCGGATTATCATCTTGCGATGTATGGTCGGAGTCCCCTTGATGGCAGCAAAAAAACCGCTGGTGATCGTAACACGCCGCCTGCCGGATGTCATCGAAACCCGCATGATGGAACTTTTTGACTGTCGCCTGAATATAAACGACACCCCCCTTGGGCACGATCAGCTGATCATGGCCGTGAAAGAGGCGGATGTCCTGGTGCCGACGGTAACAGACCGCTTGGACAAGACAATCCTTGAACAATCAGGCAGTCGGCTCCGGTTGATTGCCAGCTTTGGCAACGGAACCGATCACATTGATCTTGGCACGGCACATGAACGGGGAATCGTTGTCACCAACACCCCGGACGTTCTGACCGACGATACGGCTGACATGACCATGGCATTGATCCTGGCTGCTCCACGGCGCTTGGCAGAGGGCGAACGCCTGGCCCGCTCGGGGCAATGGACAGGATGGAGCCCGACCCACATGCTGGGCAGTCGCATATCCGGGAAGCGACTGGGTATTATTGGCATGGGGCGCATAGGGCAAGCCGTCGCCCGGCGGGCGCGAAGCTTTGACATGACCATCCACTATCACAACCGCAACCGCTTGCACCCCGAAATAGAAGCCGAGCTGGAGGCAACATGGTGGCAAAGCCTGGACCAGATGCTGGCCCGCGTTGATATTCTCAGCGTCCATTGCCCACAGACCCCTGCTACCTATCACCTGCTGTGCGCACGACGACTGAGGTTATTGCGGGACCACGTCTGCGTCATCAACACCGCACGGGGTAATATTGTTGACGAAGAAGCCCTTGTCACCATGCTGCAACGACAGGAACTGGCAGGGGCAGGACTGGACGTTTTCGAGAATGAACCGCACATAAACCCGAAACTGCGAAACCTGGAAAATGTCATCCTTCTGCCCCACATGGGATCATCAACCGTGGAGGGACGCATTGCGATGGGAGAAAAGGTACTGTGCAACATCCGCGCCTTCAGCGATGGGCACTGCCCACCGGACCGGGTTCTGTCATCCTGATTTCATAACGCAGGGCTCGCCTTCCGTAGCGGAAGGGACTATACCCTCTCACCATGACAGCATGCGAAATTCCATGGCGAGACCCTCTGACCGCTTTTGCCCCCCTGTCGGGGCAGGAGGGCGCTGTTCTTCTTGACTCCGCAGCAGAAGCTGGAGGCCGCGGCCGCTGGACTATTCTGGCAGCCTACCCACAAAAGCTGGTTATAGACCCTGCCAACCCGTTTGATACGCTGGAACAGACCATACAAGCGATGCGGGAGCCTGCTCTGCCCAGGCACCCCGAAGCTCCGCCCTTCCACGGCGGACTTATTGGCTGGATCAGCTATGAAGCCGGACGGCATCTGGAAACATTGCCTGTTCCAAAAACCGATGACATTAGCGTGCCAGAAGTGGCGTTTGGCGTGTACAAGGCTGCACTTGTTTTCGATACCAGCTGTCGCCGGGCTTTTCTCACCCACACACCGGACGGCAAAGATACCGCCAAAAGGCTTCTTGATGCAGCGGGAACCACGCCCCTGCCCCCACCACGAACCGACGGCATACTGCTTTACCCTGAGCAAGACGACGAAGAAGCAGCTCAAGCCATTGCACAGGTTATCGATTTTATCCGGGCCGGCGATATTTTCCAGGCCAACTGGACCCGTCGTTTCATGGGGCATCTTCCGGATGGCTTTCCTGTTTTTGACCTCTACCGCCGCCTGAGGCAGGCATCGCCAGCCCCGTTTGCTGCCTTTGCGCACTTCGGCGGGGCAACTGTATTGTCTGCATCACCGGAACGCTTCCTTAAAGTACAGGCAGACGGCACGGTTGAAACACGCCCCATCAAGGGAACCCGCAAACGCGGACAAACACCTGCGGAAGACAAGGCATTGCTGGATGAACTGATCAACAGCAAGAAGGATCAAGCCGAGAACCTGATGATTGTTGACCTTATGCGTAATGACCTTTCACGCGTCTGCCGGACCGGCAGTGTGAAAGTGCCGGTCCTGAACGGGCCAGAAACGTTCGCCAGCGTCCACCATCTTGTCTCGGTCGTGCGCGGGCGCCTGAGGAAGGGTGAGAATGCCATTTCCCTGCTGAAAGCCACCTTCCCGGGGGGGTCCATTACCGGCGCACCGAAAATACGGGCCATGGAAATTATCAATACCCTGGAACCAGGGCGGCGCGGTCCATACTGTGGCAGCATCTTCTGGATCGGGGCTGACGGGTCCATGGACAGCTCGATTGTAATACGAACCTTGGTCGCCGGACGTACAGGGCGGCTGGTAGCACAAGCCGGAGGTGGCATTGTCGCGGATTCCAGCCCAGCCGATGAAGTCGAGGAAGCACGGACAAAAGTCGCGCCGTTGTTACAGGCTGCCGCCGGAACAGCACCCTGAACAATCATACCCCGGACATCAAAACAAGCGGAAAAAACCGGAATGACAAAGCGTTTCATTACGATAACAACCATTGTACTCACATGCTTTACCGGGCTGTATGCTGCCTGCTGGTTTCTGGCATCTTCCATGATCACCCGGGCATGGAATGAAACGCAAGGCCAGCTTCCTGACGCAGGCTGGACCGTTTCATCAACACCCGTAACCCTGTCCGGCTTTCCCGGTATCATGACATTTGATACTGGTGAGATCGAGATCGGTCATACCTCCGGCTTCCATGTTGCCTTGGATCAAATGCAGATCCGCGTGCGGCCATGGGCCCTCTTATCCCCTGAAATCCGGACATCAGGCCCCGTCAGAGTTACAGCACCATCCGGAGAAAACTACCACCTTCAGGCAACAGACTCCGTTCTGGCTGTGAATGTCACAGCCTCAGGGGCGCTGACGGACCTGCACCACGAACTTCACCATGTTGTTCTGGACGGGGGCAAAACAGCACCCTTGATCAAGGCTGATCTTATGAAACTGTCAGCCCATATCGAACCAGAGGAAAAAGGCGTCCAGAACCCTGCCTTGGGGCAAATCTCCCTTATCCTGGACCGACTTGATATCCAGGACCAGAATGGCCGCAGCCATACTGCAATACCGGAAGACGCAGCCATTGACCTTGAGCTGTTCGGTATTCTTCCAAAGTCCGGAACCTGGCAGGATCGTCTGGATGGCTGGAGACAAAACGGCGGAACAGTGGAAATCAGGCGTATCGGCCTGCAATACAAACATGCCAGTGCAAACATCCGCGGCACCTTGGCCCTGGATAAAAGACTACAGCCCGAAGCCGCTGTCACAGCCGAAATTCATGGTACACAGGAATTACCGGGTATTCTCTTGGGGCAAGGTATTCTGAAACCGTCAGAAGCCGCCATCCTGGGCATGGTTCTGGCCGCCCTGAGACACAACACGACCGGCAGTGCACAGAACCCGGTTATTCCCCTGACCCTGCAGGACAACACACTGCGTGTCGGCTCTTTCAAGATTTCCCGCATTCCAGATATCCCTTGGTCACCTGCAAGAAATCCAGAAGAAAAAGAAGCAACACCATACTAACAATGCATTCAATATTATTGCTTTTCGATGGTCAGAATATGGGGGCCATAAGGGTCCCCTGTATTTTCAGGATGACATGAAAGAATAAGATGACCTTCTGACCGTACAGAATCCGGGACATTCTTTATGGACTCGGCTCCGGAAAGACGAACACGGACTGTAGAACCTCTCTCCACCCTATCTAGAAGAATCTTGGTCTTCACAAACGTAAATGGACAAACCTCTCCTGCTATATCGATAAAGTGATCTTTTTTATCCACATTCATATCATACACTCACTTTATTTGGTTTTTGTGTGTTGCTAAACTTCCAGCACCAGAATATACAGCGGGAAAAATAGCGCAAACACGAGGATGTGTTTTTATGGACGAACAAATCACCGACAAGGAAGTGCTGGCACTGACGGTCGAAATTGTCGCAGCTCACGTAGGGAACAACAGCGTTCAGACCAATGAACTGCCGCTCCTGATTTCCGAGGTACACCGTGCCCTGACGTCCTTGGGGGCACCACTGGTCGAGCCGGAGCGCCCGCAACCTGCTGTCCCTGTCAAGAAGTCGGTGACACCGGAGTACATCATCTGCCTGGAAGATGGCAAGAAGCTGAAGATGCTCAAGCGTCATCTGAAGACAGCCTACAACATGACCCCGGAAGAATATCGTGATCGTTGGGGGCTTGCCGCTGACTACCCGATGGTCGCACCCAATTATGCGAACCACCGCTCGACACTTGCCAAGAAAATCGGCCTTGGCACAAAGTCGCGGCGGCGGACAAAGCGCTGATAAAAGGCGGGACTGCTGATACAAAGCGCCACGTGCCAACGGTCGTGGCGCTTTGTGCTGGGTCAAGCCGGTACAAGGCTGTGCACACATGACGGAACACGGTACACTCGGCAAGCGACGCTGCCCGCAGTCAGCAGCCTGACCCTGATACAACAAACACAATGGACCGTCCGCCCTATCCACCCAACACGTAAGGGACAAGACTATGGACAGAGGCTTCCAGCCGATTTCCCGCATTGAGCAAATGTGTATCGATAAAGGAATGAAGATGACCGACCAGCGCCGGGTCATCGCCAAGGTTCTTTCTGATGCCACAGATCATCCGGATGTGGAGGAGGTATACCGCCGCGCCACAGCAATCGATCCCAAGATTTCCATTGCAACCGTGTATCGTACCGTACGCCTGCTTGAAGAAGCACAGATCCTGGCACGCCATGACTTTGGTGACGGGCGGGCCCGTTACGAGGAAATACAGGACGAACATCACGATCATCTGATCGACATGAAATCAGGCCGGGTTTTCGAATTCCACAATGAAGAAATCGAGGAACTGCAAAGGCGTATTGCCGAAAAACTGGGCTATCGCTTGGTAGGGCACAGGCTTGAGCTGTACGGCGTCCCCCTGGACGACCCGGAAACGTAAGCCTGAACCAACAACAGATGCCCTGTAACACACCGGGCACAGCTTGCTCTTTGTGTGACAGCCGTGCATTCTGTCGCCGTGCGCACCAGAAAAACAGGGCAGCGGGAACAGCCCGAACAACAGGATACGTTTATGGTAATGCTGGAAACCCTTACGACAGGGGATCAGGAAATACGGCTGGCCACCAACGATGTGGAGATAGAAGCAGCGCAAGCGCTTCGCTACCGGGTTTTTTTCCAGGAGATGGGCGCACGACCCACGCCGGAGGTTGCCGCTACCGGCCGGGATTTTGATCGGTTTGATCCGTTCTGCGACCACCTTGTTGTCATTGACCATACCAAAGGGGATGGTCCCGAAGCTGTTGTCGGAACCTATCGTTTGCTCCGACGCTCCCAGGCGCACAAGGCCGGACGTTTCTATACAGCCGATGAGTACGATATTGCACCACTTGAAGCCCTCTCCGGTGAGATCATGGAGCTGGGCCGGTCCTGTGTTGATGCCGCCTATCGCACAAAAGCAACAATGCAGCTGCTGTGGCGAGGCATTGCCGCCTATGTGTTCCACTATGATATTACCATGATGTTTGGCTGTGCCAGCCTGCAGGGTACGGATCCATCAAAGCTGGCACTTCCGCTTTCCTATCTTTACCAGCACCATCTGGCTCCGGAATCCATGCGTCCGGTTGCCTTGAAGGACCGCTACACTGCTATGGACCTTTTGCCCCCTGATCGCATTCATCCGGCACGGGGGCTTGCGTCCGTTCCACCGCTGGTCAAAGGGTACCTCCGCCTGGGAGGCTTTGTTGGCGACGGAGCTGTCATTGACCATGATTTCAACACGGTTGATGTCTGCGTGATGGTCAAGACGGACCTGATCTCAGACAAGTACTTCAAACATTATGACCGGAAATCGAGACCGGCAGGCAACCTGAGAGGGAATCCGGGCTGAATGCTCACCACAATTGGCGCTGTAACAAAACTGGCCCTTTACGTCCTGTGGACGGGGTTGTGTCTGATAGCCTACATACCGGCCCTTTTTTTGCGCTGCCGCTACAGGAACATATCCATGTTCTACTGGAAGGTTGCCCTGTCGCTGATATTCGGCGTAAAGGTCGTTGTCCGGGGAAAACTGTCACAGCACCGGCCCTTGCTGTGTGTTGCCAATCATGTCAGCTACATCGATATCATGATCCTGTGCGCCCTGATTCCGGGTGCTTTCGTTTCAAAAGCCGAGGTACGACAGTGGCCCGGGATCGGGTTTCTGGCCTCCATTGCCCGCACAATCTTTGTCGAGCGGCGGGTCAGCGCCACGGCACAGCATCGCGATGTCATTGCCGAGCGCCTGCAGGAGGGGGAACCCATCATTCTTTTCCCTGAGGGAACCTCATCGGATGGAAACCGGGTTCTGCCGTTCAAAAGCAGCCTGTTCAATACCGCAGAGAAAGCGGTAAACGGAGAAGCGGTCCACGTACAGCCGGTCAGCATTGCCTATACACGCTACAAGGGATTACCGATGGGACGCAGTATGCGCCCGTTTTTCGCGTGGTACGGGGACATGGAGCTTTTCCCACATCTGATGGACTTCCTGAGGCTCGGCAGCCTGACGGTCGAGGTTGACTTCTTCCCGACCGTCACCATTGCGGAAACAGGCAACAGGAAGGCCTTGTCACGACACTGCGAAACCATCGTCCGCGACGGACTGAACGCTGCCCTGTCCGGAAACAGGCCCGAACAGGAATAAGGGCCTGAAGGATCAAATCCCGCCAGCCATGGAAGCTGCCGAACCCGCTCCATGGTCACCCTCGTGCGGGATGATGAGATCCCCTGCTCCACCACTGTCACCAAGGCCAGCCAGGTCAAGGCCACCCCCGGCAACGGCACCATCAACCATTCCACCGGACACATCGCCGGCGCCAGTATCAAACGTATCACTGCCAAGGGTCACCAGCTGGTCTGCCGCAGCCACACCACCATCATGGCCGACCACCGGTACACTGTCATCGGACAGGAAGGTATTCCAGGCATCCCCCCCTGCATCCGGCAGGAAGAACATGGCGGAAACCAGTGGTGTATCGGGCACAGGGGCATCCGGGACTGTCACCGTAAAGTCAGCACTGGTCTGGGCGGTCGAGCCATTGGACTCTGTTGAAACAGCGGTCAGGGTCATCGGAAACTCAGCCGCATCACCGGATGGCGGCGTGAAGGTCAGATCCGTCAACTCGGATTGCTGGAGTTGATAGCTGGAAGTCGAAGCATCCCACGTTCCCGCTGACAGACTCCCCTCCGGAGCACCGGTCAGGGTCAGTGACAGCGTCTCGGAGCTGTCAACAAGATTGGCGGCAAGGGACAAGGCAACCGGGGCACCGCTGTCTGCCACGACGGATTGTGCAGAAACATCGGGGGGATCGGCAACAGGGTCAACAGTAATGGTGAACGAGTCTGAAGTCGTTGCAGTATCACTATTGGCTTTCTCTGTTGACGTTGCAGACACAGAGAATGTCCAGGTACCACTTTCATGTTCAGGGGCAGTAAAGGTCAGGCCCGTCAGTTGCGCCGAGGTCAAGGTCCAGCTGCCGTCTCCATTGTTGGTTCCCGCCGACAGAGCAGCACCATGCGGCACGCCAGAAACGGTAACAGACAGGGTCTCGGAGCCATCTGTATCGACAAGAGCCGCCGCAATATCAAGCGCAATAGGCTGGTCTTCCTGCCCGGATACATTCGATACAGACAGGGAAGGAGCATCAGCCACAGCATCAATCGTCACATGTACCGGGCGGTAGGGACTGTCCCCCAACCCGGCTGAGGATGCTGTCGTGTCGCCATCCGTACTGATGGCGCGCACCCCAAGAGTAAAGCTTTCATCACTGTCAGCGGGGGGAACAACCTTGAAAGCCCCGGACCCGGCTGCCATGATCTGGGCAACCTCGGCTGCCGAGAACGTCCAGGCACCACCAGCCCCATGGGTTCCAACCGCATTGTCGGACAGGGTGAAAGACGCACCAGCAGGCACATCAACAATTTCCAGCGTCAGGGACTCAGGCGTAGCATGAGGGCCTGTTGTCCCATGCGCAAGCCCCAGATCAATGGCGATACCCGTATCTTCCTGCCCATGTACGTGGGCAGGGGGTTCGATATCCGGTGTATCTGCCTGCGCGACAACCTCAACAGCAAAGGACTGGCTTTGCGATACGGCACCACTGCGCAGGCCGTTCTCCCACGCTGTGGCCGTCACATTGACCGTCATGGAGCCGTTGTAATCCTGAGGCGGCACAATGTGGAGACCCGACAGGTCCGACGTATCCAGCACCCATTTCCCATTGCCTGTGTTGGCTCCGGCAACGGTCATGGCCCCGTCAGCCGCCACATGCACCAGCGTGGCCCCTACGGGGACATCCAGAACCAGGGACAGGGATTCCGATCCGTCGGTATCAGTCAGGGATGCGGCAATATCCAGGGCAATCGCCGTATCCTCCGTCCCGGAGAAGGCAAAGGGACCAGACTGGGACGGGGTCACAACAACAGACGGCATATCCGCTACCGGCGTGATATGCACCGTCACCACATGCTGGGTTTCCTTGGTATCTGCACCATCGGCCGTTACCGCTTTCAGGACAAAGCTGACATCACCGGCCACATTGGCTGCCGGCAGAACATGCAGATCCTGCACCTGGGCCAAGGTCAAGGAAGACAGGTCGGGCACCGGCTGTCCTGCACCATCAACAAATGTCACCTTTGACGCATCGGCACCAAGCACCGCAAGTGATGTCAGGGTCTCGCTGCTGTCGATCAGGCTGGCCGACAGGTTCAGGGCAATGGCCCCGCCATCTTCAGTGCCGGTTGCCGGAGCTGCAGACAACGCCGCACCATCAGCAACCGCCGTCACATCCAGCGTGAAGTCCTGCTCCACGCTGGCCTGCCCTCCCTCCAGCTCTGTTGCAACACCGGTCACATAGATCTTCAGGGGCCCTGAATAATGCTCGGCAGACGGAACAGACGGATCCCGCACCAGGGTCAGGCTGGATATGTCAGCCGCCGCAACAGAGTAAACCGCATACACAGCGGCGCCACCGGCATTGAGGGCAAAGGCCGGCTGTCCGTCGCCACCACCAACGGTATCGTAGCGCAGCGGCGGGGCATCAACCGACAACACAAACCCCTGTGGCACCTTGATCAAGGCACTGGCGGTCTCCGAACCATCCACGTCGTTGGTTGTAACCGTAATGCCGGACAGGGACAGGGGAGCATCCTCGCTGCCCGACAACGGGGTGCCGGATAGCGTGGGAGTGTCGGCTTCCGGTACCAAAGACACGGCGCGGATAAAGGCGCCGCCCGCAACCGGATCACCGCTGCCGTTATACCCTTCCACGGTCAGGATGATGGTCCCGCCATACATCCCCTTTCCCAGACCAAGCGCCAGACCGGGAGGCGAAAAACCAGAAGGCGTCACATGGTTCAGCCCTTCAACGGCCGTACCACTTCCGCCCAGATCCTCTGGTGGGGTGAAGACAAGGGATGGAATATCTGCCGCGGCAATTTTCCACACCCCGTTGCCCATATCCGTCCCTGCGGAGAACGAAGCCCCGGCCGGAACACCGCTGATAACCACCTCGGCCACATCAGAAGGCATGTTGCCCAGATTAAGCGAAGTAACCGGCACATCTTCCACGCCGTGTATAACGCCGTCCCCACCCCAATGGACTGAGCCATCATGGCCATTGCCATTGCCACCACCATGATGACCACCGCCACCGCCGTGGTTCCAGTTCAGGTTCAGGGTTGTCTCGGTGCTGGCCACGCGGTCAGCCCCGGTTCCGTCCGGTTCCACCGCAATGGCTTTCAGGCCCAAGGTCAGGGACGAAACGGGGGTGTAGGTCCCGCCTCCGCTCATCTCACCCCATGGGGCCCAGACTTTTATGATGCCATCGGGGATGGATCCGTCCGAAGCACGCAGACTGTCCAAAGTTTGCGGATCCAGGGTCCAGGTTCCGTCGCCGTTGTTGCGGCCGATCTGGTTCAAGCTGCCGTCGGGCATTTCCTGCACCAGGACAACCCCGTTGACCATGCCGCTGACCTGAAGACCAACTTTCTCAGATCCGTCGGGAACATAGGTTCCACCAACCAGATGACCAACCTCGCCACTGGCAACGGACAAATGAACATCCAGAGGCGACCCGATCGGGGCTGTACCCTGAACCGAGGCTGAAAGCTCCGGCGTATCGGCAACCGGATTGACCACAATGGTCCGCCCGACATTGAAGGTTGCCTGCACACCTCCGGCATCCCGAACCGTTACCTGAAGGGTGTAGGGAACATCAGCACCGTCCCCCCCCAGATCCTGACGCCCGTCCAGGGGCTGCAACTTCAGAACCGTCTGCCCGGACAGATTGGCATCATAACGCCCAAGAGAGGCGTTCCACGTCAACTCTGCCCCGGATCCATTGGTCACCTTGAAGCCAGACAAGTGTGTTGTCAGATACAGGCTGCTGACTGTCTCCGAGCCATCGCTGTCGCCGGCACTGACCGTCAGGGGAATGGTCAGCGGGCTGTCCTCGCGCCCTGCATCCGGGCTGGCCACATGCGGGGCATCAACAACCGCATTGACGTGAATGTCCAGGGGATGGTTCTCGACCCGTACACTGCCGTCATTCTCCGTACTGCGTATCTCCAGCCCGATACGCACATCGGTACCACCCGGGAAGGCATTGGAGAAATCCTTGGGTGGCACAAGCTTCAGATTCCCGGCCTCGGACGCCGCCACCGACCAGCGATCACCACCCAGGGGCACCAGAGCCTTCTCCGGAACACCGGTCAGCGTGAAGCCGGATGGAAGCGCTGACAGATCCAGAACATAGCTGGCTTTTTCCGATCCATCGGTATCCACCATCGGAATACCACTGATATTCAGGTCAATGGCCGTATCCTCGGATCCAGTCCGGGTTATGACCGTACCATCCGCCAGGGCACTGCCATCTGCTACCCCACGCAAGTCAACGGATATTGTTTTTACTGTACTTGCCACGTTGTCCGCATCCGCCGGACCACCGGTTTCCGTCGTGCGTATTTCCGCGGTGAAGGTAAAATCCTTGTTGGAGTTGGCCGGGGGCATCATGTGCAAACCCGACAACTGGGCTTCGGAGAGGGTCCAGACCGTCTGCCCGCCAACACTGGATGTCACACCGGTCAGTTCTTGGAAAACCCCGCCAATCATGTGGCCAAACGTCACACCATCGGGCAGGCCGGACAGAATGACGGAGATCACTTCCGAGCCATCGTTGTCCGGTGTCTGCGGGTCGATATAGACCGCCAGCGGCGTATCTTCATTGCCTACAACGGTTTTGATGACAGCAACAGGTGTATCAGCAACCGGATCAACTGTGACCTTGAAATCCGTACTCTGCGCACGCGCAGCGCTGGCACCTGCCCCCCCTTCTGTACCCGGATCATACCAGGACACGCGCATGGTCAGGGAGACCGGGTCATTGGTTGACGCATGCTCCGGCAATTCCAGACGCAGCCCTGACAAATCAGGGCTGCTGTTCACACCGCCATGGTCAGCCGGGGAATACCGCCATACTCCCCCCCCGGCATCAACGATACCCGCAGCTCCCGCCAGCTTCCAGCCATTGGGAACACCCATGATCTCCACGGCATAAACACGTTCGGAGCCATCGGTATCGTGCAGGGTGGCAGACAGGTTGAGGGGAAACACATTGGCACCGCCAATTCCTTGATCTTCCTTGCCGGTTACATCAGCTGCTGTCAGGACAATATCATCAGCAACAGCCGTAACCTTGACAGCTCCACTGACATTCGTCACCCGACTGGCCGTCATCCCACTGGCTGTGTCTTCCGTGCCG
Organism: Haematospirillum sp. 15-248; assembly: GCF_012102665.1. Taxonomy (NCBI): domain Bacteria; kingdom Pseudomonadati; phylum Pseudomonadota; class Alphaproteobacteria; order Rhodospirillales; family Novispirillaceae; genus Haematospirillum; species Haematospirillum sp. 15-248. Next base: position 70,402 of record NZ_JAAVTF010000004.1, on the reverse strand, counting down.
ACACCAAAGACCACACTGATATCACGGTCACTGTCCGGAGACGGCCTGACCGTTAAACCCTCAACTGCAAACCGGTCGGCAGCAGCCCCATCAGCCACCTGAATGGCGTCCGTCGGAATATCGATCTTGTACTGGTAAACGGTTGATCCGCTGCCGGTGGAAAAAGACCCGGTCTGGATGGTCAATACCTGTTCGGGTTGACCGGGAAGCGCAACCTTCCACACGCTGCCCACCATATCGGGATCATTGGAGTATATGGAAACGGTCGTGACCTTCTCCTGCCCCGGTGCCCCGCTGGCATCGCCTGATGTTGCGTTGTCACGGTCAACAAGGGTAAAGACCGGCCGCCAGGCAATCGTCGTATCTTCAAGACCGGACACACTCTGTCCGGACGTACTGACACCATCAGATACCGGCGCAACCACAACAGGGACTGTCATGACAGACGGAACCGACACGCTACCATCCTGCTCGACAGACACAGCACTGACCGTCAGGGTATAGGAGCCGGCATAATTCCCGGATGTACTTCCCTTGGCCAGAACAGACAGGGATGCAACATCACCTGCGGGCAAGGGCGCCAAGGTCACCGAGCCATCCGGATTGACGGTGGCGGGAACAGCAGGGGCAGTCCCGGATGTACCAAGATGGAATGTGCTCCCTTCCGGCATCCCCGACAGGGTCAACACCACCTTTTCAGACCCATCATTGTCCGACAGGGAAGCAGACAGATTCAACGCAACATGGGTATCTTCGTTACCGGCTGCCGGTGCACTGGCGGACACCACAGCCCCATCCGCAACCCCGGTAACCGAAACAGAAACCAGGGTCACCTCACTGGCAGACTGAGGTCCCAGGGCAACCGGCTGACCTTCGGTTGAAGTTGCCGTCACTGTGGCATTGATGGTGCCGCTGAAATTCAGCGGTGGTGTCAGCAGAAGCCCGGGCAGATCCGCCGAAGTCAGTGACCAGGATCCATCCGGCTGCTGTGTCCCGCTGCTCAGGGTCGTTCCAGAAGGAAGGCCAGAGACCGTGATTGTCAGGCTTTCCGAACCATCGGTATCAGTGAGGGCCGCCTGAATATCAAAAGGTACTGCCGTATCTTCATGGCCAGAGACCGGAAGTGACGCAGTCAAGGTCGGTGCATCCACAACCGGAGCAATCGTAACCGGAACCGTTTGCAGGATGCTGGCTGTATCACCATCCTGTTCTGTTGATACAGCAGTCACAACCAAGTTGAACGAGCCGCTGTAGTTTGGCGGAGGATTAAGCTGCAAGCCGGCCAGCTCTGCCGGCGACAGGGTCCAGCTTCCATCCGCACCCTGTGTTCCCTGGTTGAGGGTTGCGCCAGCCGGAAGCCCGGAAATCACAACGGACAGCGTTTCTGAAGTGTCCTGAAGATTGGCATTGATCGTCAAAGGAAGGGCCGTATCTTCAACGCCGGAAGCAGGAGGCGCGACCGCCAGTGTCGGCGTATCGGCAACACCGGTAATGGTCAGTGACACAGATGTATCAACAGAGGCCGATTGCTGTTCCGGCAGGGCTGCTGGCTGGCCTTCGGTCGAGGTTGCCTTCACCGTGGCATTGATGGTGCCGCTGAAATCAGCCGGAGGTCTCAATGTCAGGCCCGGCAAATCACCCGGGGACAGGGTCCAGGACCCGTCGGCCTGCTGCGTTCCCTTGCTCAGGGTCGTCCCCGCCGGCAGGCCGGACACTGTTATGCTCAGGCTTTCCGAACCATCGGTATCTGTCAATGAAGCCTGAATATGAAAGGGAACGTCTGTATCCTCTGCTCCAACCGTCAAGGCAGGAACATCCAGAGCCGGGGCGTCCGCTACCGGTGTCACGGTAACTGGCAATACCGTTGCAGTGCTGGCCGTATCGCCGGCCGTTCCGGTGGTCGTTGCCGTCACAGTCACCGCAAGCTCGCCGCTGAAATTCGACGGCGGTGTCAGCTGAAGGCCAGCGAGATCAGCAGCAGAAACCCGCCAGCTGGTCGCATCAATGGGAGTGCCTGCGCTCAGCACAGTCCCTGCCGGCAGATTACTGATCACAATATCCAGGATCCCCACCCCCGGGCTGGACAAGGTAATTGACAGAGCAATACCATTATCTTCAGCACCTATAGCCGGAACAAGGGACACAACCGGAGCCACAGCCGGAATCTGAACCGTTTGTTGCTGATCTTCAGGAACGACAGGGGCCGTGGCCACAGTGGTATCCTGCGTATCCCCGGGCACTGGTGGGGCATTGGCCTGCTCCGGAGCAACGATAACAGGGGCACCCTGTACCGCAGCAACCGGTGAAGCTGGCAGGTCCGGCTGCAGGGGTTCAGCCCCGGCAGCTGCCGATGGTGAAAGAGGGTCTACAGAAGAAGGCGTGTTCTCGGAACTGGCAGGCGGCGGGTTAACTGCCCCGGCATCAATGATACCGTCCGGAATACCCTGGTTTCCACCTTCGGTCGCAGCAACACCGGGAGCGGGCGTTGGCACCGTATCAAGCTCACCGCCAATAACCTGTACGTCGGCCTCCGACCGGCTGCCGGTGTGCAAGACACCCAAGTTACCCACGTTCTGGGGTGAATCCTGCTCTGGCTCATCGATAGACCGGGCGAGCGCATCCATCTCGCCATCGACTTCATCATCCCCGACAGCGGCAGACACGGCTGCACGCTCACCTGTCGACTGCCCATCGGTGACAGGTGTTTCGGAGCTCAGGATTTCTATTTCCTCAGGCTCAACCAGACGGGGAGCTTCATCGGCCATCGCACATTCCTTGCACTGACCCCTCCAGCGGGGATAGCCCAATCCCGTATCCCGGCAGCATCACGGGCTGGAAAACCCGCCATACCGGATACGATACGCACACCCAGGAAACAACACTCCGGGGCAAGCACCGCGGCGCGCCGATACAAACAAGGCCGCACCATGCAGCTCGTCTGGATTCAGAAGCGACGACAGGAACACGATATCCTGCCCATACGCGAATCCCGCATACACAGCCGCACCACATTGTAGCATCAGCACAGCCGTGCTTTCAGCCCAACCGGTACATTTATTGTCTGCATAGAAACGTATTTGTTCATGAAGAACAAAAACAAGGGATAACAAGCATCCTAGTTACGGTCTTCGCCCAGACTCATGATGCCGATACCCATGCTGACACTGCCAAAGGTAACAAAAAGACCGAAAAAAAGCAGCCCCGTATAAAGAACCGGGTGATCAGACCGAAAAGCAAGTGTACGAATATTTCCAATATCAAGCCACAGTATCATAATGCCGCACAACAAAGCCCCTGCACACCCTGCCAACAGATGCTGGAACAGGAATTTCAGGGCCTTCTTTTCCTGAGGACTCACCGGCACACCGCACTCTCCCTCAGGATGATCCATCAGCCGCAGCGGCGTGGTCGGCAAAGAACGGCTCAACACCAAGCGCCCGCATGGCATCGGCAACGGCAGCAGCAGCCTGATCCAATCGTTCCGGATCCGTGCCACGGGCAACAATACTGACGCCATAGCCTGTCGGGGTCATGAAAGGGTAGCTGCCGATGTCAACATCAGGAAACGACGCCTGTATCCCCCCCAAGGACGCAGCAAGGTCGCTTTCACGTACCGCGGCTGAAACAGCCCTGGAAACAATCGCAGCCCCGCCAGCCAGCCCCGGTTTCAACAGGTCAAAGCAGGCTGCCGCAATGCGGGGAACACCAGCCAGAATATACACGTTCCCGATACAAAAGCCCGGAGCTGCACTGACCGGATTGTCCAGAAGAGCCGCCCCGACAGGAATACGGGCCATACGAAGCCGTGCCGGGGTCAAGTGTTCGGGACCGTAATAATCACGCAACCGCTTTACTGCATCGGGGTTTTGCTCCAGCTCAACCCCGAAAGCCGCTGAAACAGCCTCAGCCGTAATATCATCGTGCGTTGGGCCTATACCCCCGGTTGTGAGAACAAGATCGAAACGATCCCGGACATCGTGCAAGGCTGAAACAATCGCCTCGTGCATATCGGGTATGATACGGGCCTCTTTCAAGGCAATACCAATCCCGGCCAGACCTGTTGCAATCATGGGAATGTTCGCATCACGCGTTCGCCCGGACAGGACCTCGTTGCCAATAACAAGAACACAGGCTGTACGGTCGGGCATGATACGACACTCCGCAAGACAGGGATATCAATGGTCAGAGCCATGCAGGATCTTGCTTTTCAGCCCGGTTTCATAGGTCATCCCCGGAGCTGTGACCGAAATGCCATAAGGCCAGCGCGACATGGCCAACCCCTTGCGGGTCAGGGCCTTCCAAACGGCCTCATTGCGCAGGCCCGTGGCATCAGAAGAAGAAACGACCCAAGATCCAAGGTGAAAATGGTTCCCGTGGGGATCAGGAAACGCGGTAACCATGGGGTCTCCGGTTTCCGGGTCCGGCTGGCTGGCATCGGGCATCCCGGCCAGGACCTGAAGCAAGGTCAGGGTCTTCAACTGCAGGGAATTGAGCTTCAGAGGGTTATTCTTCGGTGGCATCAACAGGTTCCTCGATAAAAATAGCCGACAGCCTATCCGGGAACACGTGGAATGAAAAGAGACTGCACACGATACCCACCCCAAAGTGCCTTGGCCTGGCCTTGACGACATCAACGCCGCTCCCTAGAGTCCAAGATACAAGCCGACCATGATGACTAAGGAAGAATACACATGAAGCAGGTGACGGATGACAGCTTTGAAAAAGATGTCCTGAAAGCAGAAAAGCCGGTTCTGGTTGATTTCTGGGCAGAATGGTGCGGCCCCTGCCGGACCTTGGCCCCTCTGCTGGACGAACTGTCAGCCGAAATGGGCGAAACGCTGGAAATCACCAAGATCAACATTGATGAAAACCCGGTGACGCCCGGCAATTACGGGGTCCGTGGCATTCCGACCCTGATGTTGTTCCACAATGGAAAGCTCACAGCAACAAAGGTTGGCGCGCCCCCGGTGAAAAGCTTGCTGGAGGACTGGATCAAGACATCGATGCCAAAGTAAGGCATGAATCCCGACTTGGTCTGCATATTGCTGACACAGAAAGCCGCCGCTGGCGGCTTTCTCTTCGATCAAAGGGGACACATGGCGTGACGTGCAAGGAAACAAGGCCCGTCCTGTCCGCCAGTTACAAGACCGACATACCGGCCTTTTATGGAGACTGGTTCATCAACCGGCTGCAGGCCGGGCACGTCACGGTATACAATGTCTGGAACAACAGGCCCTTTACGGTCGACCTTCGTCCGCAGGCCCTGTCCGGTCTTGTTCTGTGGACCCGGAACATCAAGCCGTTCCTGCATCACTTGCCAGCCGTCGATGCCCTGGGCCTACCGACTGTTATCCAGTTCACAGTTACCGGCTATCCCCGCGACATGGACCGCTTTGTCCCGGATTCACACCACGCGGTTGAGATGATACGCACCTTGGCCAGAGCCCGCGGGCTTGATGCCATTGTCTGGCGTTATGACCCCATTCTTTTCACATCCCTGACACCACCCTACTGGCACCGTGAGACATTTTCCCGCTTGGCCCGGGATCTGAAAGGTGCCGTCAACGAAGTTATTGTCAGCTTTGCCCAGTTCTACAGCAAGACACGGCGATCCCTTGAGAGGGCAGCACAGCACAGTAACCTGACCTGGCATGATCCGGATGATGACACCAAGAAGGCATTGCTGGGGGACTTCCTCGCCATCGCCCAGGATAACGGCATGGCTCTGTCCCTGTGCGCCCAGCGCCACCTTCTGGTTCCCGGCCTGCACGATGCTGCCTGCATCGACACAGAACGTCTGTCACGCCTGGCAGACCAATCTATTGTCACTGGATCCCGCAGCCACCGCGCGGCCTGTGCCTGTGCCGCCAGCAAGGATATCGGGGCCTATAACACCTGCGCACAAGGCTGCATTTACTGCTATGCGACAACAACGCACGAGAAAGCATGCGAGGCCGCGCAGTCTCACAAAGCAGACCAGGCCGCCCTGTAGCATCAGGCGGAAACGCAAGCTTCCGGAAGGCGTCGGGAAACAGGCATATCAAGACGCATCACCATCTCCCGGGGCACAATCTGCCAGAAATTCCCGATTTGACAGTGCCACTCGGCCAGTATTTTCTCGGCAAAGCGAGACCCTGTTTCACAGGTATGTTGGCGGACCAGCTCCTTCAGGCGATTTGCGTAGTAATCCATTTCGATCCGCTGACAGATTACGGAATCCGGGTTGAGCAGATGATCAAGACTGTCATCGCACAAAACATAAGCCATACCACCGGTCATACCGGCGGCAAAATTCGGACCAACAGGCCCAAGAATTACAACCTCTCCGCCCGTCATGTACTCGCAGCCATTTGATCCACACCCCTCGATCACGGCAACAGCCCCTGAGTTACGTACGGCAAAACGCTCCCCAGCCTGGCCTGCTGCAAAAAGAGTTCCCGCCGTTGCTCCATACAGGACCGTGTTTCCGATAATGGTATTATCCTGGGACAATAGCGGACTGGACACCGGGGGGCGCACAACAATGGCCCCACCGGACAATCCCTTGCCAACGTAGTCGTTGGCATCTCCGAAAACTTCCAGCTTCAGGCCCTGCACGGCAAAGGCCCCAAGGGACTGCCCGGCAGACCCACGCAGGCGAACCGTAATGTGGCCCGGCTGAAGCCCCTTCATCCCATAGCGGGTCACAATTCTGTGGCTCAACCCGGTTCCAACCGCACGGTGCGTATTCTGCACATGATAGGTCAGCTGCATCTTCTCCCCGTCCTCCAGGGCAGAGCGGGCATCCTCGATCATACGGGCATCAAGGGTTTCATCAACCTCGTTACGCCCCTGGACAGCACAAACAGTCGGCAGCCCCCCTGTATCTGCCTTGACCAGAAGGGAGTTCAGGTCCAGGTCATCCAGATACCAAGCCCCTCGTGAAACCTGGTACAGCAGGTCGGTCCGGCCGATAATCTCGTTCAGGGTCCGGAAACCCAGCTCGGCCAGAATTTCTCGCACCTCTTCAGCCATAAAGGAGAACAGGTTGACAACCTTTTCCGGTGTACCGCCGAACTTGGCCCGCAGGGCCTCATCCTGCGTGCAGACACCGACCGGACATGTATTGGAATGACACTGGCGCACCATAATGCAGCCCATGGCAATCAGGCTTGCCGTGCCAACCCCGAATTCCTCGGCCCCGAGAATGGCGGCCACAACCACATCCCGGCCTGTCTTGATGCCGCCATCCGTGCGCAAAAGAACCCGATGACGCAAACGGTTGAGGGTCAGGACCTGGTGAACCTCCGACAGGCCAAGCTCCCACGGCAGCCCGGCGTAGCGGATCGATGTCATCGGGCTGGCCCCGGTCCCGCCCGCATGCCCGGAAATATGGATAACATCGGCCTTGGCCTTGGCCACACCGGCCGCAATGGTCCCAATGCCGGAACGGGAAACCAGCTTGACTACAACGCGGGCCTTTGGATTGATCTGCTTCAGGTCATAGATAAGCTGGGCCAGATCCTCGATGGAATAAATATCGTGGTGGGGGGGAGGAGAGATCAGCGTCACCCCCGGTGTTGAATGGCGCAGGGCCGCAATCTGGGCTGTCACCTTGAAGCCAGGCAACTGCCCTCCCTCGCCAGGTTTGGCGCCTTGTGCAACCTTGATCTCAATTTCACGGCACTGGTTCAGATACTCCGCCGTCACACCAAAACGCCCGGATGCCACCTGTTTGATTGCTGAATTGGCATTGTCGCCATTCGGGCGGGGACGATACCGCTCCGGCACCTCGCCACCCTCACCACTGTCTGACTTGGCACCAATCCGGTTCATGGCAATGTTCAGGGTGCCATGGGCTTCTTCCGACAAAGCCCCAAGTGACATGGCCGGCGTTACGAAACGGCGGCGCAGCTGGGTCACGGATTCCACCTCATCCGGAGGCAACGGACGCTCCGCCCGGCGGAAATCCAGCAAATCACGCAATGAAATCGGCGGTAACGCACGAACCCCACGGGTATAACGCTGATACAGGGCATAATCCTCCCGCGTCACAGCCATCTGCAACATATGGATCAGGGTCCCCTCAAAACCGTGCGTCTCGCCAGAACCACGCCGATAGCGATACAGGCCACCGACAGGAAGAACAGCCGAAGGAGCCTTCCAGGCCCGGACATGCTGCTCCAGAACCATTTTCTGGATCCCTGCCATCCCGATACCGGAAATCCGGGACGGCATACCGGGAAAGAATTCCGCGACCAGGGCACGGGACAGACCAACAGCCTCGAAGTTCAGCCCCCCACGATACGAGGACACAACGGAGATACCCATCTTGGACATGATCTTCCGCAAACCATCATCCTGGGCCTTGCGAAAGTTTCTCAGTGCCTGCTCCAGCGAAATTCCGCCCAGAAGACCCCGGCGGACACGGTCATGGATAGCTTCCTCAGCCAGCCAGGCGTTGACCGTGGTAGCACCGACACCGATCAGAACAGCAATGGAGTGTGTATCCAGACATTCACCAGACCGGACATTCAAGCTGGTAAATGTACGCAGCTTCTGGCGGATCAACCAGGTGTGCACAGCCCCTGCAGCCAAGATCATCGGCATGGGAGCACGGTCTGCAGACGCAGACTCATCCGTCAGGATAACGTGAGTACAACCACCCCGAACAGCGTCCTCGGTTTCGTTCTGGATACGACGCACAGCCTCACGCAGGGCATGCTCACCACCATGAACGTCGAAGGTACAATCCACAAAAGCGGCTGCATCACCCATATAGGCGCACATGGCCCAAAATTCGGCATTGGTCAGGACCGGGCTCTCGATCTGCAAAATATCACACTGGGATGGATCTTCATCCAGGATATTGCCCAAATTGCCCAGACGGGTCCCCAGGCTCATGACCCGTGTTTCCCGTAGTGGATCAATGGGTGGATTGGTCACCTGGCTGAAATTCTGCCGAAAGAAGACATGCAATCCACGATAATGATCCGAAAGCACGGCCAAGGGCGTATCATCCCCCATCGAGCCAATGGCTTCCTTGGCTTCCTCGATCATCGGAGCCAGTATCAGCTCCATGTCTTCCAGGGTCATGCCATGAGCAAGCTGCCGACGGCACAGCGTACCGGCATCAAGCGTTGGACTGGACATCCCCGATCCCTTTATCAGGCTGTCCAGATGCGTCATCCGGGATGTCCAGGCCCCAAAGGGAGCACGGGAAGCCATGGCGGTTTTCAGCGCATCATCACCGTAGAAGCGCCCTTCCAGCAGGTCTATGCCAATACACTGCCCGGGACCAACACGCCCCTTGGCCCGAACACTGGCTTCATCAATGCGCACCATGCCCGTTTCCGAGCCCACAATCAGCAGATCGTCACCGGTTATGGTGTAGCGCAAAGGACGAAGGCCATTACGGTCCAAGCCGGCAATAACCCAGCGCCCGTCATAGGCACAAACAGCAGCCGGGCCATCCCACGGTTCCATCACGCAGTTGCTGTAACGGAAGAAATGCCGGTGTGCATCCGGCATGACCGATCCGGAAGAAAGGCTCTCCGGAATCATCATGGCCTTGACCGCAGGTGCCGGGCGCCCGGCACGCACCAGAAGCTCAAACACATTGTCCAAGGCAGCCGAGTCAGACCCGCCAGGCTGAATAACCGGCTTCAGGTCACGAACACGAGCACCAAAGACAGGGCTTTCCAGACGGGTCTCATGCGCCCGCATCCAGTTGATGTTACCGGAAAGAGTGTTGATCTCTCCATTGTGGGCCAACATCCGGAACGGCTGGGCCAGACGCCACGTCGGGAATGTATTGGTGGAGTAACGCTGGTGATAGATGGCAAACGGGGACTCAAACCGCTCATCAGCCAGATCTGGATAGAACGTGTCCAGCTGCTCGGCCAGGAACATGCCCTTGTAAATCACGGAACGGCAGGACAGCGAGCAAACATAGAACTCGGCAATATTCTCGGCCGATGCCTTGGCCTCCATCCGGCGACGCAGAACATACAAGTCTGTTTCAAACTGCTGTTCGGGGACATTGCGGGTATTGGCAATCATGATCTGTTCGATCTCGGGACGCGTCGCGTTGGCTTTTTCCCCGATCACATCGATATCAACCGGCACCTGGCGCCAGCCATAGATCCCGTACCCACAGCGCAGAATCTCGGCTTCAACAATCATCCGGCACCGTTCTTGTGCCAGCATGTCGTTCTTGGGCAGAAAAATCATGCCCACCGCCATCACCCCATCCAGCGGCTTGTGACCAATGCGTTCAACGTGAGCCTTGAAGAAGGTTTGCGGGACAGCAACGTGAATGCCGGCACCATCACCCGTTTTTCCATCCGCATCGACAGCCCCGCGATGAAACAGAACCTTCAGGGCGCTGATACCAGCCTCGACCACCTGGCGCCGGGGCTTTCCGTCAAGAGCTGCTACCAGACCAACACCGCAAGCGTCATGCTCCTGAAGCGGAAAGTAAAGGTGTGCTTCTTCCAGGGTCCGGACATTGTTATGCCAATCGTCTGGAAACGGCTTGCCTGTCTCGGCTACAGACTGGTTTCCCATTATACCCGCACTCCTTCACCAAAACTGGCAACAGCCCCTGTATCCGACCGTTTCTCAAGGTAATCGGCGATTGAGGCTGCAACCTCCCGCCCGTCACGAATAGCCCAGACCACCAGGGATGCGCCGCGCACGATGTCGCCGGCAGCAAACACACCTTCCACCGAGGTCATCGCGGTCTGCGGATCAACCACCAGTGTTCCATACTCCGTTACACGCAATGCAGACTCCCCGAAGAGGGTCGGCACATCCTCGGGATCAAAACCTAGGGCCTCGATCACAAGACCAGCTGGCAGAACAAAATGGGAATCCCCAACCGGGCGGGGTGTCTGGCGGCCACTGGCATCCGGAACACCCAGATACATCGGCACAGCCCGCACCCCTGATACATGGCCGGGCGTTCCTTCATCCAGGAAAGCCTCTGGCGCTGACAGCCAGACAAATTCCACGCCCTCTTCCTCGGCATTGGAAACTTCACGCAGGGAGCCGGGCATATTGTCACGATCACGCCTGTAAAGGCACTTGACGCTGCGTGCCCCTTGACGGATGGCTGTACGCACACAGTCCATCGCGGTATCACCACCCCCGATGACGACAACATGCCTGTCCCGCGCATCCAACCCGAGGTCCACAGCAGCATCCCCAAAGCCGGCACGACTGGATGCAATCAAATAGTCCAGGGCTGGAACCACTCCACGCAGGCCAGACCCCGGTGTTGAAAGATTACGTGCCCGGTACACGCCCGTGGCAAGCAGGATGGCGTCGTGGCGCTCCCTGAGAGTGGAAAAGGCAAGATTGCCCCCAACATCCACGCCAAGATGAAACACAATGCCGCCGTCCTGCAGTCGCTGGACACGACGGCGTACCACATCCTTTTCCAGCTTGAAGCCGGGAATACCATAAACCAGCAACCCGCCGGCACGATCGTAACGATCGTAAATATCCACATCAAAGCCACGAAGACGAAGCTCTTCTGCAGCAACCAGTCCGGCCGGACCGGCACCAACAATCCCGACGCTCTGCCCCCGGGCCGGGCCAGGCTGCAAAGGCTTCACCCACCCCTGCGCCCATGCTGTATCGGTGACAAAACGTTCAACTGCACCGATGGTCACTGTGTGATGGCCAGATTGCTCCAGAACACAGGATCCCTCGCACAGACGATCCTGCGGACAGATACGACCGCAAATTTCCGGCATGGCATTGGTTGCGGAGGCCAACTCGTATGCCTCGCGCAGGCGACCTGCTGCGGCCATGGCCAACCAATCGGGAATATTGTTCCCGAGCGGACAATGAATCTGGCAAAACGGAATGCCACACTGCGTGCAACGCGAAGCCTGCTCACTGGCCTTGTCCGGGTTAAACACGCTGTAAATTTCGTCAAAGTCACCGCATCGCTCCTGCGCGGAACGCTTGTCAGGTATCTGCTGATCCAGACGGACAAACTGCATCATCTTTGACGGCATGCAAAAACCTCCCCGATCAAGCGGTACCGGCACAACAGCACCGCAGAAGAGAATCGCTCTCAACCCACAGGAGGAATACGAGCAGTAACCCAACTATTCGGGTATACGGGTTACCATGCTCTCACGCAACAATAAAGCCGCAGAAATGGTCAGCAATACTGGCCATTCGCATGGCCCTTGAAACCATAATGAACCGCAACCAAGGCGCTGTAAACGCCATGCTGGCAGAACTAGGCCCATATCCTTACGAAAGCATCAAGGGGAAGCGCGCCCCAGATCATACACTCCGCGACCGCCCGCCATACGCCCCAGCTCCTGCCAGGCCGTTGCCAGATGATAGCCCGTACTGGCACGCAGCGTTTGATCAAATGGCTCAAGGGAGCGGCTGCACGCTTCAATCCAGAAGCCACCCGGGCGCAAATAGGTGCGACCAAGAAAATCCAGGAATTCCTTTTCCTGCCCCGGTCGCAGAACAGCCAACGCCTTGAGCAATTCAGTCAAGGGCCAGATGCGCTTTCCCTCGTCCGTCACACGACCGTGCGCATCCACACTGTTGAAAACGCCACCGAACGCACGATCAATCCCGCACGTCATGCCACGTTCCAGAAGGTCATGAGCCTGGTCCAGCCAGCGTTGCTGCACAGGACCAGGTTCGTGGAAGCGCACCGCATATTCATGCAACAACCAAGCCCACTCGAACTGATGACCCGGTTCAATCTGGGCCCGGGCCGCAAGCTCGGGAGATCCGTCTTCCCCAAAGTATTCCGCAACCATTCCGGCCTGGGGGTGCAGAAGCGATGGAAACAAAGCAGCCAGATGGTGAGCCATATCGGCATCCTGACTGCGACCCGAAACCAGGGCAAAAGCCATAGCAGCCTCAAACAGATGCATGTGCGGGTTTTGCAACAGGCGTCTGTCTGGCCCTGATCCATCCGGGTCTGCCCCGGCTGCAAACCACGAACAGTCGGGAAGAGTAAACAGCGTCCGGATGTCATCGATTGTCCGCCGCGCCAGGAACAGTGCGCGATCATGACCAAGAAAAGAGGCCGCAACCGCTGTCGCCAGAACAACAAAGGCATGGGCATACAAATCCTTGCGCCGGTCCGCAGCCTCGCCATCCGGCATGATACTGAACCACCATCCCCCGTTCAGGGGATCGGCATACAGGGTGTCCAGTCTCTCCAGAAGACGCCCCCCCTGATCACGACACAAGACGGGATCAATCGCATACAAGGCACAGCGGACATAGAGCTGGCGGCACAAAGCCATCACACGACGGGGCGTCTGACAGCGCGGTGTACCGTCTTCCTCCAGGATCTCGACGGTTGACCCTGTTTCCCTGTCCCATCCGGGCCCCGCCCAGATATCAAGATGACCAGCCATAAAAGCCCTGTCGAGAGAACGTACAGAAAGTGTCATCAGAAAAATCCGGTATCTGTAAAAGAGGGCAACAAAGGCCGGGGAGAAGCCCGAACGCAACAACTTTACACCATGACACTGCGCTGTCGCAGGACAAACCTTGCATCACCGGATCACGATACAACCGTGATCAAGAGACGCCAAAAAGATAAGAAAACAAAATATGTCAACAGCAGGACAAGTTATCGACTCATTCATATCAATGCTGAATCCGCCCTGATCAACAAGATGTATGCATAATAAAAATGAAAAATTTGGCAATGGGTTAGTTAAACTTATTATTTCTGCTACAAAATAGTTAAAACAAGGTCGCATGCCCATGGAGCAGCAGGTCAGGAGATGGTTCTTCTATCTCCTGACGGTGAGGGCTGTTTCCTGTAGCGGGGCTGTGTCCAAAAAAAGAGCTGATAAACCCATGCCAACAGAAGTGGAAATCCACCATCTGTTGCTTACACCCTGATGACACGGGGCCGTCGCGGTCTGGCCCGGGTTAACCTTGCTCGCATCTCTTCACCATCCATCAGCAAGGCAACGCAGGCTCCCAGCCACGCAGGAGGGGACCATGAAGGAATACAGAGACACACCAAATATGAAAGAGATCTTCAGCGGCCCCGGATGGAATGATTCGGTGTCCTACGAAGACCGGCATGAGCCAATCAGGGTCGTCCTGCGCGGAAAAGAAAAAGCGACGGTTTATGTCAATGGTGTACCGGAAGATACGGTGAACAGTGTCGAAGGTGTCTACGGCAGTCAGGGCAATGATCATCTGACAGGTGACGAAGAAAGCAACGTTCTCAAGGGCGGCCCGGGCAACGACACACTGGATGGCGGTGCCGGAACAGACTGGGCCTGGTACGACGAAAAAGCGGAACCCGTCCGGGTAACACTGCAAGGATCGCAAAGCGCAACCGTGTACGTAGGTAATGTTGCCGAGGACACTATTCGTAACATCGAGAATATACGCGGCGGCTGGGCAAATGACGAACTGACAGGAGATGAAGGCAGCAACGAATTCCGGGGAGGTGGCGGAGAGGACTTTCTGGACGGGGGAGACGGCAACGACTGGCTTCGGGGCAATACCGGCAATGACGTCCTCTATGGTGGGACCGGAGACGATACCCTGGATGGCGGCAGCGGAAATGATGTTCTCGATGGTGTTGCCGGAAACGACACACTGAAGGGCGAACACGGTCATGACGCGCTGGACGGTGGTGATGGAAATGATTTCGCTGACTACACAGACAAGACAGCTCCTGTTCGCGTGACACTGCACGGTGCGCAGGATGCCGCCGTATATGTGGGGGGCATCGCCGAAGATACGGTCCGGAATATCGAGAATATACGCGGTGGCTGGGGAAATGACCAAATCACCGGAGACGAAGGCGACAACACCCTTCTGGGCGAAAGAGGCAATGACTTTCTGGACGGAAGGGATGGGCACGACATTCTGAACGGTGGTCCTGGTGTCGACACCCTGCACGGCGGCGCCGGAGATGACCACCTTGAAGGGGGAAATGGAAACGATTTCCTGTATGGCGGCGCAGGCAACGACATTCTCAGGGGAGGTCCGGGCAAAGACAGCCTGGATGGCGGCGAAGGCAACGACCTTATGTCCTACAGCGGGAAGACCGAACCCGTACGGGTCACGCTGCTGGGGTCACAGGAAGCAACCGTTTACATCCATCGCTGGGCTGAAGATACGGTCAAGAATATCGAAATCGTGTACGGAGGCTCTGGTGACGACGTGCTGACAGGGGATGAAAACGACAATACTTTCCGGGGAGGAAGAGGCAAGGACAGCCTGGATGGAGGATCTGGCACAGACTGGGCCTGGTACGACGGAAAGACAGCACCTGTCCGGGTAACACTGCATGGATCACAGGACGCCACTGTGTACGTGGACGATACAGAGGAAGATCGCATACGGAATATCGAGAACATCAAAGGAGGCCACGCGGGGGACCAGCTGACCGGGGACGAGGAAGATAATACGCTGGATGGTGAAGGTGGAAACGACGAGATCTGCGGTAATGCCGGGAATGATCGCCTGAATGGCGGAGAAGGACAGGACTGGCTGAAAGGTGATGGAGGAAACGATATCCTGACCGGGGGACCAGGTGCCGACACCCTCCACGGGGGCCCCGGGGCCGATGTCTTCCTCTACACCACGACAGCCGAAACCCATGGTGACCGAATCCTGGATTTCCAGCCGGGGGAGGACCGGATCGATCTTTCTGAAACAGGGCATATCTTTTCCCTGCTCGGAGATCGACCTACACCGGGATCCCTGTGGACAACCTTGGAAGGAGAGGATCTGATCCTGCGGGGTGATACAGACCACGATGTCAGCACGGCTGAAGTCGAGCTCAGGCTTATGAACAACCCACTCCTGACAGCAAACGATATCGACGGAGTTAACAACACCCTGACCATAAACGGGAATCACCTGAATGCTGCGGAAACAAAGGAAGACGTCATCCTTGGGCTTTCGGAGTTCAAAGGACTTAACAAGATTTCAGGTGGAAAGGGTAATGATATCCTGAACGGCAGCACAGGAGACGATATGCTCAGGGGTGGCTCTGGTGATGACACCCTGAATGGCGGTACGGGAAGCGATACGCTGCGCGGAAACAATGGTAACGACCACCTGAATGGTGGAGAGGGGCGGGACTGGATCAGAGGAGGAAATGGTGCTGATACCCTGCATGGAGGACCAGGTGCCGACACCCTCCACGGGGGCCCCGGGGCCGATGTCTTCCTCTACACCACGACAGCCGAAACCCATGGTGACCGAATCCTGGATTTCCAGCCAGGGGAGGACCGGATTGACCTCTCTCAAACAGGATACATCTTTACCCTCCTCGGAGATCGACCTGCGCCGGGGACACTGTGGGCCACCTCGGAAGGAAAGGATCTTGTCCTGAGAGGTGATACGGACCTTGACACCAGTACAGCCGAGGTCGATCTCAGACTCAAGGATAACCCCCTGCTGACGGCCAGAGACCTTGTGTTAAGGAACGCGCCTGATGCCATGCCGGCTGACATGCCGCATGAACCTGAAGATACTCCCGTCATCACATCTGACAACGCCGACAGTCCGAGGGTAGCTTATCTCAGGGTATCTCAGGAACAAGAGGGTATAGCGAACCGGGAAGATCATGGTCCAGCCCGGACCACAAACGCGCACGACATGGTTCTGGATTTCAGCACCAAACAAAATGATGCCATACAGACCGCACCCACCCTCCCCGAGATCCATACGCACCAGAAACCAAACTCTATGCAGCCTCCATCTATCCGGATAGAAAAAGCAGATAACAGCATAGTCTTGTACTTCGATACAGATGGAAACGCTGAAACAAAAGGCTTCAGCATTACACTAACAGGCATTGGATTCAGTGATGAAGGAACAATATTATTATAACTATATAAATAAAACTTCATTTAATTTGTAAAATACATGACAATATTTATTTCATTTTATCAAAAATGAATATTGATATTATTAAACGAGAATGATAATTTATTATGTTTTCTACCGATTAAAAATGCCAAAACTCCTCGATACCGGAACACAAAACCCATTGTTTAATATGAAACAGGCAAATATCAGGGAGAGCCACCTGAACATTATCAATCTGAATTCCGGTCCGAATTGTAGCCTTATGCGTTTGAAGGCAATGGAAAAATATCCTTTGCCCTGCTCTCGGCTGTACAGTTTCTCCCGCCTAGTAATACACATTTGATGTTCTGGTGGTCGATGAAGCGTCACAGATCCTGCCTGAAGACGCGTTCGGTGTGATCATGCGTACACGAGTCGTGAAAGGTAACTGCCAACATCGTTTTTCGATCGTCTGGTCAACGACGTGGATAACAATGACGACGAGGGGAAAATAATTGTTACCGGCACATCTGCTGCCGATATGGAAAGTACCCTGTCGTTTTGTGAAGCGCGGGATCTAAAAAAGGAATGGTATTATCGTTCCCGCGAACTATTGCCGATATTGGGTTAATAATGAAGAATTTTATGGTGACAAGCTTGTCTTGCCTGCTCTCAACCCTGCAGCTCGCTCCTGACATTGGCCTGAAGCTCCGGGAGTTTATACTTGTAGTGACAGTGGCCTTGAACGTCAGGGAAGAAACCGCGAAGCCTTCGTTGAGGCTGTCATCAAGCGTGCCCACACTTGGCCTGAACTTTTGCTGATACTGTTCAATGAACGTGACGTAATCCTGAATTAAGTGCGCTACGGCCCACAGGAACCCAATGGAGACATGATCACCATATTCTTTTTGGTCCATCAAGAGGGTGAGAAGCGGCGGCTGAACGTACCTTCTTCCCCGCAAGGGGACCCTTTGCTTCATTTGATTCCGGTGATACTGGCCTGTCGCGTTTATCCCGTGAATAATCCTGAAGCGGTTCCTGGCTTTAGCTAAAGCTGGATCATAAAGTCCCGGTTTAAGCGGGACATAGCAACCTTAATTCGTTTTTTGATATTAGTAGACGTACAAGTTTTTACGACGGTTTCCGACACTTGCGAATGTGATGGCATAATAGCCACCCAAGATCTAAATCTGATGCAATTCCCTAGAATTGTAGGACGCACCCATCATAACTCTCAAGCAAGATCTTTGTCTGACATCGTGAAATTACATTCACTGCAAACAATTGAGTTCATATTTTTTGGATGAGTCTATATTTTTGGTTGCGGGGGCAGGATTTGAACCTGCGACCTTCAGGTTATGAGTGGAAGGAAAGCGATTGCGAAGGAACACGCGGAATTTCTTTTTTCTTCGTATTTTCAATGACTTGGTTGACTTAGAGCGGGACGTCCCACACTCTGATTTTCGCAGGCACGCGCCGCGACTTTCACCCTCTTGCTTCCACAGTGCTTCCACGGGCGGGGGTAGCGGGTGCCTGGAAGCAGAGTGAGCATCAACAGCGGATCGCGGGCCATGCCGAAACTGACCAAACGCGTGATCGACGCCGCCGAGATTCAGGCGGCCGAGTATTTCATCTGGGACGACGAACTCCCAGGCTTCGCTCTCCGCGTCCTGCCCAGCGGTCGCAAGGGATACATCGTCCAGTACCGGGCCGGGCGACGTTCCCGCCGAATGAGCCTCGGCCCTAGCACCGTCCTGACCTGCGAACAGGCGCGCACCCGCGCCATCGGCATCATTGCCGCAGCCAGGAACGGCGATGACCCTGCCGCCGAACGCGACGCCGAAAGGAAGACGATCACGGTCAAAGAACTGGCCGAGCGCTTCGACAAGGAGCACGTCTCTGTCAGGGTCAAAGAAACCACGGCGAAGGGTTATCGCCGTCTCATCGAGCGGACGATTCTGCCAGCGCTCGGCCGGCATCGGGTCACCGAGGTCACTCGGGCCGACATCGCAAAGCTCCACCACGACCTGCGCCACATCCCCTACGAGGCCAATCGCTGCCTCGAAGTGATGTCCAAGATGTTCAGCCTCGCCGAGATGTGGGGCTTGCGCCCGGACGGGTCGAACCCGCGCAAGCATATAAAGAAGTATGCCGAGGAGAAGCGGGAGCGCTTCCTGAGCCCGGCCGAACTCAAGCGGGTCGGGGATGTCCTGCGGGAGATGGAGGACGAGGGGATCGAGCTTTCATCGGCGATCGCGGCGGCGCGACTGCTGATCCTGACCGGTTGTCGGCTTGGCGAGATCATGACGCTCCAGTGGGAACACGTGGATATCGCCGGAAAGGCATTGCGCCTGCCGGATTCGAAGACTGGCGCCAAAGTCGTCCATCTCGGGCAGCCCGCGATCGACGTCCTGACCGGCATCAAGAAGGTCGACAAGAACCCCTGGGTGATCGTCGGCACCCTCCCCGGCGCCCGGCTGACCGATCTTCAGCCTTTCTGGCAGCGCGTTCGAGCCCGCGCCGGGCTGAAGGACGTCCGCATCCACGATCTCCGGCATACGTTCGCATCGACCGCCGTTGCCTCCGGCCAGGGGCTGCCGATGATCGGCAAGCTGCTTGGCCACACCCAGGTCCAGACAACCGCCCGGTACGCCCATCTCGCAGCTGATCCGGTGAAGTTGGCGGCCGACGCGATTGCAAATACTATTAGCCAGGCTCTGGGCTGAGGATGACCCTTAGACCCTGTAAAACTACACCTGCAAATGCCAGATTTCGCGATGTCTGCTGCCAATCGCGGAAGGGCGGCGGGCAGACACAGCATCTTGAAAGTCTAGGGCGTCACCCCGAACCAAGCCTGCTCTTCAGCATATGGAACATCATTGCTGATCGCTTCCAGGGTCAGCCTCAGTAGCGCTCGAACAGCATCCACCTGCTCTCCTGTCCCCTCTGGGGTCAACGGGAAAGCCCCAACGCTAGGAACAAGCTGACCGCCACTCCCGCCTAGTGCAGAAGGGTGACGAACAAAGAAGTTGGGACTTGGATTGGTTGTTTGTCCGCCCACCCCGTCGCCGGGGAACAGGACATAGGCCCCCCGCGTGCTCAAGATGCCATCCCGATAGGTGTGCATTTTGAATAGGTCATCCTGCTTGTGCACACGCACGAGCTCGGTCTCGTAGTCTGCCGCGCCTTCCACAGCTGTGCCGTTCTCGTCGTCAGACTCAAACATCGCTTCGGCCTGCTGACGCTCCAGTCGGTACTTGGCGTCAAAGTGAAGCCAGTGTGCAGCGCCGGCGGGAGTGCGAACGACGATGCTATAGTCAGGGTCAAAGGCGGCCGTATAGCTGCCGCTCCAGTCTGCACAAGGGGCACGTGGCCGCAAGAACCTCCGATTGTAAAAAAGACTAACCGTCAGGGGGAGTCCTTTGCCGCTGATGAAATCAAAGCGGCACTCGCTCCGCCGTCCTTTGGCAAGCTGGATACGGAGCCCATCCGATGCGACGGTCAAGAAGTTACCCCCGCCTCTCTCTGTGCACAGGCTTTGCAAAATCTCACGGAGGACGAAGAAGCACCAGTACTCATAAATCTGGTTAACCGGGCGGCTGTCGCCCATGAGTCCATCGGCAAGTTCGGAGCCTTGCGACCACGCTAAGTCCAAGCTCATACGCAGAGCCACATCCAGCCGGAAAAGCTCCTTGTAGCCACGCTTGCGCAGCATCGTCTGCGAGTTGGCGGGAATCTGCCCAATGGGTCCGACTTCACGCCATAGGCCGTGCTGTAGCAGCTCATCGAGCTGCAGACGCCACGCCCTCGCCTCCCTCTCCGCCGCTTTGCGCTTGCGCGAGCGCATCCTGCTTTCCAGCCGTTGAGCCAGCAAGTGGCAGTGTTCGAGTAGCGCCTTGGCATAACGGTTTTCCGGCGTGTCGTGAGACTCGAACATCTCCCTCTGTGGTAGTTCGCGGGGGGTGTACCCCCCAAAGAACCGAGCTAGGGGACCGCCGTTGCTGAGTGACGAAACATCGAGATGGTCGATGATAAGGTCCGCCTGCCCCTCCTCGATTTCCTCGATAGACTTAACTTCTAACCGCTCGATGAGCCGCGAGTGCGGAGCCCTAAACACCTCGGCCATGGCAGCTGGAAGCTGGGCGGACGACATCACGTACCGCATGAGGAAATGCAGTGCTGCCTCGTTCCCGGCTTGCTCTTGCGAGAGCCCGAACGACAACGACACCGGCGTGTCGTAAGCCAGCAGCAGTTCCGTCGCCTTCTCTGCCAGGCTGTCGATGAGCGCCTTGAACTCGTCGAAATACCGCAGCTTGCGGCAGACAACCTCGGCACGAAAACTACCGCCCAGCGCTGTCCCAAGCTCCAGCACGCCCGCATGCGACCGCAGCCTGAACTGACCCGTCACCACGGTATGACGCCGCCCGGCCTGTTCGACTTCACGCCAGCGCTTCACCGGCTCGCGTGTGAACGCCGAGGCCAATCGAAGACCGAACGGCCAGGCCGGGTGCTCGGTCGAGCGCTGTGCTGCTTCAGCCAGTGGCAGTGGGATAGTCACATCGACGAAATAATCAGTGTCCTCCCGGAGCTGAAAGGGCTCGAATAGCACGCCGCCCTCACGCCAGCACATCGGAGGCACGCCCCCACTGCTCAACTGACCGGCGTCGACCTCTTCTTCCGCAGCGATCAGCGCAGGCGCATCAAGCAGTGCCGCGAGCGGCCGGCCACGACCGAGAGTGGCTTCGATCTCAAGCTGTATGCCAGAGCCCAGGTCGAACTGAGCGCGATGCAGCGCAACCGGCGACATATCACCTCACAAAGGACACATAGTTGCGAGTGACTAGACGGTCGTGCATTGCGAGCAGCTTCGCCATGCTGAGCTTGAAGGACGCACCGGCAGGCAAGGTCAGGCCCTTGCCTGCTTCAATCTGCACGACGGCATCAACGCCGAGCGAGTACTTCGCAGCCGGTGTGCTCTGCCCATCGCCTCCACCAAGGAACGCAGCGAGCGCCTTCAGGCTGTCGCCCAGAGCCGAACGGTTACCGTGAACCTTCGGCAGGACCTTCTGAAACAGAGCACGGTCAAGCCCATCAACCCAAGTGGCAAGCACGGCGATTGGCGCAGTGCCCATCGCTAGCTGAGCCTTGGTCCAGACAAGCATGTAGCTGTGGACCTCCTTCACGACCCGATAGGCAAACTCAAATCCTGTAGGCGAAAGCAGATGGAAACATCCATCGAGCACTTGCAGAGTGAGCGCTTTGCACTTGGCTAACTCGCCCGCATCGACACCATGCCTGCTGACCAGCGTATCAAGAACGGCCGAAGGGTCACCAAGGCGACCCTCGCCGGCGTCTCTGTCGTCGATTGCCTCGCGGAGCAGATTGTTCGCGTGTACCAAGTCAATAATCGCGTCAGGCGATGCCCCAGCGACATACTGGCTCGGCGCCAGTGCGCGCACCTCTAGGACATGCGCACGGTCGAGCACCTTCGGCGAAAACATGTAGGTCGTCTCATCGACGTTGACTGTCCCCACATAGAAGAGGTTCGGCGGCAGCGTCAGCGCCTGCTCGTTGGTGACCAACAGCCGCGCCGACTCAGCTTCGGGGGAGTCCTTGTCCTCTAAGTCTAAGAGTTCTCTAATCACAGCCAAGCTCTGGCGGTCAACGATAGGTGCGTTGGCCCCGTCTTCGAGGATGTTCGCTGCCTCCATCAGCGACAGGAACGGCGCGAAGTACCTCTCGACGTGTGAGAGATTCATCTCGTCAAACACGAGGAAGTGCGGAATCTTTGTTGACTTTGGATTGCATGCGCGAAGGATGATACGCAGCGTCTCGGTAATCTCGTAGCTCTCGTTTGTCTTGCTGCCGTCGCTGCGGGTCCGCTCGGCTCCGAATGGGGTTCGGTAGCCGAGCAGCTTCTTGGGCGAGGTCCAGTCAGGGCCGATGGCCACAAGCTGGAAGACTTGCCCGTCAACTGCTGCACCATAGTGAGCTTGAAGCTGCTCCGCCAGACGTAGCGTTGCCCGAGACTTCCCGGTGCCGGACGTGCCAGTCATGATGACGAACGGCTTCGCGGCTAGCGCTACTACCAGATCAAGGGAACAAGGGAGGCCGGCCATCGTCACGGCTGGCGATGCCGGTGCCGCAGTCAGGCCCGCGAGGTAACTCGCCGGTGAAGCAGCGCTTCCGCCTAGGTTCTCGTCACCAATGGTCGCGCCAGACGTATCGAACAGCTCCGCGATTTCAGCGGCAGTTAGGCCATAGTCGGCGGTAAAACTTGCTTCTAGCAGCTTGCCCCGGCGTGCTGGGTCCGTTTCGGTCCCTAGGGTCGGCTCAATATCGACATGCCGGTAGTTCCACACGGCGACTTCAGCGAGGTTCGGCTTGCCGAGGCGAGGCGAGTCCTTCAGCAGTAGGTCGGCCAGGTGCGATGTATAACCAGTTTGGAAGCTCGCCTTGCGAGGCTTATCAGTGGATAGCTCAATGATGGCTTGCCACGTGTTGCCGCCAATCGTCGAACCTGTCCCGTTCGAGATGTACTTGCCACTGCGAAAGCCGGCCTTGGTGTCGGCTGAGGCGAAGACGTTGAAAATCGCCTTCTCGGCACCGATTTCTATGTGTCCCGAATCCTCGACAGCGGCGAGCTCACGAGTTGCCTGAATGTAGGTCGGCTCCCCTTGCGTGATGGCAACCTGCGACGCTCCCTTCAGGGCGAGGGTTCGCTTGACAATGAGAAAGTCCAGCAAGGCAGCCTTGCCGCGCGTGTCTGCTAGGGCCTCAATCGCAGCGCTCAGGCGCTCGGCAGTCAAAAACTTTGGCATGTATCCTGCCCTCTCCAGTTATCAGTCCAGCGCGCGCAGCTGCTCAACCATCAACTGACAAAACTCAGTTTTGAGGTCGATACCGATGGCGCGAAAGCCATGCTTCCGAGCGAAGATCAAGCTCGTGCCACTCCCACCAAACGGGTCCAGAACAACTCCACGTCGCGGCGTGGTGGACAGAATAGGTATGCGGACCAACTCCTCGGAGAAGCGCGCCTTGTGCTTATGAATTCTGCGAGCTGGCGCAATTTCCCAGGTATCGGACGGCGGCAACACACTGCCGCTTGGCGACTTCCGGCCGACTGCTCCCTTGTTGAAGTAGTACCATCGTGACTTGACCAGGTGGAAGACGTACTCGTGAGACATCGAGCAGCGGTCGCGCACTTGGTCGGGGATAGGGTTTGGCTTTACCCACACGTTGTCATTGCGGACCAACCAATCCCGGTCCTGCATCGCTATCGCGAAGCGATGCGGAATAAGTAGGAGCTGCTTCGGCTTGCACAGCTCACCGTCGCCGGTGCGGTCTTGTGGCCGCAGGCCAAACCGCCGCGCACTTTGCTTGACCTCACCGCTCTTATGCTCCCCTTTGCCGCTCCAGTAGGTGTCACCTAGATTCACCCAAAGACTGCCGTTCTCCGCAAGCACGGGGCGGCTCGATTCAAAGCACTCCACTAGGTTGGCGATAAAATCGCGAGGGTGTTCCTCAAGGCCGATTTGTCCTTCTACTCCGTAGTCCCGCTGACCGTAGAAAGGCGGAGACGTGACCATGCAGTTCACGATGACCCCCGCGCGCGCTAGATGCCCCATCGCTTCACGCACGTCCATGTTCAAGATCAGAATGTTATCGTCGGCATAGAACGCAGCCTTGCGAAGCTCCTTGTCCGCGAAGGCAGCTTTCGAGGCGACCTGCGGTACCAATGCAGCGTTTGCTTTGGTCAGCGGCTTAACCTCCTCGATGTCCAGTACTGCAGGCTTTTTAGCCTTGCTCGTAGCCCTTCGCTGGGATGAATTCTTTGAGGTCTCAAGCATGGGCGGTTTTCTACTTCCTTGTTCGTCTGCTTGCTTTGACGCGCGCGGCGCTTTGAAGGTCAAGGTCGCGTCTCTAGAAGAGGCTTCTGGTCAGCGATGTATTTCTCGGCAGCATCGCGAATGACCCACGCCACGGAGACCTTCTTACGCTTGGCGATGTCCTGTAGCGTGCTGTACAGCTCCGGAGGGAGACTTGCGGACGCGCGTGTCGCGCGAGGCTTGCCAGTCGGCTTGCGACCACGTTTTGCAACCATATGGCGACATCCTCTAATTTTATGCAGCACCTTACATCAAAGTGACTCAGTATAATGCACTTTTGGGATCTGAGCAATCGCGCCGAGCGGGCGGACATTATCCGGCTTGAAATCTGGGAATCTGGCGGCAAAGCTGCGGCCGGCAAGGACTTCGAAGGGTTTGGCGCACCGCGAGAGCGGCAGTGTCCTCGAACACCTGAACCTGGTAAAGAGGAGGGCAGCCCCAGCGTAACCTACTCAACTGAACTGCAACCCCGCGCCTGATCGCGCATGACCTGGTAATCGGCGAGCATCTGCTCGATAGCTGCCCCAGGCGGCAGCTGCTGCAACTCCCCCGCCGCCCTTGCGAGGAACTCCCGGCTGTACGCCGGGACCGGCGGGCACCCTCCCCCATCAGAACGAGCCGTCTCGCATCCGGCGAGCAAGCTCGTCACGATCGCGAGGACGACGAGACGCGGCATCCAGTTGGTCATGTTGCACCTCGATGGTTCTGCGCATGCGTTCGACGCGCTCCGCATTGCGCCCGGCCTGACGGGCGCCAAGCAGAATTGCGGCAACAGCGCCCATGATTGCGAAGATCGTCGCAAGCTTGAGGGCATAGGGGGCGAGCAGTCGGCCGATGATCGCGATCACCGGAGCCCCCTGCGCCGGTCGTCGATCCGAGCCCAGATCATGTAGGCGATGCCGGCGAGCGCGGCGGCGCCGACCACCCAGGGCGCCACCTGAAGCAGCGACTGCAGCAGCGGGATCGCGGGCTCGACCTGACGGACCGCCTCCGCCGTCAGCCCGAGGACCGTGGCGCCGGCCGCCACCTGTCCGCCTTGCACGGTGCGCGTCTGCGCCAACGGACGCTGAGGAGGCTCGACACCGGCCAGGACCAGGCCTGCTTCGATTTCAGCATCGGTGTAGGGCTGATGGCCGTTCTCGTGGCGGATGATAGCCAAGGTTAGCGGACGCAGGATTGCGTAGTCATGCACGTCGATCTCGTCGTCCGCCCCAACGCCCACACTCGCGGCCACCGCCCGCACATAGGCGCCGGTATCGTTCTCGTTCGGCGGCGCCCAGCGACCGATCATCTGCTTGATGGTCTTAAGGCCGACCCTGTCCTGGTAGGCGATCAGGGTCCGCGCGAGCGCCCGGATGCCCCATTTTGCCGAGGCGAACTGGAAGAACTCTGCATCCGTCTGCTCGGCGGCCAGACCCTGCCAGGGATCGGCGGACCGGCGCAGATTGCCGGGATTGTGGTTGCGAATGCCGCGCGGCAGCGCGCGGCCTCGAGCGATCGAGGCAGTCATGGTCGTTCTCCTGGGATGAATGCCGCCGCGATGGCAGCGGGGTCAGGCGGCGGCGAGTTCCGCCGGCAGCGTGATCACGGGGATACGGGTCGGCAGGCCGTCACGGCGCATGACCGGGCCCTCGATTTCGACGAGGACGAGCCGGGTGAGCCAGTAGAGGGATGCCGCGAGGACGGCGAGATTGTGGGTGAAGCTGTTGTCGCAAGCCTGCCGCCACAGTCCGTCTTCGAGGAAAAGGCAGGCTCCCTGGCAGAGCTGCAGCACCGGACAACTCCGGCACTCGGCGCGCGTCGACCAGTGATGCGCCATGGTCAGACGAATATCCTCGAACGCCTCAATCGAACCGATCCGGTGCTTGGTGGCCGCACTCGTGTTCTGACAGGTCAGGGCATTGCCCTTGAGATCGACGGCCAGATCGGTCGGCCAGTCCACGCCGCATTTCTGACCGAGGGAGGATGCGGGCCGGGCTTGAGCGATCGAACGGAAGAACTCCTCGATCTTCGAGCGCAAGGTCGAGACCGGCATGCTCTCGCCGCGCACCGCCTCCCAAAACACCGATTCCAGATAGGCGCGATGCTCACCCTCGGTCTGGGGCGAGAAGGCGACACCGCCCTGGTCGTAGGGCAGTAGAATTTCCTCGGTGGTGAGCGGAACGTCGTCGACGGGCACGCCCAGGCGCTCGGCGATATGCCGCAGCACTGCGGCGAGCGACGTGTTGTGCTTGTGCAGCACGCAGTTGAACCCGATCCGACCCCAGGGGCGCAGACGGTCGTAGAGCTTGCGGATCGCGGCGCGCTGGTCCGGATCGTCGAGCGGGTCCGGCCCGCGATAGCGCATGGCCGGGCCGTCATGGCTGATGCCGACGCCGAAGCCGAGCTTGTCCAAGAACTCGATCTTGTCGTCGTCGATCAGCACGCCGTTGGTGATCACATTGAATCGGGCCTTGGGATAGGCGGATCGCAGCGCGCCCGCGAGCACGCGGATATCGCGGCTCTTGCGCCCCGGATTGGCCGGAGACACCGGCTCCGCAGGCGTCCAGTCCGGCGGCGACGGGTCGTAGCCCGTGCCGACCGCCCGCAGATCGACGGGCTCGCCGGTATCTTCCCATCGAAGTTCCGAGGTGTGCGGGCGGTAGAGCAGCGCGCGCGCGTATCCGTTCCGGCCCGCCATCGCGAGCCGGTATTCGAGGGTTTCCGTCATGTCAGGGCACCTTGATCTGATTGCGCGCGAGCGCGCCGTTCTCTTGTTCATCGAGCCAGGCAAGCACCCGATGTTTTTCGCGGGCCAGCCTGCAGTCGAGTTCGTGGGTCTGCGACAGATGGCAATTGCCCCGGCACCAGGAGCGCACCGGGCAGGCTTGGCACTCGGCGCTTTTCATCCAGCGCCAGGCATGATCGAGCGCCGCCTTCTCGATCTGATCTCGCGGGCCGGTCTCGTCGAAGAGATGGCCGGTCCGGAAGCCGCGTTTCACACTGTGGTGGCAGGCATAGCGGTTACCGGTAAGATCGACCGACAAATGGCTGGCGCTGTGGCATAGCGGCTCGACGGGAGCCGCCGCGCGCGCCAAACCACGCCGCCATTCATCGAGATGGCCGTCGAAGAACAGGCTGGCATGTCGATGGCCCGCCAGCCGCATCCGCGCCAGCTCCCAGAGGTGCTCGACATGACGGTCGAGGCTCTCGGGCGTGAACCAGTAGCGTGGCGCGCACCCCCTGGTCGTGCGGACCCAATGGGCATAGGGCCAGAACGGTCGGCCGTACTCCGCTTCGAGCCGGTCGAGCTTTTCGAACAGCGGCCAGATGACCGGGTTCTCGGCAGTGAACAGAAAGGAAATGCTCGACCGCTTGAGCCTGCGCACCATGTCCCATGCCGGCTGGCCGAACTCGCCATGGTCGCTGACGACGACGTAGAAGCTCCAGTCGTTCATCGGTCCAATGAAATCCGGTGCCAGCAGACTGCCATTGGTCGTGATGCGCACGAAGTCGAAAGCCAGGCCCGCCCGCTCGAACGCCGTATGAATGGCGCTGATCTCGCGCCAATAGAGCAGCGGCTCGCCGCCCCAATAGTCGATCCGCTTGATCCCTTTCTCCCGGACGAACGGGACGACGCGCTCGACGAAGGGCTCGATCGGATGACGCCGCCGCACGGCATCGGGCGCATCGAGTTCCTGAAGGCAGTAGCTGCAGGAGAAATTGCAGGCATAGCCGAGGAAGATATTGAGCATGGCGGCTCAGACCACGCGCACCGTCAGTTCGGCAACGCTCGTGAAATGCCGGAAACCAACCTTCACCCTGAAGCTGTCGCCGACCTCCAGCCCCAATGCGCCGACCCGGAACTTCGCCTTTCCCTTCTCGGTGGCGATGCGCTGCTTTGGCAGATAGCCGCCAGTCGGCTCCAGATAGAGCTCGGCATCCGCGTCGCGGATTGCCTTGCCTGCCCCATCCACGAGCTGCGCCGTCACGGTGTCATAGGCATCGGGCGCCAGATCGATGGTGTTGCTCGAAAGCGCGATCTCGGCAAAGGGCTTCTGAGCGCCCCGGAGCACGTCCGCATAGGTGACTTCGATGCCGGGATCGAGATTGCCGACGAGGCCGAAATCACGATGCAGCGCCACGCTGAAACTGCAGTCGTCGAAATCGCAGCTCGCAAAGGGGACGTAGATCTGCAGGGCGCAGTTTCGGCCCAGCATTTCGAGCAAGCGAGGTGTGCGCGCTTTGGTCTCCCGGGTCGAGACGAAGCGGTTGAAGGGCGCCTGCGGAACCCCCGCCTGATCGAGTGGAAAAATCCAGTTGGCGCGATCGGACCACTCGCCCCGACCCAGCATCCCATCGAGGTCGAGGCAGACACCGCCCAGTTCTTCGAAGACCTTGTCCGCGAGGTCTGTTCTGAGGAGTTCGCCCGCGATCGGACGACCCGGAAACAAGACCGTCGGCCACGTCGAACCATGTTCCGCCACCAGCCGCTGGGCTTCTTCCTTGGTGACGAGTGCTGCACTCGGGTTCGGCTTTCCGACCTCTTTCAGCGTGCGGCAGGTAACTTTCCGGCTGTCGCGCCTGACGACGACAAGAAGACGGAGCGGCAAATCGAAGAAGTGGCGATTGAACGGTTTGATCACGGCCTATCTCCTCAGTTATCGCCGCAGGCGCAATTGCAGTCGCAGGCACATGCGCAGTTACAATTGCAGTTCGAGTAGCAATTGAAGCCGCCGCAATTGCAGTTGTTGTAGGGGCGCCGGTATTCGCCGCCGCCGATCTGGTCGGCCGCCAGCGCATAGCCGCCATAGACAAAGCCGACCGAAACCGCCGCGTAACTGACGCTCGACCCACCCGCGAAGTCGAAGCCGCTCGGATTGCCCGGACCGAAGCCTAAGCCCCAGGTCCACCAGTTCCCGTTGGGCGGCGTCCATTGGGCGTTGCCGAAGCAATTGCCGTTCGGCAGATAGCCTGTGCAGTTGTTGGCGCGGTCGTCGAAGTATTGGTTGCTGCGATTGAGTTTGCCGATGTCGGTGCCGTCCGCGATCACGAAGCCCGTCGCGCGCGCATTGTCGCCGGTGGCGCCGGAGCGAACATTGCCCGTCGAAACCAGCCCCGGTGCGGTCAACGAGCCGGTCATGGTGTCCCCGGACTTGGCGACCCGGGTGCTGACATCCACACCGGCGCGAATATCGGCGATGGTCTGGGCCGCCAGATCGGCGGTGGCAATCGTGCCATCGGCGAGCTTGGCTGTCGTGACCTGCGCGTCGCCGAGCTTCGCCGTCGTCACCCCACCGTCGGCGAGCTTGGCGGTCGTCACTTGGCCATCGGCAATCTTCGCCGTGGTGACCGATCCGTCTTGCAGCTTCGCGGTCTGGACGGCGGCGTTGTCGATATCGGCCGCCGCGACCGTGTTCTTCACCGCGAGTGCCGCGAGCCCAAGATTGGTTCGGGCCGTCGCGGCATCCGACGCCCCAGTACCACCCTGCGCCAGTGGTACGGGCACCCCCAGCGGGATCCGGGTCCAGGTGACCGGAGATGTGGCCGTCAGCTCGTAGATTTGCCCAAGATCGGTCCTGAAGCAGAACATGCCGACGACGAGATTGGCGCTCGGAAACGTCGTGCCGGAGAAGGCCGACCGGACGGCTTCGTCCCGATCAAGAATGTCCTGGCGGCTATCCCGGACCGCTTTGGTTGCCGGGATATCGGGATAGGTCTGTGCCATTGAAAACCTCGTTCAGTAGCCTTCGGCCGACCAGCTCGCATTGCCGGCGACGGAAGCCAGGGTGTCGGGATTGATGAGCGAGAGCTGGAAGCCGGTCGTAGTGATCGTGCCGATCTGCGGCACGGCCAGGACGGCGCCACCCTTGAAAGTCGCCTGCACTTCCGGCGGTGCATTGAAGGACCGGGCAAAGTAAACAACCGTGCCGCCGATCGGCACGCTCACCGTTCCCCGGTCCCGAACATCGGGCACATCGATATTGAGCCGGGCTTCGGCCAGCGCCACCCGGCTGCCGGTCGTGCTTGGCGATTCGAGGGCAAGACGCAGGAGTGCTCGGGCATATTCGTAGTCGCCCGGCGTGAGATCGCGGAACGGGCCGTAGCCGAGCGGACGGCTCTCGGCGACAAGGGCCGCGAAACCTTCCGCGTCGAGCGGCGTCGACCGAAAGGCGAGATCGGCGATGACCGCCTCGCTGGCCCGCAAGACGCGATCCAGAACTTCGAGCTGTTCCGGGTTCAGGTGAACCACTGCGGTGGATACGCGATCCACGACCGAGAGCGCTTCGGCGATCTGGACGATGAAGCCGATGAGATCGCTGTAGGTCTCCGCCAGCACGAGGGTCTGGCACGCCTCCGGCTGGACGATGACGCGGCGGACTGAAGTCAGCCCAAGGCTCGACAGGCTCGGCTTGATCGCAAACCGCTCTGACTGATCGGCGAGCGATACGGATTCCTGCGATGCCCGCTGTGCCGCTCCCACACGCGCGTCGATGATCCCGAGCAACTCGGCGACGGCTCGAAGCATCCGCCGATCTGCGGCACCGCCGACCCCAAACGTCTCAAAGGCCGGCGTCGGCAATATCTGCTTCGGCGCGGCTTCGGCGATGGCGAAGGACTCCGCGACCTTCAGAACGAAAGCGATGAGATCGATATAGGTCTCGGCCAGCGCCAGCACCTCGGCGCGGGCAGCGATCGCCGTCTGTTGGCGCGCGTCGCCGACTACGAATGCATCGGCTCGAACCGCCAAGGGCAGCCGGGCTTCGAGCGCCGACAGGATCAGCCCGCCGCTTTCGGTAGCGACAAAGCTGGTCGCCGAGGCGTCGGCCCAGGCCTTGCCGCCTTCGGCGCTGTCCCAGGCAAACGGCGATCCGCTCCAGAGATAATCGGCGCCGGGCGTCGTGACGACTTCAACCGTCACGGCATCAGCTCATCGTGAAGGTGAAACGCTGGGTCAGCGTGTCGTCGGCACCCTTGTTGATCACGGCGAAGACCACACGATCCAGCATGGTGCCGGCCGACGATGCGTTGAGAACGCCGGCCTCGGTAATCGCGCCCGTCGCCTCGCCGGGATTGAAGGTCGCCTCAAACTGAAAGACCTTGGTGCCCACCGTGTGCGAGAAGGTCGCGGCCTTGCGTGCGATCTCGGTCTGCAGCGCCGTGTTGCCCGCCGCAGCGGCAGTGATGCCGGTCCCCACGGCGATATGGCTCATGACGCCGGGGCGCCCCGAGGACGCGCCGATCGCCTGCGCTACGAAGCTGAAGCCCGCGTCGACGATCAGGTTGTCTTTCACCCGCAGGATCGCGGTGCCATCCGGCTTGATCAGCCGGGCTTCCATGCGTCCGTGCAGGCAAAAGCGGTCTCCTTCCGCCTTCCAGCCCAGCAGGGCCAGAAGGTCGGCAATGCCGATCTTCATGATGTTCTCCTATGCGGGGTGAAGCTGCGCGCCGGTGAAAGCGCCTAGGGGAGCAAAGGGCTCGGCTCCCGACGCGATGACGCCCGTCTGGATCGAGGCGGCGAACAAACGGCGCGTGGTTGGCGTCTGGCAGATCCCAAACGTCACGAGATCGCCGGCGCGGCGAACGAGCGAGGCGACCACTCGGCGCCCATGGTCATCCTCCAGGGCGAACGCGCCGATGTTGGGCGACCAGATCAGGCGCAGGGTTCCGGCTGTACCCGTGAGCGCGAGATAGACGATCGGCTCGTCGAGCAGCGTGTCGAGCCGAACATCGAAGGTGGTCGAGAACTCCGAGGGAATGTTCACCGGCCACGCCGCCTTGGTGCCACCGCCGACCTTCAATCCCTGATCGAAGCGCGCCGGCGCATAGCTAAGATTGGCGGCTTGTGTCGCCGACGTCCCTTTGACGCCCATCACGTTGCCGGCCAGCCGGAAGCCTTCGATCAGGTCATTGGCGAGCGAAGCCTCGACCGCGATCTGCGTGCGCACCGTTGCCCCATCGACGTCGCCCAGCGGCAGCCAGGCGGACGCGGCTTCCGCGTCGTCCCAGCGGAAGGCGGCCACATCCCAAGTCAGGTCATCGGTCGGCACCGTAGCGATGCGCGCTTCCAGCCAGTTGCGCGCCCGCCACGTCCGACCGAGATCGACCGGGAAGACATACTCGCCACGCGGCAGGTTGGCTCCGCCGGTGCGCGCGAGCGCCAGAAGATTACCCCCGATCACTTCCATGCCCTGAGTCACGCCCGCCCAGTTCAGCGCTTGGCGGTCGCTGGTCAGGATGGCGTTGCGCCCGGTGAGTGGTGCGAGCCGCGTGGTGGAATAGGCGGCCGTGTCGCTGTAGAGGCCCGCGGGCGACACCGCCTTGATCCAGAACGTCTCTTCCGTGGCGTCTCGGATAGGCCAAAGTGCGACGAGATGGTTGCCGGCCGCCCGGCCAACGAAGCGCCCGGTGCCCCAGGTGAGCCCGGCCCGCAACTCGTATTCGACACCGCTGCCATCGACGGGCTCCCAGGATGCCCGGACGTGATCGCCCTGTGGCACGACATCGAACGCCGTCACGCCATCCGGTGGCGAGACGGCAGCCGCGACACTCGCTGCCGTCGGGCTCAGCAATCCCACTTCGTCGATTGCTTTGATGTAGAAGACGCGCTCGGCGGCGTCAGCGAGTGCAACGAACAGCGTCGTTCCACGATGCCGGGTGGTGACGACCGTCCCGGCATCCCAAGAGGCGCCATCGCGGATTTCGTAGCCGACGAGGTCGAGCGCCGAGACCGGCTCCCAACTGAGCTGCACCCCGTCCGCGCGACGCTCGGCGGCAAAGCCCAAGACTGCCGGCGGGGGTGTCGTTCGGCCCACGACCAGATGCCCGGCGATTTCCGTCCAGTCCGACGCGATCCCGGTGCGGCTGACGAAGCGCAGGCGTAGATCGTAGGTGACGCCGTCCTCGACCGGCTGCACGCCGACCACCAGCGTATCGGCTGGCTGGGTGGGCACGGCAGACCAAGGGCTGCTGCTGCCCGATTGGCGGTAGCGGATTTCGATCCCGTCTGGTGGATTGAGAGCGTCGGACGTCGGCGGATAGAGACGCACGACGATATGCGGGCTGGATCGCCCATCGGGTCCGCGCACCAGCACGGTCTCATCCGAGACCACCGACCAGACGACAGGCGCAGGCGGGCGGATCAAATCGATCTGCGCCGGTCGCGTGATGTAGCTGTCGAAGGGTGGGATCGGTCCGGTGTCGGCCTCATGCACGCCGGGAGCGGCCGGGATCAGGATCAGCTTGGCCGAAAGGTTCGGCCCCGGCTCGATGCCCTTCACCAGCATGGGGGCGGCCTCGCGGCCCGCCTCCCCGAACTGGAACAGATCGCCCGGCTCCGGCGCCAGGCTTTCCGGCAGCGCCGTCGCAAGAGTGACATCGCGGCTGTCCCCCGGTGCGGTCACCAGGGGCAGAACCTGACTAGCGCCGTCGGCACGCCGGACCCGCAACGCATAAGTCTTGCCGGCCGCCATGGGGGCCAGCTCGTCGAGCCGCAGGCCGGTCACCATGTCGTCCGTGACGATCAGGCCTTTGACCCGTCCCCATGCCAGTCCGACTAGGATGACGTCATGGGCGAACATGACGAGGTCGCCATCGGTCGCCCGCAGCGCCTCGACATCCTGGTAGATCTCATGGGTCTCGGGACGCAGCCGCCCGACAGCGAGGTGATAGCGCCCCTCCCGCCACGCCTGCTCGGAACGGATGCAGGCCATCATATCGACGGTCTCGAAGCGCTCGGCATTCGCAGCGCTATAGCCATCGGCATAGACGATGCGCTCGTCCTCCTGCCAATCCTTGTCCGGATTGACGAAGCGGACTTTCAGCGCGTGCGGCAGATCGATGAACTGCTTGCGGCCGGTGTAGTTGAAGGAGTTGCGCGGCGTGATGTGCAACACCGGCACGCTTTGCGGCACATCGCGCACGACCGAATGCTTGCCGTCGCGGATGCCGTAGCGCGCCGGCGCAGGATGTCGCAATAGGCCCAGGCGGGATTGCGCGAGAGCTGCCAGGACCAGGAAGCGCCATCCCAAACTTCGAGATAAGACGACGTCAGGCAGCTGATCTGCTGCAGCTGGTTGTTGATCTGCTCATAGGCCTTGAGCCGTAGCGCCACCATGGCGAGTCCGCTCATCGTGACCGGTGGATCGTTGGTGATCGAGCGCAATGCCGAGAGCGTCGAACTGTCGATCAGACGCGGACCGGTCGCGTCAGCCGTCGTTCGACGCAGCCGCACTTCATACTGACCGGCTTCCGGCAGGTCGAAACGCCCGCCACGACGCACCGGCGAGGACGACGCCTCCGTGATCGCGATCTTGCCGACCGCCTCGAAGCCCGCATCGCCGCCCGACTTCCAGGGGATGGCGCTCCAGGCATCGTTCCCGACCGCGCGATACTCGGCGTCGAACTCGACCGTCGCGTTCGAGCGCCCGCCCTGATCGTTGTAGAAGGCGAGCCCGCGATCGAAGGAGATATCGAGGCTGATCTCGCGCGCACCCGGACGCGAGGTGATCGTGCGCCAGCCGCCCGCCGCCGTGAGAGCAATGGAAAGCGGGTCTTCCTCGATACGCTGGGTATAGAGCGTGACCGGTGCGTCGTTCTCCCAGCCCTCGCGGATTTCGACCTCGGCGCCGTCGAAGGCCGAGATCGGCGTGGCCCCGACGCGGATGTCCTCGATCTTGAGGGGGCCATAGCCGACCAGCAGCAGGAGCCGCATATAGCGCTCGTTGCCGATCGTCTCGGTATAGGGCTTGGCCGCCAGAACCGGGAACAGACGCCGCTGGCCGAAGACGCGCGGGATCGCGCCATAGGGATTGAGCCGGTTGGACGTCCCCGTGATCGCATAAGCCGGTGCCGACAGACCGGCGGCATCGGTCCCGCGCATGGCAGGGCTCGGCGTGGGGGCGATCGCATTGACGAGAAGCGAGCCCACCATGGTGATGGCGCCCGCGATCACCAACTTGGTGAGCCCCATGGCCGTGAACACACCGGCCGCGTTGACCGCCGCCACTTCCACGCCAAACAGGGCTGCCGTCAGAGCCGGTGCTGCCCATGCCGCGAAGGCGATGACCGCGATGGCGCCGATGATGGCGAGCGGGTTCTTGCCACCCCCGCCCCCGCCGCCGCCCATGGCGTTGACCCGCACGAAGAGCCGCGCATTGACCTTTGGGCGCACCCGTGCCCACCAGTGGCGCGGCACTTCATCGTCGTCGACGAAGACTTGCAGGTAGGGCCAGTAGCGCTGCGGCAGGTCGGAGGCTTCGAGCATCTGCGCGAGGCTCAAGCCCGCAGGTGCAAACCTCTCCTCCCGCTCGGTCGAGAACGGGCGCGCGACCAGCGTCCAGCGGATCGGCATCTCGCTCTGCAATCCATCAAGCGGCATGGCGGTAGAACCCGAGCAAGCGGCGCTCCCAGCGGGAGCCCGCATCGAAGCGTTCGAGGACGCTGTCGCAATCTTTTTCGATGTGGAGCATCCAGCCGGACGCCACGACGACACCGACATGGATGGGCCGGCCCATCACGCGCAGCAGCACGCCGTCCCCTTGTTTCTCGCTGCCCATGGGGACAGGTGTCCAAAGCCGGATGCGCTCGTCCATCAAGGCGGCAAGCAGATCGCGGTCGTGGCCTGGCTGGTAAGCGATGCCCTCATATTTCGGGACGGCGCCGCCGAAGCGTTCGTTGATCACGAGGCGGAGCAGGCCATAGCAATCGAGGCCCTGCCGATCGCGCCCGCCCTCCTTGAAAGGCAGACCGACATACATGCCGGCCCAATCGGGAAGCTCCGACATCAAAACGCTCCCGGAAAACGCGCAGGCGTCATCTGCTCGCAGACCGGCTCGGAGAGAATGTCTTCGTAGACGAGGTCGCCGGAGATCTCGCCCGCGTCCCAGGTGACGTTGCGCAGCCGCATCCCGGCATATTCGACCTCGATCACATCGGGCTGGTCGGCGAGCACGACTCGCAGCGTGACGCTCGGCGGCTCGGCGATGGTGCGCACCTCATCGACGATCAGCCGCTCGGTATTGTCGATCCGGATCCGGGCGATCATCGGCCGGTCCTGGCTTTCAGGCGGGAGATCGACCTCGAAGGAATAGCCGATGAAGGTCCAGCCCTGATGCACGACATCGACATTGTCGTTGACGACGCGGATCGGCGTACTGAGCCCGCTCGCGTTGATCTCCAGAAGCACCAGCCAGACCTTGTCGGTCGCATCGGCATGCCCGGCCCACGTCGCCGCAGGCGAAATCGTCCTCACGGCATCTGCTCCAGTTTCAACGAGACCGAGAAAAGAACGGCGGTTGCTGCCGAGACGCGGGGCGCCTCCATGAATCGGTACTCCGCAACACCGCCTTCGCGCGGATGCACCCAGTCGAACGGCAGCGCGTCGCCGGCGGTGGTTTCTTCATAGAAGCTCCGCAGCACCGCGACCTGTGCTGCGGTCATCCGAAACGTCAGTTCGATCTGACGCGGAGCCGCCGTAAACCGCCGTCGCAGCTTGGCCGCGCCGGCATCCATCGCCGTGCGAAGCACGGTCTCAGCAAACCGCTCCTGATAGCCGCCGACCGTCGGTCTCTGCGGCAGGCTGCTCGGCCAGACGAGGTTCGACATGCATCAGACCCGCTTGGTCATGCGCCGCGAGCCATAGGTCTCGCCCTGCGCGCGATCGAGCCTGCGGATGGCTTCTTCGATCTTGTCCTCGATGAAGACCGCGATCTCGCGTCGGCCGTCAGCACCGCGCCGCTGCTCCGTGCGGGCCGGCGGCTGGTCGCGACCGATGCGCATGTCGTAGACATTCACCGCCACGTCATTGGAGGACGCCTGCGGCAGCACCCGATCGCGACGATCGAGGTTCCACCGGTGACGCGGATCGTTACGTGTCAGAACCTCCTCGCCGCGCAGCCCCAGGAAGGGCACCTCGTCAGGCCGCAAGCCCAACATGCCGCCGGCATGGAAACGTCCAGCGCCGGCGAAGGCGCCGAGCGCCACCATGCGCGTGTGCGAGGGCGCGATCCCGACCAGCGCACCGTCATGGCCCGCACCGAACAGACCAGAAAACCAGTTGCCGATGCTCTCGAAGAAACCCGGCCCCGCGCTGGCGGCCGCCGAAGCGCCTGCCGAAGCCGCCGCCTGCGGGGCGACGACGCCGAACAGGCTCGGAAAGGCGCCAACGATCTGGGTCGTGATCGGCAGGATGAATTTCTGCTCGATCAGGGTCACGGCGATCCGCGCCGCCATGCGCCGGAACAAGCCGACAGCGCCTTCGGCGAGATTGCTGAAGACGCTTTTGCCCGCCTTGCCGGCGTTGGCGAAGCCATCGACGAGGAAGTTCGAGATGTCGCTCGACAGGCTCTTGGCCTGATCGCGGATTTCGCTGAAGTAGCGCGCCTGCTCCCTGAATGCCGCCGCCGAATCCTGGGCTTCGAGGATCTGGCTATCGACCCCACCCAACCGCTCGCGCATGGACTGCATGCGCTTCTCGCGCTCGATGGCGAGCTCCGCCGCCCGACGCTGAGAGGGGTCGCTGAGACGCGCAGCCTGTGCCTCGCGCTCGGCGGCGGCCTGCGCTTCGATGGCCCGCGTCGTCGCCTCGATCGATGCCCGGAGCCGCTCTTCGGCTGCCCCTGTTGCAAGAGACAAGGCAGCCCGGGCGTCGCGGGTCGCGGCGAGCGACCGCTCGGCGATTTCGGCGCGTTGAACGGCGGCGGTGCCCTGTGCCTCCGCCTCGGCCAGACGCCGCGCGCTCTGGGCCGCGAGTTCCGCCTGAAACGCGGCACGGGCCTGCGCTTCGGCACTTTCGACCACCCGGCCGCGCAGGATTTCCTCGGCGCGGGAGGCTTGATCGACGCCGCTGCGATAGCCTTCCAGTGCTGCCTGGCGTGCGGCTTCCGCCCGGATGACGGCGGCCTGCCCCTGCCCATAGGCGTCGGCGACGGCCAGCGTCGCCCGGGACTGGATGTCCAGCTCGCGGGTCTGGTCCTGATATTGCTGGCGCTGTTGGGCGGCGGCATCGACGACCATGCGCCGTTTGAGGGCTTCGGCTTCCAGCGCATTGAGATTGCGCTCGCGCGCGATCGTCTCGGCCTGGATTTCGGCTTCGATGATCGGGCGACGCGCAGGTGTCGCGTCATAGACCCGCTGCCGCCGCTCGAGGTCGGCGATCTGCCGCGCGGTCTCTTCGCCAATCCGCATCGGCTCGGGTGCGACGGGGGTGCGTGCCGCTGCAGCAGCCTGCACCTGTGCTTGCGCCCGTTCACCTGCTTGCCGTAGCCGGTCCAGCTCTACGCGCGCTGCTTCAACTTGCTCCTGGACCTGAAGGCGCACGGCGTTGGGCGAGCCATAGCCAAAGCCAGGAATGACTACTTCTGCATTGGGGTCTCGATAGAGCCGAGTCTCGCGATTGAAGCGGTCAAGCCGTTCGACCGCCATCTGCAGCGCATCCTCGGCTTCAGCCAGAGGATCCCGCGCACGTGGCTGGGATGGGCCGAGCAGATTGGCCGCCCCCGAGATGGCCCCTTCGACGACCTGAAGCGTGACGCGCCCGACCGCACCCCGCGCGAGACTGTCGACCAGCCGGTCCCAGGCACGACCGATCTCGTTGAGCGACTTCTGGGTCGGCGATAGCGCCTGGTCGTTGAGGCCGCGAATGCGCTCCTGCAGCGCGTCGATCGCGACCCGGTAGGCTTGAGTGCGCTCGCCCTGCTGCGTAAGCAGGCGGATATTCTCGCGCTGCGACGGGTTCAGGAAGCCGTTGAGCGCCCGATCGAGCTTGATGATGGCGTCGTAGCCACCGGTCGCGAATTCAGCGAGCTGGCGCGCCGCGTCGCTCGCAGTCGTCCCCGTCGCCGCTGCGAGATCCGGCGCCATGCTGGCAAGCCGGGGGATTTCGCCGGCCGATAGATTGGGCGTGCGGACCAGCGTGGCGATGGCCGTGCGGGCTTCATCGCGCGCTACCCCGACATCGCGCAGCTTTTCGACCAGCTCGCCGAGTTGCTCGGCGGTCGTCTGACCCTGGCGGCCCATCGCGGCCAAGGCCACGTTGAACGTGCGCGATTGTGCCGAGAGATCGAAGGCGCGCGACAGAATGATGCCGAGCGGGATGCCAACCGCCGCCAAAGCCGCCGCCGCGCCAAGTGCCACCGGCGGAATGGCGCGGAATGTGGCGCCGATCCCGCCGAAGATCTGCGTAATCTGCGGACCCTGCTGAAGTGCGATCGTCAACGGGCTCATGCCCGTCGTCAAGGTCGTGAAGATGTCGTTCAGCTGCGGCTGCAGCTGCGCCATCTGCTGGGCCGTGATGCGTGTGCGCTGGCCCTGCTGCTCGACGGTCTGCCCAAACGTCCGGGCATTGGCGTTGGCGACCAGATACTTCCGGCCGATGCCTTCGAGCACGCTGGCATGCTCGGCCTGCGTCAGCAGACCTTTGCCCAAAAGATCGGTGGCGCGGCCCTGTTCCTGAGTCGCCTGATAGCCTTGAGCATATTGCCGCTTCAACCGCTCGGCGGAACGGGCAAGCTTCTCCTGCTCCCGGTCGGCCTTCTGCGCGGAGGCGCCGGTCTTTTCGAGGGCCGCACCCGCTTCCTGCGCCGCCGTCTCGATAGACTTCAGCGCCTGCTGGCCGGTGCGTCCCGCTTCGACCAGTTCGGCCTTGAAGCGTCCGCCATCGACCTGCAGTCGGACCGAGATGTTACGGTTGGCCATCGTCCTTCTTGTCGCTTCGCTTGGTGATGCCGCGCATCAGGCCGATTTCGGCGGCTGGCAGGAATTCGGCGAGTGCGGCTCGGCTCACGCCAAGCGCATCAGCCATGAGAAACATGGCCCCAAAATCGAGCCCGACCGGGCCCATCGGCCCCATGCGCAACTGGCCCGCACAGCGCTCCAAAAGATCCCAGACCTCCCAGCCCTCGGCGGTCGCCGGGACTTCGCGGTCATAGGGGCATTCCGGGCAGCGCTCGGGGCAAGCGGCGCAATAGTCCGGCCCGCCGCCGAAATGCCATTCGGCGCGGGCGCTCAGCCGTTTTTTTCGGTTTCGATCTCCGAGATCGGGCGGGCGTAGATGCGCTCGAACGCGGCAGCCGCCTGCCAGATTTCCATCAACGCATCGACCGCGTCCGGCGATACCGGAGCGGGCTCGCCTTTCGCGTCGGCCACACCCTCCCATTCGAGGATGGAGAGCCGCGCCAGCGCCTTGATGAAAGCGACACCGCGCAGGGCGTCGATGACTTCCGAGGCTTCCTCGCCTTTCGTATCGACCCGAACCATGGCCGATTGTGCGGCGAAGAAGAGTGCTGTGCCGAAGGGGCGGACCTTGATCCGCACGCCGGGCAGCAGGTCGAGCCAATAGGGCTCGGATTTGAGACCAAGGCGGATCATGGCGTGGCTCCATAAGCGGCGATGTCGTTTTTGAGGATGGCGGTAAGCATGCGGCCGAGCGTGGGATCCTTGGCGCCGCGAAACTCGAAGGTGACCTGAATCCCCGCTGGGCCTTCGATCGGTACCGAGGGCCGCGACAGCACCGCCTCATGCACGGTGAAGATCAGGCTCGTATTGGCGTCACGCACATAGCCGAACTCGAGTTCCATCGGCGTGCCGGCGATCGCTGCGTCGATCAGCGTCGTGCCATCGACGCGCACGACGACATTGCCGGTACACGCCGCGACCGTCGGCTCGACGCTGTCGATCAGACCGTCTGAGCGGATCGTCTCGATGCGGTCGAGCCCGTTGCGGTAGACGATCTCGGCCGAGACGACGCGGCCCAGTGCCGAACCGTCGCGACGAACGGTACCCTGGAAGGAGCCGAACCGCAGCGGGGCATAGGTCGTCGGCGACAGATCGCGATCGGCATTGTCGGCACTCTCGCCCTGCGCGATGAGCGACATCGTCGCCGTGGTGAGACCATCCCGGCGCAGTGGCAGCGTGAAGCTATCGACGCGCGCGCCAAAATGAGTCCGGCGTAAGGGCACGTCCGGATTGATGGCCTGACAGGCGAGGCTCGGGATCACGGACGCCGCCGATTGGAACGTGTGCGTAAAATTGGTTGTCCCGGTCGTCGCCGGTTCGCCCAGCAGAGCCTTCAGCCAAAAGCCGATCTGTCGCGCATCGCAGGGGACGGAGACTTCGCCGTCGCAGGTGAGCGCGCCCAGCACGGCCGGCGCCGGGTCTCGGCCTTCGCCGAGCAAATCATTGTCGATCAGCTGCTGGCGGGCCGAGAGGCCATAGCGGGAGAAGCCCAGACGATGATAGTTGTCCGTCGGCGGGCTTCCGTAGGTGGCTTCAAAGGCCGCAAGCAGACGCGCATTCGCGCCGAAACCGAGCGCCATGCCGGGTCTCCTTTCTCAGTTTGAATGGTGTGGGTCGGACATCCCGCGTGACCGGGATGTCCACGAACTCAGTTCAATGGATGCGCGGTCTCGTAGATGAGCCGCACCGGCACGATCGCCGCCTTGACGTCCGCGCCGCCCTCGGGCGCCGCCGCGTCGAAATCCGGCGCGCCGACATCGATGAGATCGACAAGACCGCCCAACGTCGGATCGGCCGTGAGGGCCGTGGCAATCGCCATGAGCAGATCGTCGAGATGGCCATCGGGATCCCCCGCGCTCGAGAATGCTTCGATCCGCGCCGCGTGGGTCCAGACATAGCTCAAGGGCGAGAGCAGGATTTCAGGCTCTCCGACATCGCCATCGCGCAGGATGATCAGGCCCTCGGGCGGGAGCCGCTCGGGGCGCAGGCGGTTCCGTTCGACCTTCACCAGCGGCACGGTTTGCAGCCGGGCAAGCAGCGCCTGCAGCACTTCTTCGCGCTTACTGGCCATTCCGGTTCGCGGTGTCCCGCGCCTCCCATTCCTTGACCACCTGATCGGGCAACCGGCCAGCCCAGGCTTCTGCGGGTCCCCGCCAATCCAGAAGCCGTGGCATCTGGACCTGGCGCACGAGAATGAACATCGTCATCCATTCGACAATTCGTCCCGCCTTGACGCGCCGCGCCGTTGCGGGCCGTAGCCGCTTGCCGCTCGTCGCCCGCACCACCGGCAAGACCAGGAGCAAGACGCCCGGACGATTGGTCGGCACGAGTTCCAGATCGCGTCCAAAGCCGCCGAATTTGGTGGCGCTCTGGATGTCGTCGGGCGTCATGCGGCGGCGGCCGCCAGCTTTCATCGGCACATTCTCGGTCGGGATGGCGAGGTACCGGCCGCCGCTGCGGCGGATCAACGTGCCTTCCTCGAACACTGCGACGATGTCGGCAGCACCTCCGCGTCCACCCTTGCCGGGACGGGCAAAAACCCACGCCGCCGTGCTCAGGCTCTCCCCGCGATTTGGATAGATGTTGAGCCGGACGGCATTGGCGAGGCGTCGACCAAGGCCCGCACCCATGACCTGCGAGCGCAGATCGGACTTCAGGCCCTCGCCGGTCTTGCGCACGGCAGCCGTGACGGCCGCTTCGGCAATGCGCACCTCACCGGCCAGAATCTTGGCAAGATCGCCATCGATGCGGACATCGAGTTTCATATCGCCACCACGTCGAGCCGATAGACCCGACCATTCATCGTCGGCATCGGTGGTGCCTGGACGCGGTAAAGCTGACCGTTTGCCTCGATCGTGTCCCTTTCAGCAATGGCCGGTGCGACAGCAGCTAGGACGTCGAAGACCGTGCCGTCCTGCACCAGCTTGGCACCGCCGATATCGACCACCGGCTGGGGCTGCACCCGAATGATCCGGATCGCCTGCCCCGCGCCCGTGTCGCCCGGACGCCAGAGCGCGTCTTCGGCCAGATTGGGATCGCCAAAGAGCGTCAGCAGTGCGGCATCGAACACCGTCATGGCCGACGCTCCTGCAGCCGGGTATCGATCCGGCGCAGCAATTCCAGCTGGGCGTTGGATCGCTCCTCGATACGCGCCAGTCGCTCGACGATGGCCGAGATCGTCCGTTGGTCGTCGTCGAGCCGCTGCTCGACACGCGCCAACCGCTGCTCCTTGACGGTGAGCCGGGACTCGACCGAGGAGAACCACCAGATGAAGCCGCCAAACTGGATGAGCAGCGTGGTGATGAGGGCGAGCGGAATGCGCCGGTCGATCGTCCAATGCAGCTCCGGCGGATCGCTGGGCTTTTCCGGGAGCGGCATGTCTCGGCTTCCTTCAGGACCGCTCGTCAGAAGCTGGCGCTCAGGCGAACCCGACCGATGGTCTCGCCAGTACCGTTTCCGACAGCATCGACTGCGACACCGATCAGCGTGTTGCTGGTGGCGGTCTTGGTCGTTTCCTTGGCCGTGTTGTCCCAATAGACCTTGTCGCCCACAGCCCAGGCCTGCGACGCGGTCTTCTTGAGATCGAACACGCCGACGAGGACAGCCTCGACGGCCTCGCCGTTACCGGCGGCGGCGGTCGCCACCCCGAAGATGGCGCCCACCAGCAAGCCGTCGCCGGCCGCCACGGCATAGGGTGCCGCAAGCGTGATGGTCTTTCCGGGCTGGACATAGTTCTTCATCGAAAACTCCTCTCCAAAAAACGAAGGGCGGCAAGTCGTAAGGATTTGCGGCTGCCGCCGCAGGGCCGCCCCTTCTTGTCAGGATGATTGTGTGAAACGTGCGCCTTACGCGCCGGGGTTCTTGTAGAGGCCGCGCCAGTCGATCGCCTTCGCACCGAAATCGAGGCGGCACTTGATCTCGACGCCATCGACATCGAAGCCGTTGCGGGTCTCGATATAGGCGCCCTGCTGACCTTCGAGATAAGCAAACTCGATGGTGTCGATTTGC
Organism: Haematospirillum sp. 15-248; assembly: GCF_012102665.1. Taxonomy (NCBI): domain Bacteria; kingdom Pseudomonadati; phylum Pseudomonadota; class Alphaproteobacteria; order Rhodospirillales; family Novispirillaceae; genus Haematospirillum; species Haematospirillum sp. 15-248. The sequence continues at coordinate 25,982 of NZ_JAAVTF010000004.1, read as the reverse complement.
GCGGGGTTTGCTGCCAGGAACCAAGCTCCGGTGCTGACGGCATCGAGACGCGGTTCGGAGATCGGCGTCAGCGTGCGGATCGATTGCGGCACCACATCCCCGGTCTTCGCCGGGACGAGGTTCTGAGCGATGAGCTGCTCGGCCGCGAGTTCGAGTGCGGCCGGCACCACCAGATAGCTCGGACGGATGGTCAGAACCGTTTTCTTGTCGAGGCCGGTCTGCTTGGCCATCGAGGCGCGGCCTTCGCCGACCGCCGCCACACTGAGAGCAGTACCCGTACCGGCGAGGTTCTTGTGAGTCGCATGGAACAGCGCCACGCCATCGGCCATGGCGGCATTGGTCGTGATGATGCCCCAGACCACATCGCTTTCGAGCGTGGCGATCGCCGTGCCGTACATCGCGGGAATGCGCGTGAAGGCGTCGAGATCATCGTTGATCAGGACCTGACGCGTGATGGCGACCACGCGGCCATAGGTCTCGATGCGATAGCTCTCCTTCGACTCCGAGATGGTGCCGCGCTTGAACTCGCCGCCCTCGCTCACCTTCAGCAGCTGCGGCGCTTCGCCGAGCTGGACCCGGTTCATCGCCTTGAAGTCGGTCGCGAGCACCTGACGGCAGAACGGCACGAAGGTGCGCGGATAGACGTCATACGCCTGGCGCAGCGTCTTGTTGGTGACGGCAGACAGCACTTCCGGGAAGTCGGAGGTCGAGTGCAAAGCTCGCGTGGCGATTTCGTCGCGCGACATGCCGCGCACATTGACGCCAGCCGAGGCAAGAAACTCCCGCGACAACTCCAGGAGCGTCATGCCGCGATATTCGCGCGCGGGATCGCTCAAGCCGAACAGCGTCGGGCTGTAGCGATGCAGCAGCGCATTGGCGACTGCCTCGCGCCGGGTCAGCCGCTCGTCACGCCCGCCGAGCGGAACCGAAACATGCGGGAAGGTCCGCGTCTTCTCGGCGGTGTCCGCCACCTTGTCGAGAATGACGCGGCGGGCTTCGTCGATGGCGACCCCGCGACCGACCAGGTCCTCGGCGAGACTGCGCTCCAGACCGAGGCGGCTTGCGAGATCGTAGATGGTGCCGACCCGCTCGCGCTCCGCCGTCTGGGCATTGGCGATGAGCGCCTGCGTATCGGGCTGGGGATCGGCCGCACGGGTGATCGGCTCGGGTGCCGTCTGCGCCGGCGTGGGGGTCACGTTGGTTTCTTCCATGGGAGTCCTCATCTGTTGGGGAGCGTCGTCCCGGTCCACGACGCAGGGGATCAGCGGGTCAACCGAACGGAAGCCGGCCGCCGGATCGGCCCCGACCGGGACCGCGGAAATCTCGAAAGGTGTCCAGTCGACCGCGCGCCAGACCTCTGGCGCATTGGCGGGTCGGCTGACCTCGAAGCGATGGACCTGATAGCCAATGGAGACGGCGCGCAGATGGCCCGCCCGCACATCGGCCCAGATCGGCTCGACATCGTCGCGCTCGCTGAAGCGGACCCGGGCAATGCCCCGACCGCTATCGATCCTGGCAGTCCCCGGCACGACGGAGCCGATGACGCTGTCGAGTGTGCGGAGATCATGAACTTTGAGCAGCGGCCCCCCGGCATTGAGCCGTTCGAGCCGCACGCTGCCGGGGTCCATACTGAGTTCTTCGTCGAACGGTTCGCCGAATAGCGGCTGCCGCCGTACCCTTGCGCCCGTCGACCAGACCACCTCGATCGAGCGATCCTGCTCGTCGAGCGTGGCCGGCAACAGGTCGGCTGCCCGGCGCATCGCCGGCAATTCGATCGTGCCATGCATATTGTCGTCCTTACGGTGAGGTGAGCCCTGGGTCGGGCTGCATCACGCCGGTCTTGGTGACCCGGCGCGGGTCGCTGTCGAAAATCAGTCCGAGCGCATCGATCTTGGCGTTCATCGCGGCGATTTCGGCCAGCACCGCATCGGGATTGTGACCTTGCCGGGCGATCGCTTGTGCCAACGTCATGGTGCCGGACCGCATCGCCAGAAGGTCGGCCATGGCATCCTTCAACGGATCGACCGCTTCAAAACGCGGCGGCGACCATTCGACCGGGATGCGCGGCTGCGGGAGCTTGCCGGCCGCCCAGGCCTGTTCGGTGAACCAGTCCCAAGTGGGCTGGCAGAGCATCGGAATGACGATCTGCCACTGGACCGCATCGATCAGGCGGCGGAACTCGACGAGCCCCGCCCGGATTGACGAATAGTTGACCTGACTGAGATCGCCGGTCAGCAGCTCGTAGGGCATGCGAAAGCCTGCCGCCACGATGTGCAGCTGGGCGCGTAGCCATTCCGCCACGCCGGCCGTCGTTGCCGGCTGATTGAAGCGGATATCCTTACCGCCGCGCGCATAGGCGATGAGGCCGGGCTCGAATTGCTCTACGCGATTGCCGTCGGCGTCCACCACGGACGGTGCTATTCCCTGCTCGGCCTCGTCGGCGCCAAGCACGATGCCGACCACGCAGGCTTCGGTCTTCTTGCGAACCAGCTCGGCTTGCGTCCAGTCGTCAAGATCGCGCAGTGCCCGCATGACCGGCGTGCCCCATGGCACGCCACGTACTTGGGCGCGCTGCTTCTCGTATAGATGCACGATGTCAGTCGCCGGGATCGCGAGACTGTCGAGACGCCGCCGCGTCGTGACCACGCTGTCGCCCGGGTGCTGCGCGAAAAGCCAGAAGGCACGCCGCTGTCCGAGGCTTGAGAACTCGATCCCCTGAACGACACGACCACCGTCCGCGAGATCGCCATTGCGCCCGGCGTCGAGCATGTCGGCTTCGAGCAACTGCAGCTGCAGCGGCACGTCCAGTCCGTCATTCGCACGACGCGGGCGGCGACGCAGCAGCACTTCGCCTGCTTCGATCATCTGCCGACAGGCCAGGGTTTGCAGACCGAGAAAGTCGAGCTGGCCGTCGGCATCGCAGCGCGCCGACCATGCCTCCCAGAGCGCATTGACCTGCGCGTCGAGCTTGTCGTTCCCGCTTACGGCACGGGCAATGATGCCTGAGCCGATGATGTTGTTGACCAAAACCGATACCGCCTTGGCGGCATGCGGATTGTTGCGCACGAGATCGCGCATGCGGTCGCGGAGCAACCCGCCCGCGACGGCGATCTCGCTGTCGGCCGATGTTCCGGCCGCGCGCCATCCATCGGGTGGACGGTTTTCGGCACCCCCGGCGATTTCACGCTCGATCGTGCGGATCCGCGACAAGAGGTCGGCGGCGGAGCCGTACTCGACGGTCTTGCCGTCGTAACTGACCCGCAACGTGCCAGACGCGTAGGCGCGTCGCAGCGCATCGAGTTCCGCATTGGTCCAGCTCATCGCAACCATCCTTTATCCACGCCCGAGAGCCAGTCGGATCGGCGTTTACCGCCGGCAACGGGCGCACGCGCCAGCACACCGGCTGCGATCGCGGCGTCGGGTTTCACATCGACGATTCCTTCAGGCGCCGGTCCGACCTGATCTTCCAGATCGCGCCATTTCTCATCGGTCCAGCGATCCGCACCCGCAATCCAGGCGGCCGCCCGGGCGTAGACCCGGCAGTCGAGAACTTCGTTGCGTTCGCGAAGCTTCTGCCATTCGAGCCGCTGGAATCCCCGACGGGTCTTCACGCTCACGAGTTGCTCGGCGACGAGCTGCTTCACCCACTACGCTTCGAGCCCGCGCGGCAGATGCACGAAGCCCGCCGGATATTGCGCGCCCTCGGCGATTTCCTCGTCGGTCGGGCGCATGAGCCGCAGATGCCGATAGGTCTCGCTTTTGAACGTCGCCACCGCGACCGTCCAGAGACGAGCGCCGCGCCGCAGCTTGCGGCCGGCTTCCGTGACGTCCACGAAACTTGGGCCCACGACGGGTGCGGCCCGGTTGAAGCCTTCGACACCCTTCAGGGGTGCGACCTGCGCATGGCCCGCCGATCGTGCCCAGGCATAGACGGCCGGCGACTCGTAGCCGCTATCGATGCCAAGTTTCGCGAGGCCAAGCCGGGCGCCATGGGCATGCGGCCAGGTCCGATCGAGGAGGCCTGAGAGCTGCCCCCAAGTCTCGGCATGCTCCGGCCCGCCATCGATGACGATATGGTCGACGAACCAGCTGGTCAGTCCCCGTCCCCAGGCCCAGACCGAGACCTCGATCCGGTCCTTCTGGACGTCGGCGCCTGCGGTCAGGAACAGACCGCCGCTCGGCACGGTGCCGATCTGCCAGTCCTCGCGGCGCTCATAGAGACGCTGCCAATCGGACGCTTCGCCGGTTTCGATCCAGATCTCGCCCAACACGCCGTTCTTGAAACTGCGCTTGGCTTCATCGGTCGCCAGCGACGCTTCCCACATGCGCGCGATCATCGCCCAGCTCATCCAGCCGACCGGCGAGTAGAGCGCCGACAGATGAAACCCGATCGTGCCGGGATCGGAGGCTTCCGCCGTCGGTCGCCAATCGCCGGCATGGAGCATCTCGATCTTGTGGTGCTCTTCGATCTCGCCGTCGCAGGCTTCGCATTGGTAATGCGCGGTATCGGGTTTTCCCTTCTCCCAGCGCAGCCGCTCGAAGCGCAGCCACTGCCGATGCTGGCAATGCGGGCACGGCACGAAGAAGCGTTGCTGATCGGATGCCTCGAACTCCCGCTCGATCCGCGACACGCCATGGATCGTCGGCGTCGAAGCGAGAAACACCTTCGATCGCCACGAGAAGGTGCGCGTGCGCGCCTCCGCGAGTGCGACCGGATCGCCTTCCTCGTCGGCCGAGGGCGGATAGGCGTCGACCTCGTCGAGAAAGAGATAGCGCGCCGGCATCGAGCGCAGGCCGACCGCGCTGTTCGCACCGGTGATTACCAGAAGACCAGCCGGAAACTCCTTCGATAGGACCGTGTTGCCGGCGTCCCGCGCGCGCGCCGGTTTGACGCGCTCCCGCAGGGCCGGGCTTTCCGCGATCAACGGTTCGATGCGCTGGCGCGAGAAGCGCTTGGCAAGCTCGACGGTAGGCTGCACCGAGAGCATTGGACCCGGCGCATGATGGATGACATAGCCGATCCAGTTATTGCCGGCCTCGGTCGCCCCGACCTGTGCTGCCTTCATGAACACGATGCGCCGAGCGGGGTGCGACGGCGACAGCGCGTCCATGATCGCACGCATATAGGGAGTCCGGTCAGTTCGATAGCGCCCCGGTTCGGCCGATGCGCGCGGGCTCAGAAAGCGATGCTTATCCGCCCATTCGGAAACAGTGAGCAGCGGATCCGGGGTGAGACCGTCGCGCCAGGATTGCCATAGCTCTTCAGCACCCTCGAAGCCGAACAGATCAACGGAACTCTGGTCGGACCTCGGCAAGTTCGGCGAGGTGGGCGCGGACATGTGTCTCTAAAGCCTTCTGCATCGGATGCGCCTCCACGCCAAGCTCGGCCGCGATCAGCGCGGCGACACGGGCGGGCCAATTGACCCAGGTGTCCCGCTCCTCACGCGCCATGCGGAAGACAAGTGCGGTCGCGCGCGCCCGGTCGATCAGTTCGCCCTTCATGCGCTGGAGCCGAAGGCGCGCGAGATGCGCCTTGGCGATCTCATGCGCAGTCCGCGCCTGGACGAAGGTCACGTTGCCGCTCGCCGGCAGGCCCTGCTCTTTGAGGGTCTCCCGGACCGATCCCATGGCCGCTTCGGCCACGGGCTTGAGCTTCTCGGGCTTGGCCTTGGACCGTCCGGGATCGGTCGAACGCTCCCAGGCAATGTCGGCCTTGGCCGGGTCGATCGTACCGTCCGCTTCCAGGGGTACCCGCCCGGCCTTGGCGGCACGCAGCACTGCGACGTGGCTCACGCCGCGATGCCGGGCATAGGCGCGGATTGATAATCCCATGATCGTCCCGGCTCGAAGAAAGCAATCAAATCATGCGCTTAAGAGCTTGGCTCCGGGCCACAGCAGCGCGTGTATGGCGTCACCATCAAGGAACGGAGAGCGCCATGACCAAGCCCCCGCTTAAGCAAACTGCCCTCGACGCCTTCATCGCCCGCAAGGCCGAAATCGACGCGATGCTCGACCGGCTAAAGACCCTGAGCGACGACCATTTCGACTACGCACCCGACGACATCAATTGGGGCCATGTCGGGACGCTCGCCCATTACGCCGAGCTTCTGAAGCGCATCACCGACAGCGCGTTCAAGGAAGGCGAACACGCCGAATAGACGGCTCCCCGCCCCGCTCCTGCCCCGACCGGCCAGGCCGGCGGGGCTTGGGCTCGTAGGAGGGCCGCGATGGTCGCGGCTCGCCAAGCAAGGAGCCCACACCATGGCGAAACTTTCCGATTCCCAACTCGTCGTTCTTTCGACCGCCTGCCAACGCCCGGATGGCTGCGTCTTCCCGGTTACCCTGAAACTCAAGGGCAATGCCGTCGGCAACGTCCTGAAGAGCCTCCTCACCAAGGGATTTCTCGAAGAAGTCCCTGGCCGCGCAGACGATACCGTCTGGCGCTACGACGATGGCGCGCCGCTGACGCTACAAGCGTCGCGCGCCGCCTATGACGAACTTGGTATCGAGCCCGAGACGGATCCCGCCACCGAGGGACGCCATGCTGCCGCCATCGACGATGGCGGACTGGTGGGCGGCACCCCAGCCGAGCAAGGCATCGTCACGGCCAGGATCGAAACCCGAGCGCAGAAGACCGATCAGGCGCCGCGCACGCGCGGAGACAGCAAGCAGGCCAAGCTCATCGAGATGCTCAAGCGCCCCGAGGGCGCCAGCATCGAGGAGATCGTCGCGGCATTCGACTGGCAAGCCCACACGGTCCGGGGTGCGATTGCCGGCGCCCTAAAGAAGAAACTCGGTCTCGACGTGACGTCGGAGAAAATCGAAGGGCGCGGTCGGGTCTATCGGATCGCCTGATCGCCATAAACATCAGCGCCGTCGGGCATCAAAGCCTGACGGCGCTTTTGCGTTCGGCGCGCACCCGGAATTCCTCGAACACGCGGCGCAGCGCAAAGGACCGGGCAATCGACACTGCCGTGAAGATCAAGCCGATGACCAGATTGTCGGCGAGCGACACATGCAGACCGAAGATCGGGAAGACCGCGATCTGCGTCAGCACCGCGATGCCAAAGCCGATCACGACATTCGCGATCGATTCGACCAGCGACATGCTTCGGGATTGCTTGTTCATGGGCCGCGCTCGGTTCGTACATCTTCGAAGGACCGACCATCGGTCTCGAGTTTCGCCTTGGCGCCGGTGAAGGATTGCCAGCGCTCGATGATCACATCGCAATATCGCGGATCGATCTCCATCGCGAAGCAGCGGCGCTCGATGCTCTCCGCCGCGATGAGCGTCGTGCCGCTACCGGCAAAAGGCTCATAGACCGCATCCCCGCGTTCGCTGTTGTTGATCATGGGGCGACGCATGCATTCGACCGGCTTCTGCGTGCCGTGGACGGTCGCCGCATCCTCGTCACCGCCACCGCCGATCATCCAGACCGTCGATTGATCCCGCGCACCTTGCCAATGGCCGGTCGCGCCCTTCCGCACCGCGTAGAAACAGGGCTCGTGCTGCCAGTGATAGTCGCCGCGACCGAGCACAAAGCGCGACTTCGACCAGATGATCTGCGAGCGGATCGGAAACCCGCTCGCGTCGAGACTTTCGGCGACCGTCCGCGCGTGAACACCAGCGTGCCAGACATAGGCGACATCGCCGGGGAAGAGCGCCCAAGCCTCCCGCCAGTCCGCACGATCGTCGTTCGACACCCGACCGGTGCGCGTCGTCGCCGACACGCCAGCATCGTTGCGCCAGGACGGGTCGTAATCGACGCCGTAGGGCGGGTCAGTGACCATCAGATGCGGACGAACATCGCGAAGGAGGCGCGCGACATCCGCCGCACGCGTCGCATCGCCGCAAAGGAGACGATGACGCCCGAGGATCCAGAGATCGCCGGGCCGTGAGATCGGCGTGACCGGCGGCTCCGGGACGACATCCTCGTCCTCGTTGCCGCCCTTCTCACCATCCAGCCCAGCGAGCAGCCGATCAAGCTCATCCTCGGGGAAACCGAGAAGTTCCAGATCGACCCCATCTTCCTTGAGCCGCGCAACCTCGACCGACAACAGCGCATCGTCCCATCCGGAATTGAGCGCGATCTGATTGTCGGCGATGCGATAGGCACGCGCCTGCGCGTCGGTCAGATGGTCGAGTCGAATGACCGGGACCTGTGAAAGTCCGAGACGCTGGGCAGCGAGCAGGCGGCCATGACCGGCAACCAGCACCCCGCGCTCGTCGACGAGGCAGGGGACGTTGAAGCCAAATTCCGCGATCGATCCCGCGATCTGCGCAACCTGCTCATCCGGATGCGTTCGGGCGTTGGCCGCATAGGGCAGCAGCCGGTCCAGGGGCCATAGCTCGATCTGGATCTGGTCACGCCGCATCGTCGATCTCGATGCCCCGTTCGGCCGCGACCGCTTCGAACGATTGCCCATCGCCGTCGAGGACGATGGCGGAAGCCGGGAAAAGCTGACGCCAACGCAGTAAGGCGACGTCGACATATTCGGGCGCCAACTCGATCGCACGCACGCGGCGTCCCGCGCGCTCGCCTGCGACAAGCGTCGTGCCGGATCCGGCAAACGGCTCGAAGACGATGTCGTTCTGGTCGCAGTAGGTGTTCATCACGAACTCAGGCAGTGCCACGGGGAATACCGCCGGGTGCTCGGTCTCGATGCCGCGCGCCTTGTGCCGAGTGATGCGCAGGACATTGTCGGGGATACGGGTTTCCTGGACGCCCTGGCCGGCATGGGTCCATTCGCCGACCGTTCCGTCCTTGCCGCGCATGCCGCCATGGCTGTCGTTGATGTGGCCGGCCCATTTGCAGGGCACGATCTTGTTCGGCTTGCGCGTTTGCCGATTGAAGTGAAAGAGCAGCTCGAAGGCAGGTGCAAGGCGGCCATTCCAGTCGCCGGGCAATCCCGGACCCTGATCCCAGACGTAGAAGCCGAAGCGTCGCCATCCGGACGCGCGCATCCAGTCAAGCCAGCCATTCCAATAGGGCTGCCACTCGTTGTCGCGATGGATCATGCCGAGATTGACCAGGACCTGGCCGTCTTGCGCCATGACTTCGTCGAGCCGACCGAACACGCCGCGCATCAAGGCTTCCCAATCGCCGATGCCGCCGGTCGTGTAGTTGCGCTGATTGCCATAGGGCGGGCTTGTGAAGAGCAGTGCGGCGCGCTCGCTTTCCATGAGCCGCGCGATCGCAGCACCGTCCGTGCTGTCGCCGCAAAGCAGGCGGTGCTCGCCCATGCGCCAGAGATCACCCGATCGGCTGACCGGATTGCGGGGCGGCTCGGGCGCCTCGTCGGCAGCGTCTGTAGCATCGCCGCCAGCACCAGCATCGTCGTCGAGCGGCGCCATCAGGCGATCGAGTTCGGTTTCGTCGAAGCCGGTGAGTTCGAGATTGAATCCTTCGCCGGTCAGCGCGTGCAGCTCGGCGGCGAGCAATTCATCGTTCCAGCCCGCGTTCAGCGCCAGCTTGTTGTCGGCGATCACATAGGCTCGGCGCTGCGCCTCGCTGAGATGATCGAGCACGGGGACCATGCTCAAGCCGAGACGCCGCGCGGCATCCAGGCGGCCATGGCCGGCAATCACCGTCCCGTCGCCCGCGACCAGGACCGGGTTGGTCCAGCCGAATTCGACGATGCTGGCCGCGATCTGGGCGACCTGCGCGTCGGAATGCGTGCGCGGATTGCGCGCATAGGCACGCAGGCGGTCGAGCGGCCAATGCTCGACGCTGTCGGGCAAGCGAGGTTGCATGACGGGATGGCGTTACCAGGGGTTCGATGGTCGGGGCGGTAACCGGGCTTGCCGGTTACCGGATCGAGTTACCAGTCCCGCTTGCCCGCAAGGTCGCGCCATATCAAAGGCTTGAAGCGGCTGATCGCGCCGGGGCCGTGGTAACTGGTAACTCGGATTTCGGGGCAGTCGGTAGCGAACTTCCGCGCCACTGCCGCCAGCATCAGATATCGGCCAGGAAGGACCCGGGCCTTAGGGGAGCATCGATGCGCTTGCGCGCGCCTCTCCCGATCTTGCCGCCAAAGCTAGCCCAATTCGGCGAATCTGTCCGATGGGAAAGTGTCTGGCAGACGCTTTTCGCTGCGACACGCACAGATCGAAGATGCCCTGCTGGTGCTGATGCTGATGACGATGATCATCGTCATCGTGATCGTGATCGTGATCGTGATGATCCGCATTGGTCGACATTCATGCGGGTAGCGGCTCTGTCCCTTTATCGAGAAGAGCCAGGTACTTCGAGTAGGCGAAGAGTCTGCCGCGTTGCTTCCCAGTGGTCTCCCGGACGATATCCGCCGAGACCATCAAATCGAGCGCTTTGCCGACCGTAGGCACTGACAGATTCAGTTCCTTCGATGCGGATTGGATTGTCACCATCGGACGTTTTTGAATCAAGTCATGGACCCGCAGGGCCGAGGTCGCGGCGCGCCCGAGTTTGCGAATGGTCAGACGGTCAGCTTCAAATAGCGCCATCAGTTCGCGTGCCGTGTCTGCCGCTTGTTCAGCAGTCTCGGCGACGCCGGTCAGGAAGAACTCCATCCATGCTTCCCAGCCACCCGCCTGCCGCACCTCCTGCAGCAGGCGATAGTAGTCATCTCGCCTGCTCTTGAAGAAAAGGCTCAGGTACAGGATCGGTTCACGCAGTGCTCCAGCGTCGCAAAGCATCAGCGTGATCAGCAGACGACCAAGCCGTCCGTTCCCGTCAAGGAATGGATGGATCGTCTCGAACTGTACATGTGCAAGGCCGGCGCGAATAAGCGGCGGCATCGATTGATCCTCGGTGTGCAGAAATTTTTCGAATGAACCGAGGCATTCGTCGAGGCGATTTGGTGGTGGTGGCACGAACAGAGCGTTGCCCGGCCTCGTCCCCCCGATCCAGTTCTGTGACCGGCGAAATTCCCCAGGTTGCTTGCTCGCACCACGACCGGACTTCAACAGGATCTCGTGCATCTCGCGCAGAAGACGCAGCGACAGTGGAAATCCGTCTCGCATGCGCCGCATGCCGTGGTCGATGGCCGCAACGTAATTCGACACCTCCGTCACGTCATCGATCGGGACGTGCGGAATCTCGTCGTTCTCGAACAACAGCAGGTCGGATAGAGACGATTGGGTCCCCTCGATCTGCGAAGAGAGCAACGCTTCCTTGCGGACGTACATGAACAGGAACAAGGGGGTCGACGGCAGGATCGTGGTGACGCCATCGAGCCGCCCGACCGCCCCGCGCGCACGGTCGTAGAGCGAAATGAACTGACTGAAATCCAGCGGGGGCACAGGGGGCAAAGGGGCTGGCACAAAGGCGCGCACTTTTTCCCCGCCAGCCGAGGTTTCGACGTATTCTCCAAGCCGCCCGCCTGATGTTCCTTTCATGTTCTTGCTATCCTTTAATAAGCCGTCGTCGCTAGTAAAGGATAGCGCCATTTCGTTTAATTGTGAAGGGCCGTAAAGAAAGGTTCGGACGCTGCTCGGCATCCGCTTCCGCCACCCGATTCTCCCGATCTAGACCCAAGAATAGCCATTTTCCGCGATTCTGACCGAATAGGATGGGTCTAGCAGACGCTTTACGAAGGGCGCCTCACCCGAGAGCGGCCCGCGTTTCATCGATGACGCGGCGCTTGGAGACGTTGCGCCGATGCTGCTTGCCATTGAGCTGCCATGCGATGACGCAGAGCGCGTAGAGCCAGTGCTCGTTGGCGGCCGCCCGCGCAAGACCGACCTTCCAGCAGATCGTCTTCCAGCGATCGCCGCCGGCGCGCAGCCAGACGATCTTCGCATCGACCGGATCGAGACCGAAGGTCCAGCTCAGCGTCTCCTCCATCCGCGTGATGGCTGCCGGCTGCGGCCAAGGGCGTCGCATCTTGGGCGGCTCCTGGCCGACCAGATCGCTGAACTCGTCGACCATGCGCGGCCAGGTGTTGAAATAGCCGCGCACCTTCACCTCGGGCAGCCGCTTCAAGACATCCGCTGCTTCTGCCAACCGCTCTTCGACCAAGCTCGGGGTCCACTTCACTTCGTGCATGTCGTCACCTCCGTCAGCAGGGCGGCATAGCCAGCGACGTCGAGCGCGCTGTCGAAATGCCGGGGATTGTCGGTGAGCCGGGCGACCTTCAGGTCGATCATGCAAAGTGCGACCTGCGCTGCCGTCACGGGATAGCCGAGGGTCAGCGTCCAGCGCTTGGCGATGCGCTCGAACAGGGCCGATGCCGGGCCGTAGTCGTCGCCACGTTCGCCGACGACGATCGCCGCCTGTTTAAAGAATGCGTCCGCCTTCATCGGCCGACCTCCGCCTCGCGGATCGCCCAGTCGAGCAGCGCCAGCGCATCGGCTTCGTTGTCGTCGGCGGGCGAGAACCCAAGCGCTCGCATCGCGGCGATCACCGCGTCCTTGGGCGCATTGCCCTTGCCGGTCGCCGAGCGCTTGATGGTGCCGACCGGGACGCCGCGATAGGGCACGCCCTGGTGCTCGCACCACGCGGTCAGATGGGCGACGAAGCCGCCATAGACATGGGCCGCACCCGTGCCGGCGTGACGGCGGACCTCCTCGAAGAACACGGTCTGGATCGAGCCCACCGTGCGCACCATGCCATCGAGCCAGTTGCGGAAGCGCAGCCACGCCATGCCGCCGCCCTCGAAGCGGCCGGGCCGGAACTCGACGGTGCCGCTCGTGATGGCGCCATCGGGCAACCGCACCGCCCAGCCGAGGGTCGAGCCGAGGTCGAGGGCCAGCAGCACGGGCAGGCCGGATTCGGGGCTCCTGACAGATCTGACAGATGAAACGGTTTGCACCGTATATCGTGCGCGCACGCGCGCGCGTGACGTCTATAAGGGGTCGATCTGTCAGATCTGTCAGGCGGGTATTTTTGAGCGTTTGCAGGGGCTGCATCGTAGTCAGAACTCCATATCGGTGGTGGATCGACTTGCGGCCTTGAGCGCAATGCCGCGAAATCCCCTCTGGGTACTCACGGGCTCGCGCCATTTCTCGAAGCCACGGGTGGTCAGGTTTTCCGAGAAGCGGCGGATCGAGCCGACATATTCGCCGGCCGCTTCCGCCCACACCTTCCAGGCGCCGTAGAGCGTGGCGACCAGTTCTGTGCAGCCCGGGCCGGTGACGCAGGCATCCGCCATCCACCGCCCGATGGCGTCCTCGTCGTCGAAGTATTCGTCGGTCGCCGCTTGCACCGCCGCCGGCGGCTTCAACCCGATGCGCTGCCATTCAAGACAACCCTAGATCGCCCAAGCGAGGATGCCGTTGCGCTCGGCCAGCAGCCGGTCGGTGAGCGTCTTGTCGCGCTTGGCCGGTGGGATGGTCACGGTGAACGGCACCATGTGAAAGCGCCGTCGCATGGCCTCGTCGATGTTGCGGATGGCGGGCTTATGGTTGCCGGCGATGACGAGCTTGAATTGCGGCATGAACTCGAAGAAGTCCTGCCGCATGAAGCGCGCCTTGATCGGATCGCTGCCGGTCATGAGCTTCAATTTGCTCTCAGCCCAGCGTCGCCCCTGCTCGGTCTCGACGGCGGACACAAAGCGCGCGCCGCGAAGCCCCGCGAGATCGGTCGGATGCCGCTCGCCGGTCGTGGCCATGAACATGTCCATGGGTGCGGTCGTCGCGTAGTCGCCATGGATGGCGGCGACCACGTTGCAGAAGACCGACTTGCCGTTGGCGCCGGTCCCGTAGAGGAAGAACAGCGCGTGTTCGATCGTGAGACCGGTCAGCGAATAGCCGACCATGCGCTTCAGGTAAGCCTGCAGCTCGGCGTCGTTGTTGGTGACGGTCGCCAGGAACTCCTTCCACGTGGGGCAATCACCCTCGGGAGTCGCGCCCGAGATCCGGGTCATCCGATCCGCCCGATCGTGATCGCGCCGAGCGCCCGAGCGCAGATCGACGATCCCGCCCGGCGTGTTGAGCGCCCAAGGGTTGCGATCCCACTCCTCGGCCGTCGCGGCATGCCGCCGATCCGCCCGGGCCAGTCGTTCGACCGCTGCCACCGTGGCGGCACTGGCGAGCTTCGCCGCGAGGCGGGCGCGCGTGCAGCGCCCGGCCGCCTCCCGGCACACCAGCCGGGAGAGATGCAGGCCCATCAACGTGGTCTCATGACGCCAGTAGGTTCCGGTCCAGACGAGCCATTGCCCCCAGGCCGCCACGAACCGCCAATCCTCGCCGTATCGGCGCGTGAACTCGAGGGCGAGCGCATCCTCGGTGAATTGCGGCGGCGGAGCTTCATCGTCGGGACCGCCGTCGCCGGGCACGTCGCCTGGGGTTCCGGGCGATCCCCCACCGCGCTCGGCATCCCGCTTCCAAAGCCGTTCGGCTTCATGCTGGAGCTTGTCGAGGGGCCAAGGCGGATCGATCCTGGCCTCGTTGTAGGCGACGATCTCGTCCCAAGCTTGCGCCGGGGTGACGTGCCCCTCGCGGCAACGCCGGATCCAATAGCCGATGACCCGAGACAGCGCGTCGAACCGGGTCGTGCCGTCGACGCCGCCCTCGCGGATCCGACGCCCGAACAGTTCCGGGACCGCCCCCCTGCCGGCACTGGCGTCGTTGAAATCGAACTCGGAAATCGCCTCGCCTTCGAGCGGCGGCATGGCCATCACGGCTTCGGCCAGATCGCGCAGATCGAACTCGATGTCGGTCCGCTTGAGGATTTCGACGGCGCGCCTGACGCCGCCCTTGGCATGCACCGAGCCCGCAACGCGGATCGGCTGGTGCGCGGAGCGGAATGACGGATCGCCGCCAACCTTGACCGCGATCGCATGTCGCAGACGGCAGACCTTGGCGATCTCCTCGCCTTCGGCAGGTTCGGTCAGCCGCCAGTAGAGATGGAGCTTGCGCTGGCCTTCCGGGGTGATGCCGCCGGATGCGACTTCGAGCGTCGGCGCGCCGAGGTGCCGCAGCAGGTGATCGCGCTTGGCCGCAATGCCCCCATGATCGAGATCGACCAGCACCACTTGGGTCTGGACGATGTCCTCGGCTTTCGCCTCGCCGGGAGCCGCGACGGTGCCGGGCACGACGAAGAGCGCCATGCCGGCCTCGTTTGCCCAGCCCGCCTGAACGGCGAGCTTGGACGCCAGCTCCTTATCGGCCACGACGAAAGGCGTGTGCGGCGGCCGGTCGTTCGCCCCCTTTTCGGCAAGTGCGCGAACCGCGACCCAGCCATCGCAATAGCCGAACACGACTTCGACATAGGCGGCGATGCTGACCGCGTCCGGGGTGACAGGCAGCGGGACGGTTTCCTGCACCATCATGCCCAGCACCGCTGCTTCCAGGCACAGAAGGCGCACTCGAAATGGCCCGGCTCAGCAGCGATGCGCGGCAGCCATTCGCCTGCGTCGCATGCCTGCAGGATGCGCACCGCCTTGTCGCTGCAGGCCTGCGCGAGGGCGCCGTCGAAAGGCACCAGTTCGTGCCAGAGCTCGCTCGTGTCCTTGTTGATCGCGGTGAACAGGGCCGGCGCATCGGTCAGCCCCATATAGGCCTGATAGAGAGCGATCTGAGCGGCGTAGACGGGCTTTGCCGCCACCACACCCCGCTTGACGATCTCGCGCCAGTTCTTGGCGTTGGCCGTTTTGCATTCCCAAAGGGCGGGCAGCGCCATGTCGATCGCGGTGGCGACGATGACGCCATCGATGTGCCCCTGCACGCGCCCACCGGCGACCGAGAAACCGAACTGATCGCCGGCGCGATCTCGTGTGCGCCAGTCGAGCCCGGCCTTGCGCAGCCATTCGACTGCCAGGTCCTCCAGGCTGTGGCCCACCGCGAAGATGCGCAGGCTCTGCCCGCTGAAGCGGCCATCGGGATCGCGCGGCAAACAGAGAAACTCGTACTGCAGCCGGCGCGCGCAAGGATCGCCCAGACGCGAGCCACCAAGATAGGAGCGCGGCGCACGGTCCTCGTTCTCGGTCACGAGTGCAGCGTCGATCCGCACATTGAGCGTGTCCGCGAAGGTCGGCTCTTTGGGCCGATGATTGAAATCGAGAGCGTCGTCCATCAGAAGGGAATCTCCGATGCGTCAGTCTTGGCGGTCGCGCGCATGGCGTCTTGGAAGCCGCCGACCGCGCATTCGATCAGCGTCAACACCTGCTGCTCGGTCAGTTCATTGAGCCGCACCGACCAGCCGATCTCGGCCATGATCTCGGCAACTGGTTTCATGGCAGCGCGCATCGCCGCCTGTTCCTGTTCGGTGAGGTCAACCACGGCCGATGACCTCCGCGCCAAGTGCGACCAGAGGCCTTGGCACGCCATCGAGCAGAACCAGACCGAGGGGCGCGGCTGCTTCGAGCGCACCGGGTCGAACCATCCAAAACCACGGGTCGGTCGTCGGCAAACCGCGCAGAGCGCGCCACGCGGATGCCACAGCCTCAGTCGCTGTTGCGCGGACATGGGGGACGATCCCTTGCGTCATGCCGCCCTCCCGAGACTGGCCCGGAAGACCGCCGCCTTGATGGCGTCCCGGCTCCACAGGAAGTTCAGGTGGCAGTTGGCGGCGTATTTCGAGAGGCCGAAGTCGAGCGATGCGTCCGGATACCCCGACCTGCGCAGCAGCTCCTGTTGCTTGAGGCTGGCGGGCTGCGAGAGCCAACCCCGGCTCTTGCTGGCAGCATCGGTGCTTTCGACATGGCGGAGAAAATCATCGGCCGCCGCCAGAACCTGCGGGCGGTCCCCGACCGCGAGGTGCCGAAGCCGTCCTTGCCGCGGGCGCCCAACCGCATGCCAGTGCGTGCCATCGAAGAACACGCCGGACCAGGCATCGAAGCCGCTGGCGATCAGCGCGTGATCGTCGCCGAACAGGTCGCACCAGCGGAACGGCGAGCGGTGCAAGAGATCGATCTCGGTGAGGTCGAAGCTGTCGAGAACCCGCTTCTCGCGAGGCTGCCGTGCCCAGACGTGACCGCAGAAGGGACAGATCGACGTGCCGAGCGGTAGTTCCGCCTCGCATTCAGGGCAGGTCTTGTAAGGGGCAGCACCCGGCTCCGGCTCTTCGACATCGAGCCGCACTTCCTGCTCAATCGAGCCATGGCGCTGCGCGGCACCCGCGAAGTCGAGCACGATGCAATCGGTCTTGATGATGCCGGGAAAGCGCTCGGGATCGACTTTGCGCAAGCCCCGCCCGACCGCCTGAATGAACGTGCCCTTATGCAGCATCGGCCGCAGGATCGCGATGCAGCCGACCGGCTGACTGTCGAAGCCCTCGGTCAACACCATGCAATTGGTGAGCACCTGGATCTCACCGCGATCGAACCGGGCGATGATTTCGGCGCGGTCGCGCGTGGCCATCTCGCCGGTGATGGTGTCGGCCGTGATGCCTGCCGCCCGGAACGCGGTTGCGACCGACTCCGCGTGCTCGATGGTGGCGCAGAAGGCGATAGTCCGGCGATCTGCAGCCCTGGACTTCCAATGCTCGACCACCGTGTCGTTCAGCACGGAGTGATTGAGCACGCGGGCGGCGGCGTTCATGTCGAAGTCGCCGATCGATGACTGAATCTCGGAGAGCGCGTCGCCGACGCCGAGATCGATGGTGAACGTGCGCGGGGGCACCAGGATGCCCTGCTCGATCAGCGTGCCGATCGACAGCTGGAAGCCGACATTGCTGAAGGTCTTGCGCAGGCTGCGCCCATCTCCACGTTCGGGCGTCGCCGACAGGCCCAGGAGCTTCACGCCGGGGTTCAGAGATCGTGCGTGACCGATGATGTTCTGGTAGCTGTCGGCAGCGGCCCGATGGCACTCGTCGATGACGAGATGCGATAAGGCGCCCATGCGGTTGCGGCGATTGGCGCGCGCCAGGGTCTGGACGCTGCCGAAAACCACACGACCTGACCAATCGTCCTGTTCCGCCTTAACGATGCTGCCCGGCAACCCCGTGACCGCGCTGATCGTCCCCCGGTTCTGCTCGATCAGCTCATCGGTATGCTGCAGGACCAGAAAGCGGTCATCGGGGCGCTGCTTCGCCTCTTCGCCGATGAAGAAGCCGGCGATGGCGGTCTTGCCGGAGCCGGTCGGCAACACGAGAACCGTGTTGCCGTGCGCGGCGGTCTTGGTGCGGGCGGCGGCAACCGCCTCCTTCTGATAGTCCCTCGGGATCATGGCCGGCCTCCATCAGCGCGCCCAGAAGGGCGCATTGCCGGCGGGCGGCGGGGTGGCTGCCGTGTTCCCGGCCCAGGAGGGCGCGGACGCCGGGGCAGAGGGCGCCCCACCCATGAGACGCGCGTAGTCGGCGTGCTCCGCAGCAATGGCGGCGGCGATGACGTTGCGCCCCTCCTCGCTGGGGTTGTTGCGGTCCTTGTCGATGCCGACCTTGGCCACGAACTCGAGACCGTTCAGGTCGCCGAAGCCCCGGATGGTACGGGCGACGCGCGCACGCTCGGACTGATCGTCGCTGCGCGCACCACGGGCGGATTCGAGGATGCCCCGGATCAGCGCACGCCCACGATTGGCATAGACGTCCTCACCGCGATCGTTGACGCCCTTCCCCTTCACGCCGATGCGCGTGTAGATGCGACGGCGCGCATGCGGTCCTTCGAGCACGACCGCCTCGGTGTTGAGATAGAGTGCGTCGCTGATCTTGCTCTGCGTGAGCCAGCCCTCGGGGCCAGCACCACCGGGACGGATGGTGATGCGCACCTTGAGCAGCGTGTTGCTCGGGATGTTCGCCAGAGCCGCGTCTTGCGTCTCAGCGCCGTTGAAATCGATCGTGTTGGCCGTGGACATGGCTCAGGCTCCTTTGGTCGCGTCAGTGGAATTGGGCGTGGGATTGGGGATGGCGTCGGCGGCAGCGGGGCGCCCGAACTCCAGGCGTGCGGGCGGCGGATCGCCAAGCGGGCGACGGATTTTCTCCATCAGCCGGCCGAGATGCGGCTCCTCGTTCGCATCGAGCCGCCCCGAGCGGTCCTTCGCCGGATAGCCAAACGGGTTCAGCGTCTGGCAGATGAAGGCCCGGTAGGGCTTGCCGTCCTCGGTCTTGAGTTCGGCCATCGTGACGACTTCATCGACGATGCCCGGCAGTTCGAGGCCGGTCTTGGCGCCCTCGATCTGCAGCGTGAAATACGGGCGATTGAAATCGTCGAGACGCTTGTCGAGGATGCCGACCAGCCAGACGTTCTTGCCCGGCGTGTGCTGCAGATGCGTGAGCCAGGCGATCATCTCCTGGCCCAGCAGCCCGTAGGCGCCGCGCATGTCGGGCTTGCCGCTGCGATCGGACGTCGCCTGCGGCTGACCCTTGCACCATTGCAGGCAAAGCCTTGACGCGACCGTGATCGAATCCACGAACAGCGTGTCGTATTTCGCGAGGCTCACGGGATCGCCGAAGGTCGCAGAGACCCGCTCGTAATGCGCCGCACTAAAGGTCTGGTCCGCGCGCATCGCCGGGTTGGGACCACCAACCCAGCACGCGAGATCGCGCGCCAACTCCCAATCGCGGATCCGCACCTCGTCGCCGGGCCAGCCCTGCACGGCGAGTTCGCCCGCTTCGAGATTGAGGAACAGCGTGCGGCCGGCATCGAGCGTCCACAGCTGGGACGTCTTGCCGATCCCGGAGATGCCGGTCAGCACGCCCTTGATGCCGCGCCGTTCGGCGAGACGCTCATCGGCGGTGATGATCCGGAACCCGGTCGAAGCGAAGGGGGCACTCATCACGCCACCTCCTCGGCACGGGCCGCCGCCGCGACGGCCAGCATGTTGCCGAGCGCGCCCTCATTGCGCGCCAGGTCGTAGATCTGCTGCAGCGCGTTCGTCTTGCGGTAGATCGCCGACGACTGCTTGCTCAGCGCGCGGATCGCGAAGGCCAGATCATCGAGGCTCGCCTCCTCGATGGACTTGCTGGTAGCGGGACGGCCACCGATCGCGGGGATATCGATGCTGTCGGGGATATCGGACAGCCACGACTTCTTGCGAAGCCGCTTCAGCGGAGTGTCGAACATGGGCTTGGCTCCTATTTCGCCGCGCCCCGATGTCGTCGTGTGGTTTGCTACTGCCGGGCTCCGACGCCGCTCGGAGCTTTCGCGGTCCAGGTATTCCCCTTTCGGGTTTTGCATTCCCTGGAGAACCCGGCATGAAGCCGGGGTCAGGCGCTCCGCGCGAGGGCGGGCGTCTCCGGAATCTCGGACGTGCTGGCGCGGGTCTGCTGCGCTTCGAAGGCCTCAACCTCCTCGACGCGGTAGACGACGCGGCCGCCGATCTTGATGTAGCGAGGGCCCTGGCCGAGCCAGCGCCAGCGCTCAAGCGTGCGCGGGCTGATGCTCCAGCGGCGGGCCAGATCGATCTGGTTCAGGTGTTTGACGGACATCGCGTCCTCCAGCAGGCGGTGACGAAAACCTGCGAGGAAGATGCGGGGTGCGAGGGTAGGAGCCGGGAAGGTGCGAGGTAGGGCTCAGGGTAGGAATCGAGAAGCTGCGTCGGAAAACGAAAAAGCCGCCCCAGCGGGCGGCTTGATGGTGGTGATGTATGGCGTGGCTTAGTGGAACATCCAGCAGCGGCCGTGCTCCTCCTTGATGAAATCCCGCCAATCTGTTCTGCCGGAGAATGCCTTGTTGAGCGTGTTGACGCTGGAGCTGTATTCGGCGTTCTCAAGAACCTCCACCGTCAGACATTCTGGCTTTCCGGCTGCCCACGCCTCGTACAGCTGCCGGATGACGGCACGCTGCTTCGATCCTGGGAACGCGTAGCGCTTCCCTCCGACGGTGACGAACGCACCATCGGCGGCCATGGTGATCAAGGCATCGGTCGACGTCGTGCCCGTTGCGACACGTGCGGCCAGCAGATCAGAATCGACGACCAAGCCGCTGGCATGATCAACGATGTCGCGGACCGCAATGATCGAATGGCCTTGATGGATCTGTGCCGGAAGCCGGTCGGCCGGCGTCAAGCTGAGCACGATCCGCAATCCCGGCGCCGGGCGTGCGCGCACAGTGTCGGCAAACCTGCCCCATACTTTCGGGTCGGCAAGCCTGCGGCCGATCCAGAGCGGCACGCGTTTGCTCCGACCAGGCAGCCTCACCTCCCCGATTTCCCACAGGAGGTCGGGCAACAGGACCGTCGGTGACGCACGTGTCGAAAGATCGAGCCGCTCCAGCATGCGCTTGAACAGCTTCTCGAAGTTGATGCCGAACGACGCCATCTGGCCGTCCGAGACGGGCACCCATCCCGCAGATGGGCTGAAATAGCCATAGCCACGATGTTCGGGCGACCAGGACAAATTGACCGGCTCATCGTCGTGGTCCGCGAGGGAGACAGCCGCGCGGCGGAGTTCCTGCTGGACGAGAAGCGCGAGTCGCCGGAGCCCAGCGATGTCGACCTAGCCTTTTTCCGCAAATACCAGGAAATGCCGATCGATACGAAGAAGCGCCTTCGCCAGATTCTGGAGGCTTGGGAAAAACCCGAATGAACCAGCTCGCATCCGGGAAAGCGTGGGCAATCCGGCTCACACAGATATTGAACAAGGTGCCGGGCATCGAGCGCTTCCCCGTCGACGTGAGGGCGCTGGCCCAGGACTATTCCCGGCAATGCTTCCCCGACCCCATCACGATGGTGAAGGGCGAAAAGCTGGACGGCTTCGAAGGGGCCCTCTTTCGCAGTAAGGGCGCGAAGCCGATGTGGAGCATCGTCTACAACGACTCCCTCTCTGTGCCGGGCCGCATCAACTTCGTCCTCGCCCACGAATTTGGGCACTACCTGCGACACCGCCAGGAACTTGACGAATTCTTCTGCAGCCAACGCGACGTCACGCAATGGGATCGCGAGGATGCGGCGCGAGAAAGCGATGCGAACCAGTTTGCGTCGTACCTGCTGATGCCGATCGACGATTTCCGAAAGCAGATCCTGGGGCAGACGATTGATCTCGATCTCCTCGGCCATTGTGCCGATCGGTACGGCGTCTCCCTCACCGCTGCGACGTTGAAGTGGCTCGAATTCACCGAGCAGCGCGCGCTCCTCGTGGCGGCGCGAGAAGGTTTCATACTCTGGGCCAAGCCCAGTGATCCCGCCCTAAAATCTGGCGCATACATCCGATCGAAGGGGCTCGTGGTCCCCGTACCGAGCGGTTCTGTTGCCGGCGGCGCGTTCGGCGATAGTGAACTGCGTGCCCCCGTAGCCCTGCCGGCCGGGGTGTGGTTACCGAATGAGCCGGTAACCGAGATGACGATCGTCTCCGATCGCTTCGATATGACCCTGAGCCTGCTACTGCTCGAAAATGCTCATTCTGGTGTCGGGCTTGACGAAGATGTTGGTGAAGACGTTTTCGATCAAATTGAAAGATCCCAAAATCGGGGGCTAGCCCGATGACGGAACATTCTGTCGCCCTCGCTCTTCTGCGACGTGCCCTTGACGATAAGGCCGCGACGTTCCGCGAAGGGCAATGGGATGCCATCGACGCGCTGGTTAATCGAAGAGAGCGATTGCTCGTAGTGCAGCGCACCGGCTGGGGGAAGAGCTCTGTCTATTTCATCGCGACGCGAATCCTCAGAGATCGTGGCCTTGGGCCGACATTGATTGTGTCTCCCCTCCTAGCTCTGATGAGAAATCAAATCGGCGCAGCAGAACGACTCGGCATCCGCGCATTAAGCATCAATTCAACCAACCGCGACGAATGGCCGACCTTGAAGCGCCAAATTCTCAGCAATCAAGCTGACGCACTGCTTATTTCACCCGAACGACTGTCAAACGACGGATTCGTCCAAGACGTCCTGCTCCCGTTGCAAACAGCATCGGCATGCTTGTGGTTGACGAAGCTCATTGTATCTCGGATTGGGGGCATGACTTCCGACCTGACTACAGGCGTCTGGTGAACGTTCTCCAAAGAATGCCTGACAATATGCCGATCCTAGGCACCACCGCGACCGCAAATGATCGGGTCATCGCTGACGTCCAAGCACAGTTGGGAAACATCAAGATTCAGCGTGGATCGCTTATCCGGGAATCTTTAGCGCTCCAGGTCATGAAGCTTCCTTCGCAAGCTGCACGACTCGCTTGGCTGGCTGAACACCTCCCAGCGCTACCAGGAACTGGAATTGTCTACACGCTGACGAAACGGGACGCGGACCAGGTCTCGACGTGGCTGAACAACAAAGGGATTGTCGCTCGCGCCTACTATAGTGGCGTCACTGGAGATGGATTTCCAGACTCAGATTCCTATCGGCAGCACCTCGAAGAGCAGCTCCTGAAAAACGAAATAAAGGCCCTCGTAGCCACAACAGCGCTTGGGATGGGATATGACAAGCCAGATTTGGGATTCGTAATCCATTACCAAGCGCCCGGCTCTATTGTCGCTTACTACCAGCAGGTTGGACGTGCGGGACGAGCGATTGATCTTGCATATGGCGTTTTGATGTCCGGCGATGAGGATGACGATATTCGCGACTACTTCCGTAAGAGCGCCTTCCCTCGGGAAAAATCTGTCGTGTCAATCTTGCAGGCGCTTGAGGACTCAGACGGCCTAACGACGGCTCAGGTAGAGGAAGCTGTGAATCTTAGGCATGGCCAGATTGAGCAGGTACTGAAGTTTCTGTCCGTGGATAGCCCAGCGCCAATTATCAAGGATGGTTCTCACTGGAAACGCACCCCGATTCCGTACCGCATGGATCACGAGCGGATACGGCGTCTGACCACGCAACGCGAAACCGAATGGGGCGAGATCCAGGGTTACTTATCTGCGCCCGGTTGCCTGATGGAGTATTTGGCTAACTCTTTGGACGACGAGAATGCTGAACGCTGCGGCAAGTGTTCAAATTGCCTCGGAAAGCCGATCGTTGATCCGAGCTTTTCCCGGACGCAAGCGATCGATGCTTCACTCTTTCTGCGACATTCGGAATCCCCCCTCGAATGCAACAAGCAGGTCGCGCGCGACGCGTTTGTTGAGTATCGCCTGCAAGGCAATCTCCCCCAGAACCTAAGAGCTGAAACTGGCCGCGTCCTATCGCAATGGGGAGATGCCGGCTGGGGGCAGTTGGTTGCTGACGATAAACACTCCGGCCGTTTTCGTGACGAACTCGTCGAAGCGGTCGCGGAGATGTTAACTGCGAGATGGAAGCCAAACCCTGGACCCCGATGGGTCACCTGCGTGCCGTCGAAAAATCATCCCACGCTCGTCCCTGACTTTGCGGGTCGGCTTGCCAAACGGCTGGGAATTCCTTTCATAGAATCTGTGACGAAGGTACGTGTGAACGAGCCGCAGAAAGAACAGCAAAACCGCTTTCATCAGTGCCGAAATCTCGATGGAGTATTCGCTATTACTGGCAACGTTTCTCGTGAGCCGGTTCTTCTTGTCGATGATGTTGTCGACTCGGGTTGGACCATGACCATCATCGCGGCACTGCTCCGGCGGTCGGGGGGCGGCGCCGTTTGGCCCGTTGCGCTGGCAACATCAAGCGTAGGGGGCTGACATGCATATTGGCAGCCAGACACAAGCAGTCCTGCTCCTCACGGTCCATTTCGGGAAGGACGAGAAGCACGGTGAAAAGCCCCTCACAACCAGCGAGTGGGCACGGTTTGCCATCTGGCTTAAAGAGCACAACCTCCAACCTGCCTCGCTGCTGTCCGGGGGCGTTTCCTCGAACCTTTCCGGGTTGATTGACAGATCGATCACCGCACACCGTGTAGAGCGCCTGCTTGAGAGAGGGGGCGCGCTTGGGCTTTCCCTCGAACGCTGGGAGCGCGCCGGATTGTGGGTGCTGACTCGGTCGGACCCTGAGTATCCCGATCGCCTGAAGCGCCAACTACGGCAGGATTCTCCGGCTGTCCTCTTCGGCTGCGGCAACAAAGCATTGCTGAATTCAGGGGGGATTGCGGTTGTCGGGTCACGCGATGCCACGGATGCCGACATGGCATTTGCTGATGGCATCGGACGCGATGCTGCCACGCAAGGGCTGTCTATTGTCTCCGGCGGAGCGCGAGGTATCGACCAGAGCGCGATGCTCGGCACGCTTAAGCGCGAAGGAACCGCTGTGGGGGTCTTGGCGGATAGCCTTTTGCGGTCCGCCACTTCGTCTGCATACCGCAAGCATCTTATGTCGAACGATCTAGTCCTTGTTTCGCCCTTCAGCCCGGAGGCAGGCTTCAATGTCGGCAATGCGATGGCTCGAAACAAATACATCTACTGCCTCGCCGATGCTGCGATTGTCGTTTCCTGCACACGGGAAAAGGGAGGGACCTGGGCTGGCGCCATCGAGGATCTGAAGGCGGGCTGGGTTCCATTGTGGGTGAAGCGCTCAAGCGATAGATCGAGCGGGAACGCAGACCTTGTTCAGCAAGGCGGCAGGTACCTTTCGGATCTGCCACTGCAGTTGAAGGACCTGATTAGCGCTACCGGCCTTCCGCAAGAAGCTTCCGATATTCCACTTTTGATGCGCGATTCAGAACCACCACATGCGCGCGAAGCGCATGAAAGTGTCGACTCCTCAGTTAGCGTTGAGCAGGAGATCATTAAAAGAGACGACACGACCCACACCGGCATCGTGGCAAAGGACCAGCACGCGGGATCGGCGATTGATGGGCAGGCCCAACATCCCAAGAGCCTTTACGACATGTTCGTAGAAAGTTTGATCGTCGCCACGAGGGATAAGCCGCTGAGCGCTGACGAACTCGCGAAAGAGCTCGATCTGACCAAGCAGCAGGTTTCGGCATGGCTAAAGCGAGCCATCGCGGACAAGTCGGCAACTAAGAAGGGGCGCCCGATTCGCTATCAGGGGATGAGTCGCGAAAGGGGGCAGCCGTCCCTGTTCGGCGAAGATTGAGTTCCACCAAAGAGATCGATCCCCTGCGAAGAAATACGCTCCCTCTTGCTTCCACAGTGCTTCCACGGGCGGAATCGGAGTTTAATCGCAAAACGAAAACGCCCGCTAACCTTTTGAGTTAGCGGGCGAATTTGGTTGCGGGGGCAGGATTTGAACCTGCGACCTTCAGGTTATGAGCCTGACGAGCTACCGGGCTGCTCCACCCCGCGTTTGTTTTTTATTTTGTATAGAAGCAAGTTTTTTTTGAATTGAGAGAT
>NZ_JAAVTF010000030.1:0-1039 GCF_012102665.1 Haematospirillum sp. 15-248 | reverse complement strand
CAACCCTCGTTGTGTCCAGAATGAGGTTTTGGGCGGATAGTGTGGTTACGCCGTTCAGGCGCACGGAGAAATCCTCTTTCGTGTCCCCGGACGTATCGGCAAAGACTGTCAACCCGGATGCATCGGGTTTGTACCACAACGAAAAGGCGCGCGGGGTTTGACCGCTGAATGTCAGGGCCTGATGTCCCTCCAGAGCGGCGTTGGCATCCAGCTCCGAGAAATCCAGGCGGTCGTTCTCGGCAGCATTAAAGTCATGGACGGTATCTCGCCCTATAATGCCCGGCCCGGAATCAGAAACATTGCGCCAGGCAAACACATCGGCTCCGGCACCCCCTGTCAGATGGTCTGCTCCGCCATCTCCGTAAAGACGGTCGCGGCCGGCACCGCCGTTGATATGGTCTGCCCCGTCACCACCTTCCAGAATGTTGTCACCGCTGTCGCCTGTCAGATGATCTGCTCCGGCTCCACCCGTTAGATTCTCGATATTGCGCAGGGTGTCCTTGTCCTGGCCATCAACTTTGGCAACAGAACTGAAAGCTCCATTCAGGGTTATGGAAACAGGACGATCCAGGAACACGTAGCTGACCGTATCGATGCCATCGCCGCCATCCAGGGTGTTGCGCCCGCCTTTTCCTTCAAGGAGGTCGTTGCCTGGTCCGCCCTGCAACCGGTTGTTCCCGTCGTTGCCGCGCAGGATATCGTGACTGTTTCCACCCTCTGCATTCTCGATATGGGTGTCGTAGGCAATGCCCAGAATTCCGCTGCCTTTGTCCCAGGTTGCCGGATCGGATTTGGTATCAACGCCCCCGAAGAACGACAGGGTGCCAGGTGTCAGGTCAATGTTTGCAGACGTATCCCGCCCGCTCCAGCTGACTGTGTCATTGCCGCCCGCATCCCAGATGGTTTCATAAACATAGGTCTTGCCGGCAAAGTCATACCGGTTGTCACCGGTGCGGGTTGTCATGTTCTTCCCGTACAAGTACTGCAACGCGGCCATGTCATTGAGCATGTAGGTCAGCGGCGTGGACTTGAAGCCGCC
>NZ_JAAVTF010000003.1:0-158270 GCF_012102665.1 Haematospirillum sp. 15-248 | reverse complement strand
ATGAATTCCGCCCACGCCGTGAAGATGGTTTCCGGCCACGCCGTGAGGACGGGTTCCGGAACCGCGAGGACCGCCCCCGTTCCGCAGGGAGCGAACGCCCGGCACGGGATGAATTCCGCCCACGCCGCGAGGAAGGTTTCCGGCCACGCCGTGAGGACGGGTTCCGGAACCGCGAGGACCGCCCCCGTTCCGCAGGGAGCGAACGCCCGGCACGGGATGAATTCCGCCCACGTCGTGAAGACGGGTTCCGGAACCGCGAGGACCGCCCCCGTTCCGCAGGGAGCGAACGCCCGGCACGGGATGAATTCCGCCCACGCCGTGAAGATGGTTTCCGGCCACGCCGTGAGGACGGGTTCCGGAACCGCGAGGACCGCCCCCGTTCCGCCGCTGGTGCTCCGCGCAAACGCTACGACGCATCCTGAACGTACGACAGGATAGCATGCAAATCATTGGCGGTCGCTTTCGTGGCAAGAAGCTCGTAGCTCCTGAAGGGACGGACGTTGTCCGTCCCACCGCCGCCCGTGCCCGTGAAGCTGTTTTCAACATCCTTCTCCATGGTCTGCACAGAGAAGGGTTTACGCTGGCTGGTGCCACCGTCGCCGATCTGTTTTGTGGAACAGGTGCCTTGGGACTGGAGGCACTCTCACGCGGTGCACAAAGTGCAACATTCGTTGACA
Organism: Haematospirillum sp. 15-248; assembly: GCF_012102665.1. Taxonomy (NCBI): domain Bacteria; kingdom Pseudomonadati; phylum Pseudomonadota; class Alphaproteobacteria; order Rhodospirillales; family Novispirillaceae; genus Haematospirillum; species Haematospirillum sp. 15-248. Next base: position 157,593 of record NZ_JAAVTF010000003.1, on the reverse strand, counting down.
GGGCACCGACCGCTCTTGCTGCGCTGAAACGTAATATACGGGCCCTGCCCCTTGATCAGCAAACACAGGTCATTGCTGGCGATGTTCTGAACCTGCCAAGGGCTATGGCGCCTTTTTCCTTGATTTTTATGGACCCGCCTTATGCAGAAGCCGTTGCTGGAACAGTCCTGCAAAATCTGGCAACAAACGGGTGGGTCAAGACCGGAAGCATCGTCGTCGTAGAAACCGCAACAAGCGCACACCATGCGTATGTGCCGGATTTCCAGATCCTTAAAGAGCGCCGTTACGGCAAGGCCATGACCCGATTTCTCCTGTACAGACCAGACTGAATAAAGTCATCTCACGCGATAATAGCGGAACCATGCACACTGGAACGGAGCAAATCAAGGAGCGTATCCGCAAGGCCGCCATAAAGGAAGGCTTTGACTGTATTGGTTTTGCGCGCGCTGAGCTGGATGAGAAAACACGCCGCAGACTGTCTTCATGGCTGGCCCAAGGGTGCCACGGCACAATGGGCTGGATGGCTGAAACGCAGTCACGCCGTGCGGATCCACGGACCATGTGGCCAGAAGCCGCAACGGTTATCTCCCTTGGAACCAACTATGCACCGGGCCACGATCCTCTTCGCGGCCTTATGCATTCCCGTCGGGGGTATATCAGTGTCTATGCCCGCAATCGCGACTATCACGATCTGATCAAGGGACGCCTGAAGCAGCTCGGAGCACGGATACAGCACATATGCGGCCAGGACATAAAGGTTTTTGTAGATACGGCACCCTTGATGGAAAAGCCATTGGCAGCCGCTGCGGGTCTAGGGTGGCAAGGCAAGCACACCAATATTGTATCACGTCGCTTTGGATCTTGGATGTTCCTGGGGGAAATCCTGACGACTCTGGATCTGCCGCCTGATCCCCCTGCATCGGAACACTGTGGGCGATGTACGCGGTGCCTGGATATTTGCCCGACATCTGCTTTTGATTCAGCAGGAAAAATTGATGCCCGCAAGTGCATATCGTATCTGACAATCGAACACAAAGGCCCCATTCCCTATGCCTTGAGGTCGCGCTTTGGCAATCGCATCTATGGCTGTGATGACTGTACGGCGGTATGCCCTTGGAACCGCTTCGCCCCGCCAACACCCCATGATGCCTTCAAGCCGCGCGTCGAACTGACAGCTCCCCGCCTGGCTGACCTGCTTGAACTGGATGACGCTGCTTTCCGCACGTTATTCTCGGCATCCCCCGTCAAACGAATCAGCCGATCACGCTTCATACGCAACGTCCTGATAGCAGCTGGAAACAGCGGTGATGCTTCTATAACAAAGAAAATCACGCCGCACCTGAATGATCCGAACCCTGTTATTCGCGGCGCAGCCATTTGGGCACTGTCACGCCTTCTGGACACGCGGGATTTTCACGACCTGGCAAAAACATACGGGAAGGATGAAAGCAATCCTTGCGTCAGGGAAGAATGGATGCTGGGGGAAAAACCATCCAGCATCCAGCCCTGAAAACAAAAACCGGGAAGGTCCTGTTATGACCGCCCCGGCTTTTGTCGTTATATGTGTAAATCAAGCCCCGGAAGCCAAAGCACGTGCCAGATTGCACAGAGCTTCCTGATGACGCTCATTGTTTATAAGAGCGAAATTGCGAGCCAGCTCCAGACACATACGCTGACGCGGGTGGACTTCCTTGGACGTGGCCTGCCCCAGTTCCTCGTAGAAGTAACCCACTTCCACATCCAGAACCAAAGCAATCTCACGCAGGCGACCAGCCGATATACGGTTGATGCCGCGTTCATACTTGTGAGCCTGCTGATAGGTCACACCAATCATGTCAGCCATCTGTTGCTGGGAAAGTCCTAACTTGATCCTGCGGTCGCGAATACGGGCACCAACGTGCCGGTCCGTATCTGTGGCACGGTTCGCAGGCTGATCACCACGGTCAGGAGAAGCGCTATAGTTCATTATTCCAGTTCCTTTCCACTCAACATGCGCTGCCGCCCGGGTTGTGGCCCCTCCAGACAGGGAAACCGGGCAGACCGGAGCAAGAACAGGTCGTCTCATGCGACCATTGCCTCTTTGCTCATCAACTTCAGGGATACGCGGTTTCCCCAATAGTCGCAAGCAATACTAGGGGATCCCCGATACCAAAACGTATAATTGCACCCACCCGATCAACGGGACGGCGAAATATCATTAGTACACATATGTACAGAATCGTCAACCTACAGGAAAGAAACGGCCTGTTTGCATGAAAAGATGCAGAACAATGCCCGGGCGCATACGGCAACAGAAAAACGATCGCCCATTACGGTCCAACGGTGGTTGTCTCGACAGACACAGTTCATGGTAGCGGCGAGCGGAAAGAGAGAGGGGGAGGAAGAGAGTTTCATCCCCCCCCCCACAGCACATACAATCTATTTCTTTAAGAAGGAATCAAGCTGGCTCTGCATCGCATTAAGCTTGGCTTTCAGGTCCTCAATTGCCGTATCGGGACCACTGCCTTCTCCCGATTGATTCCGGTTTGCTTCTTCACCATAGAAGCGTCCGAACATTTTCAAGGCATTCTCAAACAAGGTCATATTCTGTTTGTTCAGCTCCTCGAACTGCTCCATCGGGAACATGCCACCGAACGTATTCTTCATAATATCCCGCATGTTTTCACCATTACGGGTAAAGGACTGCATGCTCTGCTCCAGATAACGCGGCAGAATGCCTCCCAGACTGTCCCCATAGAAGCCGATGAGCTGACGCAGAAAACTGATCGGCAACAAGCTTTGTCCGCTCTTGCTTTCTTCTTCCACGATGATCTGGGTCAGAACAGAGCGGGTAATATCGTCACCACTTTTCGCATCATAGACGACGAAATCGGTTCCTTCCTTGACCATACGCGACAGGTAATCCAGCGTAACGTAACTTGACGTCGCCGTATTATAGAGCCTTCTGTTGGCATATTTCTTGATCGTTACGGGATCTTTCTGAGGTTCGGCCATCATACTTTCCTTGCTTGCACAGTCCTGTCATTCTGATCATCCAGACTGCCCCCCGGACTGCTTTGCAGCAAGTAAAATGCTGCGCAGCATAATCTGGAATGATGTGCAGCAAACCAGATAGTGTGGTGGCACAAAACAGCGTACATGTTATGGTTGTCGCCATGAAAAAAGAACCGCCTCCAAACAACTCCGCACCAAGCTTGGCTGAATTGGCCAGCCAGACTCTTGACCTATGGCAGGAGCAAATTTTCAGAACCAGCATGGATCCCGAAATGCTCGTCCTGACAGAACGTTTCCTCTCCGTTCTGGCTGGCCTGACGCCCGAAAGACCGGACCCGGACAAACATGCCCCCACACCGCAGCATCCCGAACCAACAACCGGACCAAACGCTGCCGCGTCCACCAGAACCCCGCCAGGGACCACGCCCCCTGCTGCTGCATCTGATGACAGAAGCCATGATCCTGGGTGGATGTTGCAGCGTATCGCAAGTCTTGAGGAACGGGTCTCCCTATTGGAACGATCGGCTGCCCCCCGCAGCAAGACTGGATCAAAACGGATTCGCCCTGGCTCTTGAAGAAGAAGCCAGACAGCGTTACGCCACATTTCTGCAAGGTATCACACGCTACCGTCAGTATCGTCTACCCAGACGACTGGCTCCTCCACCCCTGTTCTGGCAGGCCGGAACATCACGCCTGCACCAATTCTCGGAACATGGTATTCCGGTCCTCCTGATTCCCTCGCTTGTCAACCGGGCTGTCATTCTTGATCTGACAGGCAGTCGCAGCTTGGTTCGCTATATGGCGCGCCGCGGTATCAGACCATTCCTGATGGACTGGGATACCCCTGGACCGGAAGAAATCCATTTCAGTCTTGCCGATTATATTCAGCGCCGTCTGATACCCGCCGCTCAGGCAATCCACACAGAAAGCGGACAACCTCCCATCATTCTGGGCTATTGCATGGGGGGCCTGCTGGCACTGGCACTGGCACTGTGCAGGCCGGATCTTTGTGCCGGCTACATCGGTCTGGCTACGCCATGGGACTTTCATGCCGGACTTGACAATGGAAGAGCTGCGTTGCGCACGGTAGCTCCCCATCTTTCTACCTTGATTCACAAGACTGGTTTTATGGCAACAGACCTGATCCAGGCGCTGTTCTCCATGCTGGACCCCAGTACGGTTGGCAAGAAGTTCCGGGCATTTGCGAACATGCAACCACGATCCACACGGGCCAACATGTTTGTTGCTGTCGAAGACTGGCTCAACGATGGCGTACCCTTGGCAGGCCCGGTTGCACAGGAATGTCTGATCGACTGGTACGTTCACAACAAACCGGCACGGAAACAATGGACCGTAGGGGGCACCCGTATTGCACCTGATATGTTGAAAGCTCCTTCGCTGCTCGTCATTCCGACGCAGGACCAAATTGTCCCACCAGACTGCGCCCACGCACTGGCCAAAGCCCTTCCAAACCCACAAACCCAGGAAGTGCACTTGGGACATATCGGTATGGTAACTGGTCACACGGCACCTTATGCCATGTATCGCCCCCTTGTGCAGTGGATTCATGACGCAGCATCGCAAGACAGACGATAGACAGGAAATGCCCCTTAAAATAGAATAACGCCATCAATAACGCCTAAAGATGGCATACATAGTTCCTGCGAGACGATAAACACATACACAAGGAAGCGTTCAATGCCCGATGTTGTGATTGTCAGCGCCACGCGTACGGCCATTGGTGCCTTTAACGGCAGCTTGTCCCCTCTGCAAGCACCAGAACTTGGCTCTCTTGTTATTCGTGAAACGCTGAAGCGGGCCAATCTTGGAGCCGACACGGTATCAGAAGTCATCATGGGACAGGTGCTGACAGGAGGATCCGGGCAGAACCCGGCCCGGCAAGCATCCATAAAAGCCGGCATACCCGAACATGTTCCATCTTGGACACTGAACATGGTGTGCGGGTCTGGACTGAGAGCAATTATACAGGGTGCCATGGCGATTATGGCAGATACTGCCGATATTGTGGTCGCCGGCGGTCAGGAAAGCATGAGCAACGCCCCTCATTGCGCATGGCTGAGATCGGGCATCAAGATGGGATCCACCGAGCTGGTGGACACCATGATTCGTGACGGCTTGTGGTGCGCTTTCAATAACTACCATATGGGTAATACAGCGGAGAATATTGCCAGCCGCTGGGGCTTTACGCGTCAGGAGCAAGATGCGTTTGCCGTACATTCCCAACAAAAGGCCGAAGCCGCCCTGCGCAACGGGCGCTTCAAGGATGAAATTGTCCCCGTCAAAATCACAGGCAAGAAAGAAGAAAGTATTTTTGATCAGGATGAATATCCACGTGCCGGTACCACGATCGAGACACTGGCACGCCTGCGTCCTGCCTTCACAAAAGATGGGACTGTAACAGCAGGAAATGCCTCCGGCCTCAACGATGGCGCAGCTGCCGTTGTTCTTATGTCTGCGGACACCGCACACAAAAGGGGCCTGAAACCACTGGTGCGCATCAAATCATTTGCCTCGGCTGGTGTTGATCCAGCCATCATGGGAACAGGCCCGATCCCGGCAACACGCAAAGCCTTGGAAAAGGCAGGATGGACACCGGATGACCTGGATCTGATAGAAGCCAATGAGGCATTTGCCGCCCAAGCTATGAGTGTAAACCGGGAACTGGGCTGGAATACCGAAAAGGTCAACGTAAATGGCGGTGCCATCGCTCTTGGGCATCCCATTGGTGCATCCGGCGCTCGTGTCTTTGTCACCCTTGTGCACGAAATGCAAAAACGGGAAGCCAGAAAAGGCTTGGCAACACTCTGCATTGGCGGCGGCATGGGCGTTGCCTTGGCGGTAGAGAAAGCATGAGCTGATCCCATGCTCCACCTTCGCAGGAACCACCGGGTCTATTCGACTGCCGGAGAGGGTGGCTCGTGTTGACGGAAGATGCCGTCATTTTGGACCTGAAAAGATAAAAATACAGGGAGGAAATATGCCATGTCCAAAAGCCGTGTCGCTGTTGTTACAGGGGGAACCCGCGGCATAGGGAGGGCCATTACGGTGGCCCTGAAAGAGGCCGGCTACACAGTAGCGGCAACATATGCCGGTAATGATACGGCGGCGCATGAACTTGCCGCAGAAACAGGCATTCATGTCTACAAGTTTGACGTCGCCAACTTCCCTCTATGCGAGCAAACTGTAAGCACGATTGTCGCAGAGCTGGGACCTATTGATATTCTGGTCAACAATGCGGGCATTACACGCGATGCCACGCTGCATCGCATGACATTCGAACAATGGAACGAAGTTATACAGGCCGACCTTGCATCATGTTTCAATATGTGCCGGTGCGTTATAGAGGGCATGCGGGAACGCAACTTTGGCCGCATCGTGAATATCGGCTCGATTAACGGACAAGCCGGTCAGTACGGACAAGTTAACTATGCAGCGGCAAAATCAGGGATACATGGCTTCACAAAAGCTTTGGCCCAAGAAGGTGCGGCAAAAGGAATTACTGTTAACGCTATTGCCCCAGGCTATGTGGACACCGATATGGTCCGCGCCGTACCCCCGGATGTTCTGAAGAAAATCATTGCCCGCATCCCGATTGGGCGCCTGGGACGAGCAGAAGACATCGCCCGGGGCGTTTTGTTTCTTGTCGCCGACAACGCAGACTTTATTACCGGGTCAACCTTGTCCATCAATGGTGGCCAGCACATGTACTGAGCCGGGCTGCCACCTCCAGGACACAAATGATCAGGAGGCTGTCTTCGAGGCAGCCTCGATCCATGCATTGAATTCCTTCTCGTGGGTGCGTATCCAGTGCTGGACATGCCGATCGATATCCTCGGAAGACGATTCACCACTGCGCATCCGCATGTTCTGGGAAGAAATTTCGGCGGCATCAATAGCAACCTGACTGAAGAACCTCTCTGCAGCCGGGTTCTGTTCCAGCCAACGTTTATTAGCCAGAATCATCTGTGTATTCACGGCAAACCCGGTGTCAATTGCCCCGGGAGCAGGAGAAGGAGTCTGCTCGGTCGATCCACCACCAACTGTCAACCAGCGTGAGTCCTTCCCAGGCACAAGAACCGCTGAAACCCACAAAGGTGTCCACGCATAGTACAGAATGGGCTTTCCTGCATTGTATCGGGCAACAACATCCATCATCATCGTGAAGTAATCACCCTGTTTCTGGGAAATGGCGGCACCAAGACCCTGTTCCGCTATATGGCGCTTGATTTCCAAGGCACATCCCCAGCCAACATTGCACCCGGTCAGATCGGATTTCCCATCACCATCGACATCAAACAGGGCGGCAATCCGTGGATCCCTGAGCTGAGACAAATCCGTAATATTGTACTCTTCAGCGGTTTTGCGATCGATCAGATAACCCTGCATGGAATGCTTGACCAAATTGCCGGCACGCACAACGCTGCGCTCACCCCCGACGGCCTCAAAGAAAGGCTGATGCAACGGATCCCAGTGATTGGCTGACCAGTGTGCATGACCATCGGCAACAGCCTTGTGCGCCTGCGGGTAGTTTGCCTCTGACACCGCAGGGACATGATACCCCAAGCGACGCAGCCCTTCGGCAACAATACGAACCTGGAATTGCTCTTCAATCGTGGCAACACCCGCCGGAATGGCCTCAAGTTCATGCCCCTCGGGATCAGCAGCAAAAGCCATCTGATGAACAAAGATACCCAGGACAGCAACAGCAGAACCCGACAAGCAGAACAAAGCCTTCAACATCTTTCGCCCCCCGAAAGGCACTCTGCCAAGCCAGACACCAGGCAGACACATGAACCAGCTGCACACAAAAACCTGGCCGAATCACCCCTGGCAGGAACGGGCAGCTTATACACGTCCCCGTAGAATTCCGAATAATCCATCCAAAAACCAAACCCTGCAAGATGTTCCTTTCCACTCCCAGAGGAGGATGGAGGCACAGAAACAAATCAATCGGAAGATCATGCTATCGGGCAAGGAAATCGGGATGCCATGCTGTATAATGATAACGCGCATGAACAGATCGACGCCAAAAAAGAGACACAAGCCATGCTTTAGCTTGACAAGCTCCCCTATTATAAAAATAAGTGACATCTTATAAAGCTGTTCAAACGCAGGAATTGAGACATGGGCCGCCCAGCCCTCACAGGCACAGCACCGAAGCAAGCAGGTACGGATTTCAGATCCGCTCCTATCTTCTCGGCTGTAGTGTCGTCCTGTGGCCTTGGGGTCAGGATGCCCGAACAGGAAGCCTTCGCTGCCCTGCTGCACCTGCATTGCCCTGTTCATCGACACCCGTAGTCAACACGGGGGCCGCCCGATTGATGCGGCCATGAACAAACAGCCTGAACCCCAAAATGGAACTCTGTACAATGCGCAAACTGGCACGTCGTGCCTTGGCTGGCCTTTCATGGGTCAACCTGGCGGTGATCTCCGGAATTGTTTCCTCACTGTTCTTTCCAGCTGCAACCCGGGCTGACCGCTTGTCCGAAATAAGGGCTGCGGGCACGATCACAGTCGCAACCGAAATGCATTATGCCCCCTTTGACATGTTGGTTGACGGCCAGTACCAAGGCCTGTGCAAAGATCTTTTCGACGAAGTGGCCAAGGATCTTGGCGTTTCGGTACGCTATGTCGACCTCCCTTGGTCCAGCATTCTGCCCGGTCTGGATGCCGGAAAATTCGATTTTGTGAATGCCCCGGTCACAATAACGCCAGAGCGTGCGAAGCGTTATGCCTTCACCCTACCTGTAGGGGATGCAACTGTGGCTCTTCTGAAACAGGCAGGCAATGAAGCCATAAGGACACCCAACGATATTGTCGGCCTGACAGTCGGCGCCCAGAAAGGATCTGCCGAACTGACACAGCTGAAAGCCTTGGGCACCAGCTTGGGTGGCGTCAGGATCCGGGAATATGTCAATATTGATGAAGCCTTGGCTGATCTTGGAACAGGCCGCATTCAGGCTGTTGCCAATGCCCTCCCGCTACAGGCTTATGCCGCCAGACAACGACCCGATCGCTTCGAAATGGTTCTGCCCCCCTTTGGCAAACCTGGGCACTTCGCATGGCTGGGACGCCAGGACGCTGATTCAGAAAGCCTGATTGAGGCGGTCAATGCCGCGCTGCTGCGCATGCACGAAGATGGACGCCTGGATGCCATTAACACGCGCTGGCTGGGAACGGCTCCCCGGCTGCCCCGTGTCATGCCCCAGTCCTAGCGGCATAGACAGATCTGCGATGGATACCGCTCTTCAGGTTATAGGCCGGAACATACCTTTTCTCCTCGATGCAGCTGGATACACGGCCACAGTATCAGGGGTGGGCATGATCATAGGCCTGGTGCTTGGCACGGTCCTCTGCATTGCCAAGGTTTCCGGCACCACCACCTTGCAACGCACCGCTGGTCTTTATATCAGCCTGTTCCGGGGCATCCCTCTTCTGGTCCAGATTCTGGCCTTGTTCTATCTTCTGCCCCATATTGGCATAGATCTTCCGGCATTGGCCTGCGCCATCCTGAGCGTCGGGCTGTGTGCCGCCGCCTATAATGCCGAGATTCTGCGCAGTGCCGTCCAGTCCATACCGCATGGCCAAGTTGAAGCAGCCTATGCAACGGGCATGACACGCATCACCCTCTGGCGACGCATCCTGTTGCCACAGGCTGTTCGCATCGGGTTGCCATCCCTGGTGAATGAGCTGGTTCTCCTGATCAAGGCATCATCCCTGGCATCGGTTATCGGCATCGCGGAGCTGACGCGCACAGCACAGAACATTGCCGGCCAAACATACCGCCACTTCGAGATCTATGTAACGGCAGGTGCCCTGTACCTGCTTCTCAGCCTGATCATTGCAACAGCCGGACGCCTAGCAGAAAAGCGATTGCTGGCCCCATACACCGGAAGAGGCTCCCGTGGACGCTGAACTGTTCCTTGCTTACGCCCCGGCTTTGGCATCTGGTCTTGGCGTCACGGCCCTGTGCTGGGTAACGGGATCAACCGGTGCCCTGCTCCTGGGCCTGGCCGTTGCCTGTTCCGTTCAATGGGGAGGCGTCATGACCAGACGTCTCCTTGCCAGCCTGACGGAAACAATCCGCGGCATCCCACTGCTGATCCAGCTGTTCCTGCTATACTACGGCCTGCCTGAACTCGGACTTGTTCTGGAGCCTCTGGAGGCTGGCGTGCTTGGCTTTGCCCTCTACGGCTCACCGTACTACGCCGAAGTCTTCCGTGCCGGGTTCCAGTCTGTACCCCGCGGACATATTGAAGCCGGCCGCTGCATCGCACTTTCCGAGGCAACAATCCTGCGGCGGATTATCCTGCCACACATGCTGGTCTCGATTACTGCCCCGCTGACCAACGTCACCATTATCCTGATCAAGGAAACGGCTGTTCTTTCTGTCATCACGGTGCCGGAACTCCTGTATGAAACCCAGAGCATGGCATCCGAGACCTTTCACTATGCAGAACCATTCCTGGCCTTGGCCTTGTGCTATTGGGGGCTGGTGGAATTAACAGCCTGGCTGGGTCGGTGCCTCGAGAAACGTATGACCCGGCACATGGTCCGACCAGGAGCAACAACACGCGCATAGCACTTCCGGCGCTGTGATTGCAGATTTGTACCAAGATCCTTATCCCCTCTCACAAGCACATTACGCCTTGGGCAGTAAGGTAAAAAACTGACCGCCTCGTGCCGAAACAGCCGATAAAATCTGGTTGCACTGCCATGGATAAATTTCAAAAAACCTTCAATTTCAGGTGACGCTCTCTTTCCACCAGCATTCTCACCGTCGTGCTCAAACATCTTATGGCACGTTCACACCTTTGCTCCGGTCGCACACACCCTCCTGAAGATCTTGGCGCCGATGACCGGATTTCCAATACATCAACAGCTCCCTCATTCCTGGATGTCTTGTCAGAATGCGCCGGCCAACCTGATGCGATCAGCACGGATCCAGCATCCTGAAAATGAACCCGGAAGCACCTATGACACATCGTCAACACGCTGGCCGGATTTCCATGAATTCATGCCACCAAGAGCATCCATACAGTGATCTGCAAAATTGGCGGCGGCCCCATCGGTTAACCCTGATACCAAGATCATCCAAAGACAAAATCCAGTGCAGCTACAGCCGCACACAGGGATACAGGTAAAGGCCACTCTCAATGGCATAGAGATGATTCCGGATTGCTCTCTCTCTGCAAAAAATCGAACCACATGGAAAATATATCAACCCTTGATGACGATCATGCTTCCATAAATAGAAGATTGAGATACAATCCTCTTGGCACGTTTTGGTAATTGCGTGCCCAGCCTGCTTTCTATTGTGTTACCGGCACCACTGCCAAAACCGTTTTAGTCCTGCTGTCCCGGAATGTCATGACCCTGACGCGTGAATCCTTCCTGCAACGCCCCCGATGCCCGAAGTTCTCCTTCGCGGCAGGCTTTGCTGTCAGGGTCCGGGATTTATAAAGCGTTCTTCCTGACGATTTGACCCCAACATTGAACCTCCGTCTGAAGGCTTGGAAAAGCGGCCAGACCGGGGCTGGGCGCATGTCTGAAAAGGTTGATCCACATGACCACACAAAATATCCAGATTGATAAAATCGCTTCTGTCACAAAAAATCTCGGACTAAGACATCAAGAGGAACTGACAAACCAACTTTCCTGCTGCATGGGTACAGTGCTGGCAGCCGAAGTTCTGGAAGACAAAAAGCTCTACAACACGCTTGAACTGCCCTCTGGCCGCATGTCCCTTTTGAAGAAAGGAGACATTATTGCCTGCGCACTGGGGCAACGCATGGCCCTCAAGGGATTTGCCGGCCACCTGCCTGCTTCGCTCAAGGTCAATGATACCATTCACCTGCTCAACGCAGGCGGTGTAGCCGGGATCTGCACATCAGCCAATGTACAGGAAGTAGGCGAGCCCCTGAGAATCCGGGTTCTGGGCGGTATCATGCGACACAACGCGCTGCTCAACATATCCGACGGAACCGTGTTTACCCCCCTTGATATCATGAAATCGGATACGCCCCTGATCATCACCACCGGCACATCTATGGACAGTGGAAAAACAACGGTCGCAGCGGAAATCATCAAAACCCTTACCCGTATCGGCATGAATCTGGCAGGAACAAAGGTAACCGGAGTGGGGTTACAACGTGATACCTACAAAATGCAGGACCATGGCGTAAAAGAGACGGTATCGTTCGTCGATTGCGGCATAACATCCACTGCCAATCTGGACGATACAACAGTCATCCGCATTGCCAAGGGTGCCATCGAACATCTAAGCCTCGGCAAACCCGATGCCATTGTTGTGGAATTCGGCGATGGTCTTCTGGGGCGTTATGGTGTGGCAGCAATCCTGAAAGACGCACAGATTCAGACGAACATCCGCTTGCATATCGGCTGTGCCCGTGATCCTGCCGGGGCCATTATGCTGGCGCGTGAATGTGCCGCCATGGGTGTCCCCCTTGATATCATCAGCGGCCCGGTAACAGACAACCAGGTCGGTCAGGATCTGGTCCGTGAACATCTACCCGGCATTCTGACCTACAACGCCTTTCATCCCCACAATGACTGGCTTGACCTTGTCATCAACCGCTGGTCAACAGCAGCCTAAAAACCAGCCATGACAGCTTGGGATTTCCGGTTATGAGCATCACAAAAATCAGGGCTTCCATTGTTGGTATTACCGGCTATACCGGCGTGGAGCTTTTGCGGATCTTGCTGGCACACCCTAATGTCAGGATTGCCCAGCTTGCCGCACGCGTGGAACAAGAGACCCGTATTGGTGAGATCTTCCCTCACCTTGCCCATCTGCCCCACATCATCACGCCTTGCCCAACCGATATACTGATTGCAGACAGCGACGTGGTCTTCATCTGCCTGCCACACAAGGCAGCGCAGGACATCGTGGCCGAACTGCACAGAAAGGTAAAAGTCATCGATCTTTCAGCCGATTACCGCCTGGATGATGCGGAACAGTACGAGAAATACTATGGCCCGCACAGGCATGCCCATCTGCTGAAAGAAGTCGTCTATGGCGCCCCCGAGATCAGCGGACACACGACAATAGCCGGTGCATCCACCGTATCCAACCCAGGCTGCTTCGCTCTCCTGATGCAGCTTATGCTTCTGCCGTTCAAGGGACACATTGCACACGCAAACCTTTTTGCCATAACCGGATCCAGTGGTGCCGGGAAAACAGCGTCAGATACAACACATCACCCTGTCCGCAGTCATAACCTGAAGTCCTACAGCATCAACACACACCGCCATATTGCGGAAATCGCCCGCGGGGCAGGCATAACGGAAGCACAGATGAACTTCGTGCCAAGCTCCGGCCCCTTTGTACGCGGTATTTTCGCACAAGGCTTCGTGACGCTGAACAGCCGATCTACAACCCCTGCCTCCCTCCTGCCAAACAAAGAAAAGCCAGGCCCCTATGCCAAAACATCGTTTGTCCGCCTGCAAGAGACGGTAGAGGCCGCACATGTTGTGGGATCAAACTACTGTGACCTCAGCTATCAGTTTGGCAACAATGGACAGATTCTGATTCAGGGTGCGCTGGACAACGTCGTGAAGGGCGCTGGTGGAAACGCTGTGCAGAACATGAACATCATGTTCGGACTGAGTGAAACAACGGGGCTGGATACGCTTACGCCCATGTACCCGTAGCCACGACACACCAGCCGCACAGGACATCAGGCAACGGCATGAAAAGGATGACAACGGTGACAACACTCAAGACAGAGACCGGGGACACGACAACAGACAGGGCATCTGGCGCCGGGGCCGGGACCGATCTGCTTCCCGATGTGTCAGACATCCGGAAATCAAATAAAACGAGGATGCCCCAGTTTTGTATCAATGCCTTCTACGAACGTAAATTCCGCGACACCCTGTTCGTTATAAAAGCCGGCGGCAAGGTCATAGAAAATGATACTGCACGGCAGAACCTTCTGGAAAATATACGGGACCTGACCCTGCATGGCGTCAGGGTTCTGCTGGTTTACGGTGGCGGCGCCGCCATGGATGCAGAGGCAGAAGAACGCGGCATCACCATAAACAAGCACCAAGGACGCCGCATCACAACGCCGGATGACCTGAAAATCATGATCGATGTTCTGGGGGGACGCCTCTCGCTTGCAGTCTATCAGGCAATGGCACGGGCCAGTCTGGAAGGCATAAGCCTGAATGCGGTGCCGCCAGACTGGATGAATGTGGAACTCCGCCCAAAGGTACCGGTTGATTTTGGTCTGGTGGGCGATATCAACACTGTATCTGCCCGTCCGCTGCAACGCCTGTTCAAGGTGACACGCTTTGTCGCCTGCCCCTGCCTGGCCATGACAGAAGATCATCACCTTGTGAATATCAATGCCGACACAGTTGCCACAGCACTGGCGATTGGGACACAGGCGCAGAAACTGATCTTCCTCTCTGATGTTGACGGCGTGCAGGTTCAGGGAGAAACCGCGCTGATGATTATGGCAGAGGATATTCCGGGGCTGATTGCCAACGGCACCGCAACCGGTGGCATGAAAGTCAAGCTGGAGAACTGCCTGAAAGCCCTGCATGGCGGGGTTCGCCGCATTCACCTGATTTCCGGACTGCGAAGAGACGCCCTGAAAAAGGAAATCTACGAACCTGTCAGCCCCGGCACCATGCTGATCAGGGAATCCGAACGCATGCATTACCTGAATGAAATCGAGGCCCAAGCGGCCTTGGGTGGAGAGCTGGCAGGGTAATAATGGCAGACACAACACACGATATCATTGATCGCACCTTTGATCTCCTGGTCAGAACCTATGAACCCCAGCCCGTGGTGATGGATTACGGATGTGGCATCTATGTCCATGATACCGAGGGAAAGAGGTATATCGACTGTGCTGCCGGCATAGCGGTCGCCTCCCTTGGGCATGCGCATCCCGCTGTACTCAACGCCTTGCAAACGCAAGGTAAGCGGCTGATGGCTGTCCAGAATTCCTACGCAACACCGGAAAGGCTAAAAGCCGCAGAATTGATCGTCACAACATCCTGCATTGATCGCGTATACTTCTGCAATTCCGGGACCGAAAGTGTGGAAGCGGCCCTGAAATGCGCCCGCAAATGGGCCAGCGAAACCAAGGGCACCGCCTGCAACGAAATCATCACATTCCGGAATTCGTTCCACGGACGAACCTATGGCGCTGCAAGCGTAACAGAGAAATGCCACGCCCAACCGTTCTTTGGCCCCTATCTCCCCAGCATCAAATGGGCCACGTTCAATAATCTTGAGAGTGTAACTGCCCTGATATCGGACAGGACAGCCGCGATCCTTGTCGAACCCGTGCAGGGCGAAGGGGGGCTGACAGTGGCGGAGCCGGCATTCCTGCACGGACTGCGAATGCTGTGTAATGCGCATGACATCTGTCTGATCTTTGACGAGGTGCAGTCCGGCTTCGGAAGGCTTGGCTTTCTGCATGCACATCAAGCCTTTTCCGATGAGAATGGCGCTATACCCGAACCGGATATCATCACCTGGGCCAAGGGCATGGGCGGGGGCTTCCCTGTCGGGGCCATGGGAGCAAGGGAACGGTTCGGACAAGCCCTTGTTCCCGGCACACATGGTTCCACTTATGGCGGAAATCCTCTCGCATGCGCGGTGGCCCATGCCGTCATTTCGGAAATACAAAAACCCGGCTTCCTGGAACAGGTCAGGAATGTTGGAGAAATTCTGCAGAACGGCCTGCGCAGGCTGCAAAGAAAAAGCGCCCTGATTAGCGATGTTCGGGGAAAAGGGCTGATGCTCGGATTGGAAACATCCATGGATGTGAAGACCTTGATCCATGCCCTGCAATCCAACGGACTGATGACCACCCAAGCCGGAAAGAACACGGTACGCATAACACCACCACTGATCATGACCAACGACCAGGCACAGGATGTTCTGGAGATCATTGAGAAAACACTGGGGGACCTTCAATGACGCCAAACACACCACGGCACTTCATAAACCTGCCAGAGATTCCGCCCGGCACACTGCGCGGTCTTATCCGGCATGCACGCCAGCTGAAAGCTCTCAAACACCAGCCGCCACAAATGTTTTCTGGCCTTTCTCTTGCCATGTTGTTTGACAAGCGATCAACACGCACACGTGTGTCCTTTGAAGTGGCGATGAAACAGCTGGGGGGCCACAGCGTCGTGATGAGCAAGGAGGAATCCCAGATAGGCGGCGCCGAGAGCATTGAAAGCACCGCCAAGGTCCTGTCCCGGTTTGTTGATGCCATCATGGTGCGCATGAGCAACCACCGCGCACTGGAAGAGCTGGCCCACCATGCCACCATCCCGGTGATCAACGGCATGACGGATCGCTCACATCCCTGCCAGATTATCGCCTCTCTGATGACGATCGAAGAACACCTGGGCAGCATCAACGGGCGTAAACTGGCCTGGTTCGGGGATTACAACAACGTTGCCAGAACATATGTACTGGCAGCGCCCTTGTTCGGATATGAGATGGTTGTCAGCGGGCCGGAAGAGGTTATGCCTCCTTCACCCGACTTTCCTTATGAGCCGGACCCGAAGAAGGCCGCCCATCATGCCGATGTCCTGATCACCGATACGTGGGTATCCATGGGGCAGGAAGGCAAGGGCATTGAGCCGTTTTTGCCCTATCAGGTCAACAGCACCCTGATGTCACTGGCCCGGCCCCACGCTATTTTCACGCACTGCCTGCCGATCCACGAGTGGGAAGAAGTATCCGAAGAGGTCGCAAAATCATCAGCATCTGTCATATACGATGAAGCGGAAAATCGCCTGCACGCCCAAAAAGCTGTTCTGGCATGGTGCCTTAAAGACGCGGGGGTCAAGATACCCCGACCGGAACATAATAATATGGCGCACAACCCGTCATAACGGTACCAAACAGACAAAGTGTCCGCCTTCCGCCCTTCCGAAGACAGGATAGAAGGCGGAGCGACAGGGCTGGTATCGTGTGTGACATGATCGCATTCACAGCCCTGAAAAGATGCTTTTCTGTCACTGTCACGAATATTCAGGAACCAACTCATCCTGCCGGTCATACGCTGCGGTTATCTTTTCCTGATAATTGTTCACCCAGCGCCGCTTCTTGTTATCATATCGCCAGTAACGACTGCTTGTGATGCCGCATTCTGCCAAGAGCTCAAGCTTTCTCCTGCACGACTCCAGAAAATGACCATAAGGTGTATAGCGCTTGTAATAATTGTACTCTTCATCAAGACCGCAGGCTGATGCCCGTTCTTTCAGCCGTTCAAAACGCGCAACATAGCTGCACATTCTGTCGGCCATCTTCTGCTGATTACCCTTTCCAAGGATTTTAATAGCAGACTGATCAAGAGATCTCAGGCTCTGGATTGTCTTCTCAACATCCTCTTCTCCATACCCTGACAAATCGAAACGGCTGAAGGACGGATCTGCACATTCACGGATCATAAGCGCGTGCCGTTGCAATTGCCGATCAAGACTTGCCAGATGCCCCCTGAAGTCACTCCTTTCCATATTTCTGGGTTCCTCCTTGAAGATTTTGGTCTGCTCCTCGACCTCTCCGCGCTGCAACTCCATTTCCTTTTTTTTGCAGACTCAAGGCCCTTTGCTGGAGAATGACGGCAACAAGCGCCCATATCAGAGCCAAGGGAGAGAAAAAGCCTGAAATGAATTCCCCCCGTTCATCCAGCGACATCCCACGCCACGTCTTTATACCCGGCCCCGGTGAATATAATTAATATGCAAACACAATCATGCACAGAAGCGAAAGCGCTGCAGCCAACCAGAACACTTTGGATCGAAAATCACTGTCCGTTTTATGGATCATTTTGCAATCCCCCCATATCGCATCAATCTATCCAATACATTGGATCATTCTGGCATTATTCCACCCTGGAAAACGCATAAGACACAATACATGATCTTTCCTCATAAGAAAGAATATCATGTCAAATCATGGTATTATTGTGATTGGGCAAGACATCGTGAGAAGGGGCTGCCCCCTACACCATAGGGTCGATACCTGGATTATATGGTCACATCAGCCGCACAGAGGGCATCTGCAAGCAGGCAACACCAGTTCCCATCCCACAGAAGTGGGGTCAAAGTGTGGGACAGTGCCGCTTCTCTTTTTGAAGGTGCTTATAAATCAATGCGTTGGAGAACGAAAATGGCGGAGAGGGTGGGATTCGAACCCACGGTACCCTTGCGGGTACAACGGTTTTCGAGACCGCCCCGTTCGACCGCTCCGGCACCTCTCCACCTTGATCTGCTACCTTGATTTATTGATAGCAGCTGCTCCGAAATTTCTGGTTTTTCTGCAAAAACCGCAGTCGTCGGAGGCGGCGGACCATATCGCGGGCAGCATCCTCTTGCAACCCCTGTTTTTATCAAGAATGACCTGAGAAGGCAGCGGCAAGACCTCAAAAACTCATAACAAGAGCCCGAATCGCAGTAGAATAAGGGATCCCAGCCCCCGGAAAGACAAGTACCCGCACCTGAAGAAGCCCAAAATACGCAATCCAAAACCCGACGACTCCCACCTTCCAAGCCATAATTACGGAGATATTTCAGGACCTGGCAGAAAAGTCAGGGCAAACCGGGGGGTTTTTCAGCCTCCCCCATTGACAGTTGGGGTCGCGTGCGTATTATTGCGCCCTCTTTCAGCGGGTTGCCTGATGGTTTCCCGCCCCATGATTATAAAAAAAGGTTGCAGCACCATGTTCGCAGTCATCAAGACCGGCGGCAAGCAGTACAAGGTCGCCAAGGATGACATCATCGCAGTTGAGAAAATCACTGCCGATACGGGTTCATCCGTGAAGTTTGACCAGGTCCTGCTGGTCGGCGACAAGGTCGGCGCCCCCGTGGTGGACGGTGCCTCCGTCACCGCCGAGGTGCTGGAACAGTTCCGCGACGAGAAGGTGATCGTTTTCAAGAAAAAACGCCGCCAGAACTATCGCCGCAAGAATGGTCACCGCCAAGCTCTGACCTTGGTGAAGATCACCGGCATCAGCGGCTGAGAACGCTGGTTCGGTCAGATAAGGGAGCAGAGAAATGGCTCATAAAAAGGCAGGCGGCTCTTCGCGTAACGGTCGCGACACAGAGGGCAAACGCCTTGGCGTGAAGAAGTTCGGTGGCGAAGCTGTCGTTCCGGGCAATATCATCATCCGTCAGCGCGGCACAAAGTGGCACCCGGGTCAGGGTG
The DNA here is from genome assembly GCF_012102665.1 of Haematospirillum sp. 15-248. Lineage (NCBI taxonomy): Bacteria > Pseudomonadati > Pseudomonadota > Alphaproteobacteria > Rhodospirillales > Novispirillaceae > Haematospirillum > Haematospirillum sp. 15-248. The sequence continues at coordinate 138,371 of NZ_JAAVTF010000003.1, read as the reverse complement.
TGGGCTTGGGTCGTGACTACACCATATTTGCCACTGTAGAAGGCAATGTGCAGTTTCGTCAGGGCTTCAAGCGTCGGACCTACGTCTCTGTCGTTCCAGCTGCGCAGGCTGCGGAATAAAACAGGAAACGGGAGAGATCCCTTTTCATTATCGGATACAGTCCTTGACAGACTGTAACGACCGACAGGGGAATGGAGTGTCCATTCCCCTTTTTGGCGTCCAAGCCGGAAGCCTGCATTGCAGGGGGTCAGCCCTCTGAAGCTTTTGTGCTTTTCCCGGCAGACAGGACGTTACACAGCATGAAAGACGGGCAGAAAGCACATGAAGTTTCTGGACCAGGCCAAGATCTATATTAAATCCGGCGCCGGCGGAAACGGCTGTGTCAGTTTCCGCCGGGAAAAATTCATCGAATATGGCGGTCCCGACGGCGGTGATGGCGGTTGCGGGGGCGACGTCATCGTAGAGGCCGTCCAGAACCTGAATACCCTGATCGATTTCCGCTATCAGCAGCACTTCAAGGCTGAACGCGGAATCGGCGGGGCCGGGCGCAATATGACAGGTCGTGATGGGCACGACTGCGTCATCAAGGTTCCGGTCGGAACACAGGTCCTGGACGCTGACCAGAAAACCGTTCTTGCCGACATGACAACGCCGGGACAACGCACAGTGCTTCTGAGGGGCGGAAACGGTGGCTGGGGCAATGCACGATTCAAGTCATCAACAAACCAGGCGCCCCGCCATGCCAACCCGGGGGAGCCCGCCAAGGAAGCTGAAGTGTGGCTGCGCCTGAAACTGATTGCCGATGTCGGGTTGGTTGGCCTTCCCAATGCCGGCAAATCTACGTTCCTGGCTGCAGTTACGCGGGCACGCCCCAAGATTGGCGACTATCCCTTTACAACCCTGCACCCCAATCTGGGCGTCGCCCAGATTGACGGGGATGAATACGTTATTGCCGATATCCCGGGCCTGATCGAGGGAGCCCACGAAGGGCATGGTCTGGGTGACCGCTTTCTGGGGCATGTTGAGCGAACAGCCGTTCTCCTGCATCTGGTTGATGGGACCCAAGATGATCCTGGCCAAGACTACCGTATCGTACGGACCGAACTGGAAGCCTATGGCGGGGGGTTGGCTGACAAGCGTGAAATCATCGTCCTGAACAAGATTGATGCCCTGTTCCCGGAACTGGTCGAAGAGCAGAAGAAACTGGTTGAAGCGGAAGCGGGTAAAAGTGTCTACACGATGTCAGGAGCCGCTGGACTCAATCTGCCTGATATCCTGCGCCTGCTGAACCGTTTTGTTCAGGAAGACCGGGCCGAACATGGGAATATTCCACGCGCAGCCCTGGACACCGGTGTCCGTCGCTATGAAAGGGGACCCATGCCACCCCTGCCCGATCGTCAGGATGAGTTTGATGAGGACGAGGGAGACTGGTACACGCCTCTTGACGAGGATGGAGAATGGCGTCCATGACGACACGATGCGACCCTGATATACAACAACGGACCTTGCAGCAGGCACGGCGTATCGTTGTCAAAATCGGGTCGGCGCTTCTGGTTGATGCGCCCAGCGAAACCATCCGCGGGGACTGGCTGGCTTCAGTTGCGCAGGACATAAAGGCTCTGCGCGCACATGGGGCAGAGGTCATCGTGGTATCGTCCGGCGCCATTGCTGTCGGACGACACCACTTGGGTCTGACAGGAACACGGTTAAGACTGGCAGAAAAACAGGCGGCAGCGGCAACAGGGCAAATCCGCCTGGCCCATGCGTGGCAGGAAGCCATGGCTGAACACGGGATTACGGTTGCACAGATCCTGCTGACCTTGGGTGATTCCGAAGATCGCCGCCGCTATCTGAATGCACGCAATACACTGGATACCCTGCTCCGGCTTGGGGCATTACCGGTTGTCAATGAAAACGACACCGTTGCCACCCAGGAAATACGCTTCGGCGACAACGACCGCCTGGCAGCCCGGGTTGCAGAAATGGTGGCGGCGGATACACTGGTTCTTCTGTCCGACATTGATGGTCTCTATACAGCCGATCCTTCAACGGACCCCTCGGCCCGTCTAATTCCCGAGGTTCGGGAACTGACACCCGATATTACAGCAGCAGCCGGGGAATCACGTACCAGCGTCGGAACAGGTGGCATGGTCACAAAGCTGATGGCAGCCCGGATTGCCATGAATGCCGGTTGTGCCATGGTGATTGCCAGCGGCCATACCCTTCACCCGCTGGCAGCCATCAATCAGCCAGGTCAGCGAACTTGGTTCCTACCCTCAGGAACCGTACCACCGGCACGCAAGAAGTGGATTTCCGGTTCTATATCTCCCATGGGATGCCTTGTTGTTGACGCCGGGGCTGCACAGGCCCTGCAGAATGGTGGGTCTCTCTTGCCCGCAGGCGTTACACATGTTGACGGAGAGTTCTCCCGCGGTGATACGGTTCGCATCATGGGCCCGGACGGGTCTGTTCTGGGCCATGGCCTGTCCAACTATACAACAACAGAAGCGCAACAGATCATGGGTCGCCACAGCGCGGATATTGCCAATATTCTGGGCTGCCAGGGACGCAAAGAGCTGATACATCGTGATGACATGGTCATTGACCCGATACAGGGGGCACAAGGTGAACGCGACAAACAGTCTTTCCCTGGATGATATTGGACAAAAAGCGCGGCAGGCACAGTCCATTCTGGCAATAGCCCCGAGTACTGCCCGTAACCTGGCATTAACAGAGGCTGCACAGGCCTTGCGGAGTGATCAGAACCTTATTCTGGATGCCAATGTGCAAGACCGTTCGGCGGCACAGGCGGCAGGTATCACGCCATCCATGCTGGATCGCCTGAGTCTTGATGCTCATCGCATCGAGGCCATGGCCCGTAGCCTGGAAGATATTGCATCTCTGCCGGATCCTCTGGGGACTGTGCTGGCCAACTGGGAACGCCCGAATGGCCTGCGGATTTCCCGTGTCCGTGTTCCCCTGGGGGTCATCGGGGTTATTTACGAAAGCCGCCCCAATGTAACAGCCGACGCCGGTGGTCTCTGCCTGAAGTCCGGCAATGCTGTCATTCTAAGGGGGGGATCGGAGAGCTTCCATTCATCACAGGCCATCCTGGGAAGTCTGCATACCGGCCTCAAGAAAGCGGGCTTGCCGAAAGAATGCCTGCAGATGGTACAAACAACGGATCGCGCTGCCGTAGGGGCGCTACTGCGCATGGATCGCTATGTCGATGTTATCATTCCACGCGGTGGACGGTCCCTGATTGAACGTATCGCTGCCGAAAGCAGGATTCCTGTTCTGAAGCACCTGGACGGGATCTGCCACACCTACCTTCATACAGCAGCTGATCCCGATATGGCCGTATCGGTGGTACTGAATGCCAAAATGCGCCGTACCGGCATCTGCGGAGCAACGGAAACGCTTCTGGTTGATCGCACGGTTGCTCCAGCGCTTCTGCCACGTGTGGCAGAAGCGCTGGCAGAACGCGGGTGCATGCTGAAGGGCGATCCTGAGTCCTGTGCCCTTGTGCCCTCCATGCAACCCGCCCATGATGATGACTGGGACACGGAATATCTGGACGCGATCCTGTCGATCCGAATTGTGGAAGGGCCAGATGAAGCCATCCAGCACATCCAGTGCCATTCCAGCCACCATACAGACGCCATCATCACCGAAGACGCCAGCGTTGCTGAACGCTTTCTCAACACAGTTGATTCCGCCATCGTCATGTGGAATGCATCAACCCAGTTTGCAGATGGCGGGGAATTTGGCATGGGGGCCGAAATTGGCATAGCGACCGGAAAACTGCATGCCCGGGGGCCGGTCGGGGCAGAGCAACTGACAACATTCAAGTACCACGTGCGCGGTAACGGGCAGTGTCGGGCATAGACCTGACATTTCCCGGCCCGGTACCCAGCCGGGGCGACCATCGCCGGCGGAAGATCGGGCTTCTGGGGGGGTCTTTCAATCCAGCCCACGACGGACACCGTCATATCAGCCTGGAAGCGATTCGCCGGCTGGGCCTTGATGAGGTCTGGTGGCTGGTCTCGCCGCAAAACCCGCTGAAACCAAGGGCAGGCATGCTCCCCCTTCCGATCCGGATCGAAAAGGCACGCCACATGGCACGCCACCCGAGAATCCGGGTCAGCGGCCTTGAGAGCCATTTGCCCTCCCGCTTTACAGCAGATACCCTGCGTGCCCTGAAAACCCGATTCCCGGCCGCCCAATTTGTCTGGTTGATGGGAGCGGACAATATGCTACAGATACCGCACTGGTATCGTTGGCCTACAATCTTTTCCCTGGTCCCCGTTGCGATTCTGGACCGGGGTGAATATGCTGGAAGAGCCATGGTTGGTACAGCCGCCCAGCGCTTCCTGCGGTTCCGTGTTGCGGCATCACAGGTCGGCGATCTGGCAGGCAAAACACCGCCGGCATGGGCTTTCCTGCGGATACGGCTCCACCCGGCCTCGTCGACGGCGATACGGAGCCAGAGAAGGGAGCCAGAGGTCCGGACCTGAATGGCCGGACCTAGATATCAGAGACAAGACGGCTATGCCAGAGGAGAGAACCATTCATACAACCCCTGCACCCCAGTCCCACAAAGATGATCTTCCGGGCCTGATCGGCAACTGCCTCGACGCCAACAAGGCCGAGCACATCACGGTTATCGATATTCGCGACAAAACATCAGCAGCCGACACCATGATCATTGCATCCGGGCGTTCCCCGCGCCATGTATCAGCCTTGGCGGGCCATGTCGTCGATATGCTCAGGGAACACGGCATCCGGGCAGCAACCGAAGGACGCGAAACCTGCGACTGGGTCCTGATCGATGCCGGTGATATTCTGGTTCATCTGTTCCGTCCCGAAGTCAGGGCATTCTATAATCTGGAAAGAATGTGGGGCGGCGGCAATGCACCTGTACCGGAAAACATGGTGCACAGAAGTGGCGGGAACTGGGAAGTAACGGCGTGACAACAGGCATCTCGCAGCCGGGAGCGCAATAATGCCTTTTGTGATTGCAGCGGTGGGTCGGTCCCGCCCGGGGCCGGAACGGGCGCTGTATGAACACTATCTGTCACGCCTGCGCGAACCTGTACTTTTAAGAGAAGTCGAAGAGAAGAAACCCCTCCCGGTGCCAGACCGCATGGCCCGGGAGGGGAAGCTCCTCTTGTCCTGCGTCCCAACGGGATCAAAAGTCGTTGTTCTGGACGAACGTGGGCGCATGCAGAGCAGCAGGGACTTTGCCTCTGCATTGGAACGGTGGCTGGGTGAAGGGACCTCAACCATTTCCTTCCTCATCGGAGGCGCTGATGGGCACGATCCTGCTGTCAGGGACCGCGCCGACCTGTTGCTGGGATTCGGCAGCATGACATGGCCGCACATGCTGGTACGCGGTATGCTGGCCGAACAGCTGTACCGGGCAAGGTGCATCATGGATGGCCACCCCTATCACCGGGACTGACCTCCCCTATTTCTCCTCGCGATGGTCGCAAACACGGGGCTGTTCCGCATTGTTACGCAGGACAGAGGCAATCTCATCCCGACTGATGCGGCCATCGTGATCAAGGTCAAAAGCCTCGAGTCCATCGTCATAGGACATAAACTCATCCAACGCGAGCAGGCCATCCTGGTTCAGGTCTATAGCCCGATACATCCAGACATGGTGCTTCTCACGCGCGATCTCATTCTTGGGATGGACCCACAGATGATCCAGGCTGCTCCGATATCCCTGCATCCACTCAGCCCGGTCAAGAAACCCGCTCTGATCTCCATCAAGCTGATGAAATCTTGAGTTACGCACCGCCGATCGCTCATCGCGCGCAATCACCCCATCACGATTTTGGTCAAAGACTTGCAGGATAGCCTCCGTCCGGTCCTCATATGGAGAGGACAGCACCTGGGAAGAAAGTAATGAAAAGCAAGATACAAATGATCCAATAAAAAAGGCCAGATTCCGTACCCTCATCATGGAAGCTCCTTTACATGGATTAACCACATGAAATAGAACGTTGTCATACAAATATGATGTCCGTATAATGGAATAATATTCGTAGACACTCCGTTATGCATAAATTATATTTCATGTGGCCATGTACAAGACATCGAAAATAATAGCGTCAGCCATATGCGCTGTTCTCTTGGCTGCGCCTCCTGTTCACTCACGGTCCTATAGCCACGAGCAAGCCCGGAATGCTCTGGAGGCTGGAGAAATTGCCTCTCTCCGTGATGTTGTGACAACGTGCGAAGCTGATTTTTCCGGCCGTATCGTACAGGCCGATCTTTCAAGGGATTTTAAGGGGTGGGTATACAATCTTAAAATGCTGACCCCAAACGGAAGCATCTTGAAGGTGCGCTACGATGCCCTTACCAAAGAACTGGTCAGCGCGCGCGGTCACGATCTTGTCCGCTGGTATCGGGGGGAACCTGCTGCACTTGCAGAAGTGGCATCTCCCGGATCCATGCGATCACGCGTGAGAGAGGAGCCGCCCTCACCCCCCACAGCAATGGGGCATATACCACGTACGTTGCCATGGTATCATAACCTGCTGCAATGGCTGGAACCCGATATAGACGAACCACCACCACCGTCTTCACTGGAACCAGACCTGCCTCTTCCACCAGAGGACAGGACAAACCGGTAGCACCGCATCAAAGAACGCCACAATATCCAGAAAGAGCTCGTTTATGCGTCTTCTTGTTATCGAAGATGAACCAGCATTGCAATCTCAGCTGTTCCAGACCCTGCGGAGCTATGGCTATGCCGTGGATGTATCTGCGGACGGAGAAGATGGCCACTTTCTGGGTGAAAGCATACCCTTTGATGCCATCGTCCTAGACTTGGGACTACCCGGTATTGACGGACTGAGCATCCTGAAAAAATGGCGCGAATCAGGAATCAATACACCTGTGCTGATTCTGACCGCCCGCTCCAGCTGGCAGGAAAAGGTTGATGGCATTGACGCCGGGGCCGACGACTATCTCGCAAAGCCGTTTCGCATGGAAGAGCTCTTGGCCCGTATCCGCGCATTGATCCGTCGCTCCAACGGCCATTCCTCCAATGAGCTGGTCTGTCAGCCTGTTCAACTGGACACCCGAACCGGTCGCGTTATGGTCCGTGACAAGCTTGTCCCCCTGACAAGCCACGAATATCGGGTTTTAAGTTACCTGATGCATCATCAGGGCCGAATCATTTCGCGTAGCGAATTGACGGAGCATCTTTATGCGCAGGACTTTGACCGTGACTCCAACACAATAGAAGTGTTCATCGGGCGACTGAGGCGCAAACTGGGTTGCGACATCATCCAGACTGTCCGCGGCCTTGGCTACCAAGCCTTGCCAGAAAATACAATCCAGAGAACAGGATCCTGACCTCTGTGACCAAAACACCTGCACAGAATCGAAACCCATCATTACGGGTACGTCTTCTCGTCGGAGCCGCACTCTGGGTCAGCATGGCCTTGGCCATTGCAGGCTTCGGCCTGCAAGCCCTGTTCGAGAATTTTGTGCAGGGCCAGATGGTCAGCCGCCTGTCTGTCATCCTTGACCATATTGCTGCCAACATCGATATCGGTGCCGACGGTCAGATTACCCTGCTGTCCCGACCGGCAAACCCGCTGTTTCAACGCCCTCTTTCCGGCCTTTACTGGCAAGTGGAATACGGAAACAAGGTCATTTTGCGATCCCGTTCACTCTGGGATGAGCAAATGGAGCTTCCCTACGCAGCAAGTCCCCTCGATGGATCAATACAGGTCGAGTATGCCGGTGGACCAGGACAATCCAAGATCCTGGCCGTCACGCGGTTTATTACCCTGCCGGAAACACATCGCCTGTTTCGCATTGTTGCAGGAACAGATGAACGCAGCCTGGAGCGGCTCTTTACCAGATTCTGCCGCATTATCACGATTGCCCTTGGTCTTCTTGCCATTGGAATTACAGCTGCCGTCTGGGGACAGATAACATTCGGTCTGGCACCCTTCAGGCACCTACGGCAATCCTTGGCCGATATCCGCAGCGGAAAAAACAATACTCTGGAAGGCCGCTGGCCGATTGAAGTTGTGCCCTTGGTCGAAGATCTTAATGCACTTCTCCTTCACCATGACAAAATGGTAAAAAACGCACGGACACACGCCGGCAATCTGGCCCATGCCCTGAAGACACCCTTGGCCGTCATCATGAATGAATCGGATCAACTGGACAAACGGGGACAGCATCAGGCTGCACGTCTTCTGAAGCAACAAACAGAAACCATGCAACGCCATATTGAGCACCATCTGGCACGGGCACGGGCCCAAACATCCACAAAGACACGGGGCCTGCGTACGGCGCCAGAACCATCTATTGAGCGTCTGTGCCGGACCATGCGTCACCTTCACAAGACAGACATCAAGGTTAACCTTGACGAACACTGCCCCTCTTTTTGCGGCAACCAGGAAACACTGGAGGAAATCATTGGCAACCTTCTTGACAATGCCTGCAAGTGGTCAAGGGGCCAAGTCGTTGTACAGGCGGGATCAAACGTTGACGGTGAGTTATGGATAAGCGTGGATGATGATGGACCCGGCATACCGGACTCACATATCGACGCAGCCCTGCACCGGGGGCATCGCCTTGATGAAAGCAAACCAGGCAGTGGTCTTGGGTTATCGATTGCAGACGACCTTGCCCGAACAGCGGGAGGATCGCTGCACCTTGGGCGCTCCGCAATCCTTGGGGGCCTTATGGCACATGTAACCCTCCCCGCATCAAATACGACGTGTCGGCAACAGACTGAACGGGTCTACAGCGCTGCTGAACCGGTAGAGGCCGCCTCTTCTCTCTCCGGAATCAGATAACTGGACGGGCTGTACTTGTTACTGGCACCGGAAGCAGCATCAATCACCACACCAGTACCACCACCAAGAATAATGTTGCCGAATGTCATGGCTGCAACATCAGACTCTACCGTAATCTCAGCCGTACAATATCCCTCTTTCTCGCAACACACCAAGATATCGAGCTTTGTTTTCTCAACCTTCACAGCCCATGGCGTTGTCACCTGCACGATGATACGATTTCACTGGGTGAAAAGAACGGCCTGTGGGGGTATTCCTTCAATGATGGATAAACAGATTGAAGTCATCATGACAGGCACAGACGCAACAACAAAACACCTCACACCCCCCAATAAGGCCCCAAGAACGCATTGAGCAAGATAACCAATAGAAATAACAACTTGCTGATATTCTATTTGAAATTAATACAGGCAGGGCTTGGTTGATTCTTCCCGAGCCGCTATGATGGCACGGCCAGCGCCACGCCCTTGCAAACCCGGGAGAGTTTCTGACGTGAGTTCACATACCCAAGACACAACCGTTGCCGACGGGCTTTCCGCGACAGCCTCGTCCCTGCGTGCTGCCCTGAACTACGTATCGGCGCGCGATGAGTTGACCTGCCCGGACAGCGTGATCAACAACGCCCGCAACGACGAACCTGTTTTTGTGCTGCGTGCCCGCGACATGGTTTCAACGACGACGATAGAGTGGTGGATCTGGTGTGCACGCAATCGTGGGGTGCCTGCAGACAAGCTGGAACGTGCCGAACGCCAGCGCCGGGCAGCTGACCTCTGGATTGAAAAAAGACTACCCGTACAATCCGCATCAGATGGACGGGTCTGTGTGCGCACCGCACGCTCCGAACGGGAAGATCATGCATCGGTCCTGAACTCGGCTCACCCTGATGAGCCCGTGTTTGTGATCGTTGCCTCGGATGCCGTTGCTGCAGAAGTTGTTGAGTTCTGGGCCTTTATGGCTGAACGCCACGGCGCTCCCGCCAGAAAGATTGAAGGGGCCATGGAAGTGGCAAAAGCCATGGCACGCTGGGCTGAAAAAAGGGTTGTTGGCTTCACCCCCAGGCGTATATCCTCCTCGGCGTCAGTTCAGGAGATACCAAGACCACGCCACAGAACCAGCATGCAGCTCGTCTGTATGGAATGCGGCCACAGGGAAACCGTGGGGACTCCGCCTTATGACGAGGAAATGCTGACAACTGTCCGCGAAATGTGCGAGGGGGCCTGTCCATCCTGTGGGGCCGAACCCAAGCAGGACAGCGTCGGTCGCACGACACGCGTTCTAACCACCGAAATGGCTGAAACACCCTGAAACGTGTTGTTTCGTCCTTTCTCCGCTCAACCCCGCTGTAAGGATACCTGCGGGCATGTTGCATTTGTTTCGCTCTCTTGCCAATCTTTTGGGTGGTCTGGCCTTGCTGGCCACTGCCTACGGTTTTCTTGGCACCCTGCTGTCCGTCCGGCTGTCGATGGAAGGCTACTCCGAGACCGTCTCCGGTAATGTTCTCGCCTGCTTTTATGTCGGGCTGATTGCGGGATCCTTCCTAGCCAAAGGCTTTATCGCGTCGATCGGACATATCCGCTACCTGTATGTCATGATTATCGGGTTCGCCTTGGCGGCACTGGCCCACAGCCTTGTTGTAGACCCCATTGTATGGGGAGCGCTGCGTATTGTGTCGGGCTTCTGCATGGCGGGATCCTTCGTCGCGCTTGAAAGCTGGTTGAATGCCAAAGCCAACAACCAACAACGGGGAACCTTCCTGGCTATCTATATGCTGACCGCCTATCTGTCTGTTGGCGGCGGACAGAAGCTGATCACAGTGGCCGACATCGGCGATGATATCCTGTTCTTCCTGGCAGGGGGCATTGCAACGCTGGCCCTTGTGCCGGTCATGCTGACCCGAAAAGCAGAACGCCCCGCACGTCCGGAACCCGAGAAGATCGGTCTCTCCGCTCTTATGTCCACATCGCGCCTTGGCATGATTGGCGCTACCGTATCGGGGATCCTGCTCGGGTCCTTTTACAGCATGATGCCCCGCTATGGGGTCGAAGTTGGTCTGGACGCAGAGGGCGTATCAACCCTGATGCTGTGCGGCTTCTTTGGTGCCATGGTTTTCCAGATACCTGTCGGTAAATTGTCGGATCGCATCAACAGGCGCCACGTCATCTTGGCTGTCAGCCTGCTTCTGACTGGTCTTTCCATTGTTCTGACAGCCATAACCGCCACCAGTCCGGACTCCTCCACCTTCTCCGGCTTGACATTCCTGTCGGTGGTGTTCGTGTTCAGTGGCATGCTGTTCGTGGCATTTCCGCTTTCGATATCCTATTCGAATGACCGGGCAGCCCCAAGCAAGCTGGCCGCAACGGCCGGTGCCATGAATCTCTTCAATGCCATTGGCTGCATGGCTGGCACGCTGTTGGTGGCAAAGGCCATGGAGATAACAGGTCCCTTGGGCTTCTTCATCTTCATCGCAGCATGTGGCGTCTTCATGTCTGTTGTTTGCCTTGTGCAGAAAGATGATTGCCACAGGGCAGCAGAAGATGGGGATACAATGGCAGCCGAGCCAATTGCCCTTCACCGCACCGTTCCGTCCGGGCTGCGAGAAGCCGGACAAAGACGGCGCAATGTCGGGTGACATAGCCCGTCATCTGTCGGGCCATGCTCCAAGGACATGGCAAAGGATGGTTTCGGGTCGTCGACTGAACCTCGTCGACCCGTCACCTCTGGATGTGGAAATAACCGATATTGCCCTTGGCCTATCCCGCAACAGCCGCTGGAACGGGCAGACCATTGGGCCGCATGCATGGTCTGTTGCACAGCACAGCGTCTTTGTCGTGGACATTATGAAACGGTTCAGGCCACGCCCGGAACCAAGCCTTTTGCTTGCCGGACTTCTCCATGACGCACCGGAATATGTCACGCATGACCTGGTTACCCCCCTGAAAGCCGTTGTAGGGGATGTCTTCCGCGAGGTTGAGGACCGACTGATGTGTGCAATCCACGTACGATTTGGCTTGCCGCCCCGCCTTTCCAGCCCGGACAAGACCCGGATCAAGAAAGCAGACCTGATAGCGGCAGCAACCGAAGCCGTTCAACTTGCAGGATTCTCTTTGCACGAGATTCGCCCTGTCCTGTCGATCAAGGCCAAACCAGCAGCATGGGCCCGTCTATTGCCTCTCCCGGCGACAGAGGCAGCCCGTCTCTTCCTGGACACATTTTCCGAACTTCACAAGGCCTTATAGGCCTCCTGAGCGCCCCTGGTTCCTATGGACCGGGTGTACACCGTCAGGATACCAGGGTTATCTGTATGCATTGCAATACCTGCGCTGTGCACAGCACAACGCCGCCGTTGCTTGTGCGCAAGTTCCAGACGGATGTCTCTGGAGAAGGACGCCCCCGATGTCGCTCTCGCTGCTGCTTTTCATGGATACAGCTGCAATACATGGCAGCCTCGGCCTCGCCGCCTTTGGGGTTCTCTTTCTTGCCATCTGCACGATGATGTCCTTCCACCTTCTGGCAACACGATCAGAACAAACTGGAATACGGCGCAAGATTGACACGCTGGGGCCCGTTGTCCTGTTCAGCTTTGGGGTACTGGGTGGCTACACAACAACCTTCTTGGCCTTGCCAACAGCGCTGGAGCCAGGCTTTCATCCCCTCATTCTATCGCTGGGGCTTGTTATCGGGGTCCTCGCCGCCTATGCCGGCATGAGCCTCATCGACACAACAGAAGCCAACCTGCCACGCAGTGCGCTAGCTGGCGGAACCGTTGCCTTGGGGCTGTGGGCAACATTCTACTGTATCCTGGAGTCAATGCTGATCATACCGGATCTGGAATATGACCCCGTCCTGTCTGTCAGCGCATTGTGCATCACAGCTTTGATCTGTAGCGCCGCTTTTGTAACCTTCCCCCGAACGCACGGCCCGGAAAAGACAGTCCTGATTGCAGGGCTTCTGATGATCGGTGGCATTGTAACCCTGTATGCCATGGCATTACCGTCTGTTACCGTGCTGCCCCGGTCACGGTCGCTTGTATACATCCACAAGCTTGATCGTGAAACCATGGGCATCCTGATCGCCATTACGGCATCCGTAATCGGTATTGCCCTGTACAGCATATGTGTACTGCTGCGATGGCTGACCCATAGCAGTGCCCCCCACTCTTCTCCAGAACAATCCGGACAGAAGACCGAAGAAGAACAGCAGCCAACGTCTTTAGGAGGACGGGCTTCCTTTGAAAGCCGACTGGAACGGGCTATTACACGTGCGCACCGCTCAGGACGCCAGACAGCCGTTCTCCTTCTCAGAATTGATGGCCCGGCCTTACCGGAGAGCGGTAAAAACCAGACACTGCGGCCATGCCTTCCGGATATTCTGGCAGCTAACTTGACCTTGTGCCTGCGAACCCGTGACTCCTTGTCCGATTTCGGTAACAACCGTTTTGGTATCTTGGCCGAAGACTTGGTCGATGCTGCCGAAGCCGGAGCCTTGGCGGGACGTGTCCTTGACTGCCTGAATGACGCCGCAACCGCAAACAGTAATGACTGCGGTATGACCGGGGCGATCGGTATTGCCGTATGTCCCGATGACGGCAGCACGGCACAGGAGCTATTAAGCCGGGCTGAAACAGCCATGCTGTCCATTACAGAAACCGGGGCACAAAGCTATGCGTTCTTTACCCCGGAAATGAATGCTGGCAACCCGGATATGCTGTCGCTCCCCCATCTGCTGCGCCTTGCCGTGCGCCATCGCCAGTTCAGGCTTCTGCTTCAACCTAAATACCGTTCTGAAGACAACAGCATCGTGGGGGCCGAGGCTCTTCTGCGCTGGAATCACCCCAGCCGTGGCATGCTGGCACCCGTGCATTTTATAGGCTTGGCAGAACACCTTGGCATCATGCCCGAGATTGACAGCTGGGTCGCCCGTGAAGCCTGCCGAATCCTCAAACGCTGGCAATCCATGGGCGCCCCTTTTGATACGCTGGACCTTTCCATTAACGCCAGACCGCACCTCTTCAATGAAGAAACATACGCGGCAATGCTGGAAAAGACCCTGAAGGAAACAGATATCAACCCTGCACGGCTGTTGATCGAGATAGCGGCCATGCACAGGGAAGACAATACACAGTCCCCCGAAGAAACTGCCGCCGCCCTCCGCTCTCTTGGCGTTGGGGTTGCCCTTGAGCATTTCGGGACGGGGTGGTCGTCCTTGGCTTATCTGTGCACGGTCGCTGCGCGTGAGGTCAAGGTGGACCGGGCCTTGCTGCAAAACTTGAGCCCGGGATCAAATGCAGAGAAGGTCATGCAGTCGATCCTGTCCCTGATTCACACCCTCAACATGAAGGCGGTTGTCGAGGGTGTGGAAACGCTGGGCATAGCAGAACACCTCCGCAGCTTGGGCGTTAACGCACTTCAGGGCTATGCGTTTGGACAACCGTGCCCACCGAATGTTTTTGAGACAACCGTGTTCGAAACAGCACGGCGTCTGAAGCAAGGAAAACCATCCGAGGACAACACGTCCTCATCCGGTCCACGGTAACAACCTGTATCAAACAGCCAACGCCTTCTTGAGGTTGATACCCCGTGCCTTCAGGCCCTTGGCAAGCTGGTCCGTATAGGTCTCAAGCACCTTGACCCGGGCATAGCGTTTTGAATTGGCTTCGACCAAGGTCCAGGGCGCGTTGCGCGTCGATGTCCGCTCGATCATGTCGTTGACCGCATCCTGATACTGGTCCCATTTCTCACGGTTCCGCCAGTCCTCGTCCGTCAGCTTCCACGCCTTCCATGGCGTATTCTGGCGCGCCGTAAAACGGGCCATCTGCTCTTCAGGGGTAATGTGCAGCCAATATTTGCACAATACGGTTCCGAACTCGGACAGTTGCTCCTCAAAGGCGTTGATCTCGGCATAAGCCCTCATCCACTCGTCCGTGCGGGCGAACCCTTCTACCCTCTCGACCAGAACCCGCCCGTACCATGACCGGTCATAAATGGTTACTCGACCGGCACGGCTGATATGACGCCAGAAACGCCATAAATAATGACGGGCCTTCTCTTCATCCGTAGGCGCTGCTGTCGGTATGACCTTGTACTCGCGAGCATCCAGCGCTGATACCACGCGGCGGATCGCACCACCCTTGCCACCGGCATCCCATCCCTCAAACACCAGGACGCTGGAAACACCATAAGCACGTGCCAAACGCGACAACCCGGCAAGGCGGCTGCGACCGGCACGAATGCGCTCGGCATATTCAGCAGGCTCCAGGTCCAGACTCATGTCCAAGGCATCCAGAATGGTCGGCTGCTGGGGCAATGACACAGACAAAAGGCCGGCGTCCGCCTGTGCTCCGGCACGCTTGCGTGTTTTGGCCGCAGCCGGAACAGAACGGCCGGCACGCACAGCATTCTCATCCTTTTTCACAGTCTCCAGCAGCTTGCGGCGCAGATCCCGTGCCTCAAGGTGCCGGACCAGAGCATCACGCAATGTCATCAGCAAGGTCAGGGAACGATACCGGACATCTTCGCCTTCAATAATCGTCCACGGGGCATGGCCATCGCTGGTCATACGAATGGTACGCTCTGCGGCAGCGATGAAGTTGTCGTACATCTCCCAGTGCTTCCAGTCGCGCTTGGTCACCCGCCAAGCCTCATGGGGCTTTTTCTCCAGCTTTCTGAGGCGACGCCGCTGGGCATCACGACCAAGATGCATCCAGAACTTCAGGATCAGGGCCCCGTCATCAGCCAGCATTTTTTCAAAATGAGCAATCCGCGCCAGTTGCTCGTCCATCTCGGCCAGAGAAATACGCTCCCAGGCCCGATCCATCACCGGGGCAGAGTACCAGGACCCCATGAACATGCCGATACAGCCGCGTGGTGGCAGATCCCGCCAGTACCGCCAGGCAGATGGCCTCTCCCGCTCCTCATCCGAAGGGTCTCCGTAAGCGGACGTCGACATCCAGCGCGGATCAAGCCACTCGCTGAGAAGGTTTATGCTCTCACCTTTTCCTGCCCCATCCACACCGGCAAACACCAAGACAACCGGGAAATCAGCATGACGCAGTGTCTGCTGGAGGGTAATCAGCTCAGTGCGCAACGCCGGTGTTACGGCGTCAAACTCTTTCCTGGAAATCTTGCGCCCCAGTTCAGCGGTTCGAAACATCGATTCTACCCCCGGTGAGAAATCCAGCATTCGGACAGCTGTGACAACAGCCCCTCCTCTGCCCTCATATTGCCGGTTTCGGGGGCTTTTATCCACATCAAGGATGAGGTTTTTTCCATTACGTTGGCTTGGGTCTGGATTTACACAATCTTCCGTGACATACGTAGCCACCGCCAACATGAATACAGACAGAGAATCTGTCTGGGAAATTCCCGTTGTGTGCGCCCTGTTTTTCGGCCTGCCCCTGTGTCTGGCAGACTGTGTTTGAATGGAGGATCTTTATGGCTGTTCGCGTTGCAATTAACGGTTTTGGCCGCATCGGCCGCCTGGTTCTGCGCGCCTTGGTCGAATCCGGCCGCAAGGATATCGAGGTCGTGGCCATCAACGACCTGGGACCGGTTGCCACCAATGCCCATCTTCTGAAGTATGATTCTGTTCATGGCATCCTGCCCGCCGATGTCCGTGCAGCCGATGACAGCCTGATGATCAACGGAACGACCATCCGCTGCTTTGCCGAACGCGATCCGAAGGCCCTGAAGTGGGGTGACCTTGGCATTGATATCGTTGCAGAATGCACCGGCATCTTTTCAGACCGCGACAAGGCTGCTGTCCACTTGGACAATGGCGCAAAGCGGGTTCTGGTTTCCGCCCCGTCAAAGGGTGCAGACCTGACTGTTGTGTATGGCGTCAACCACAACAAGATTACGGCTGATCACAAGGTCATCTCGAACGCATCCTGCACCACGAACTGCTTGGCCCCGGTGGCTCACATCCTGCATCGTGACTTCGGGATCGTGAAAGGGTTCATGACCACCGTGCATGCTTACACCGGCGACCAGAACACCGTGGATACCCTCCACAAGGATCTGTACCGTGCACGCGCTGCAGCCATGTCAATGATCCCGACGTCAACGGGGGCTGCCAAGGCTGTTGGCGAGGTGCTGCCGGAACTGAAGGGCAAGCTGGATGGCGTGGCCGTGCGCGTCCCGACAGCCAACGTTTCCTTGGTGGATCTGAAGGTCATGCTGGGCAAGGCAGCCACTGTCGAAGCTGTCAATACCGCCATGCAGACCGCAGCAGAGGGTGAGCTGAAGGGGATCCTCGGCTATTACGACCTGCCACTTGTCTCGATTGATTTCAATCACAACCCGAACTCATCATCCTTTGCTGCCGGTGGCACAAAGGTCATGGACGGGGACTTCCTGCGTGTCATGTCGTGGTATGACAACGAGTGGGGCTTCTCCAACCGGATGCTGGATACAGCTGTCGCCATCGGCAAGACACTGTGACCTGACACTCTGAAAAGCCCTGCCCGACGTGTGCAGGGCTTTTTCTTCCTTTTTGTACCGGCCTTTTGCGGACTGCACCATGCCAACTTTCAAGACAATCGATGACCTTGATGTACAGGGAAAATACGTTCTGGTTCGTTCAGACCTGAATGTGCCCATGAAAGACGGACAGATTACGGACTCAACCCGAATCCAACGCTCTGCCCAGACCCTTACCGAACTGGCCCACAAGGGCGCCAAGGTCATTGTCATGTCACACTTCGGGCGCCCGAAGGGAGAGCGCGTCCCGGCCATGAGCCTGCGCCCGGTTGCCCGTGCCTTGTCCACGGCAACAGGCATCCCGGTTGCCTTTGCCGAAGACTGTATCGGCGTGCCCGCCAGAACGGTTGTCAACGGCATGGGACAGGGTGACATCGTCCTGCTGGAGAATCTTCGTTACCATAGCCAGGAAGAGAAGAACGACCCTGACTTCGCAAGAGCACTTGCCGAACTGGGTGAGCTTTATATCAATGACGCGTTCTCAACCTCGCACCGTGCCCACGCTTCAACCGAGGGACTGGCCCACTTGCTGCCGGCAGCCGCCGGACGCTTGATGCAGGCTGAGCTGGAAGCACTGGGACGGGCACTGGAACGCCCCGAGCATCCGGTTGCCGCAATTGTGGGTGGGGCCAAGATCTCAACCAAGCTGGACCTGCTTGGCAACTTGGTACAACGGGTTGACCTGCTGGTTATTGGTGGCGGCATGGCCAATACCTTCCTGCATGCACAGGGCATCCAGATTGGCAAATCCCTGTGCGAGAAAGAGATGGCAGAAACAGCACGGGCTATCCTGGACAAGGCAGAAAAATCCAGATGCACCGTTGTTCTGCCTACTGATGTTGTTGTTGCTGACAGCCTGAGTGAAACAGCAGGACGGCAAGTTGTTCCGGTACAATCTGTCCCGGAAGACCAGATGATTCTGGATATCGGGCCGGATTCAGCCTGCGCCCTGTCGGATCGTCTGGCATCCTTCCGAACCTTGGTCTGGAATGGCCCCCTGGGCGCTTTTGAGATCAAGCCTTTTGATGCTGCAACCAACTTGGTGGCCCGGGCTGCGGCAGACCTGACGCGCAAAGGAAACCTTCTGACCGTTGCCGGTGGCGGAGATACGGTCGGTGCATTGGCCAATGCCGGGGTTCAGGACCAGTTTTCCTACATCTCCACAGCGGGGGGCGCATTCCTGGAATGGCTGGAAGGACGCGACCTGCCAGGTGTCAAAGCCCTGGAAGCCTGAAGGTGGGAACGTGCGTCGCGGTGGCCGTCAGGTCGGGCGGGGGAGGGAATGACCCGACGGCCACCGGAAGCACGCGGCATTCCGGGCGGGAGGGATAGCCGGCTTCCCGAGCGCGGAAGGAAAACCGACATTCGCCCTTTTCAGCCACGCCTGAGCGGCACAGCTGGCTGCCTGCACGCTGCGCGGGGTAGTCCCCTCGCACAACAGGGGACAGCAGGTTCCATGCCAACAAGCCCAAGGCCCGATAAAATCGGCCGCAGGGGCGGTTGGGAAGGGAAAATACCACCCGGAAAGCAGCGATTCCCGCACTTTGCAATGCATCCTGCAACGCAGGGAGAGATCACCCGTTAAACCTGCTCGTCCAGACGATCCACCAGCGCCAGAATATCAACAGCGTTTGTGGCTTCCTGACGCAGGGCATCAGCAACACACCAGAAAGAGAGCCCGTTTTCAACGCTGATATCCCCGCGCAGGCGGGATACAAAGACAGGTTCCTCGCCAGAAGTCTCAGCAGGAGTGACGTATCCCTCCTCCACCCGGTGATCGACAACCGATACGCTGTCGCTCTCACGCAGGAGCTCCCTGACCGCCTGCTCGGAAACAGGGGATTCGCACTGGATATTGATGTAAGCCGCAGCACCCACAAAAGCAGCCACACGGGCGCAGTTCACGTGAATAGCTGTACCCGGCAACATCCGGGCCAAGCCGGCTGCAGCTTCATCTTCGGCCTCGGTTGCTCCCATGTCAGAGAAAGACCCGACCTGGGGGATCACATTGAATGCGATCTGTTTGGGGAAAACCTCCCGGCTCGAGGCTGGCGGCTCGTTGACATAAATACCCCGGGTCTGGCGAAACAACTCGTCCATCCCTTCGCGTCCAGCTCCGGAGGTGGATTCGTAGGTTGAGGCCACAACCCGCACAAGACCAAAGCGGTCATGCAACGGGGCAAGCACTTTTGACACCATCAGGGCCATAGGTGATGGAACCGCAAGGACACCCTTCTTTTCCGCACGGTCAACATTGGCAGGATTCACCCCGGCCACCACCAGCGGGACAGACGGATCACGACGGAAGTGCCCGCTGAGATCAATGACCAAGGCACCAACCCGCATGGCGCGGGATGCAACGGCAGACGCATCACGTGGCTCCGTTGCCAGAACAACACGGTCCGAGGCCCGGAAATCAAAGGTCTCGTGACCGGATACCTTCAGGACATCATCATCACCATAAGAGACTTCACGCCCGATACGGGCCTGACTGTCCAAGGCTACCAAGCGGACGGCAGGCACATCCCGCTCGGCAAGGGTATCCAGGATTTCACGGGCCAGATGGCCAGATGCGCCAACCAGAACAATACGGGCAGCAGCAGGGGTATGGGAACTCATCAGACTATCCTTCTCTGACAGCAGTCCTTGATCCGGGTACGGGACAGGCCCGGCAGACTCGCCTGGGTCCGCAAGGTATGTCTGTACGGACAACGGATCAAGCCTTGCCGTACAAGGGTCCCGGACGTACCTTGTAAGTATCTGGGCAAGAGGGGATCAACAGGCGTGCGTAGTGGTGAACAGGATCCGTCGCGGGCATTTCTGGACCGGCTTCTGGGATCCATCCGGCACGGCCACAAGCTTGACGACCCCCGCAGCCCGGAGGTTTTGCAACGTTGGGCCATCATATGCCGTGACCTGCCTGATACGGCCCTTCCCCTGATTATCCCGGCCACCCTGCGGGGCCTGCTGCGTCAGGCTGATATAGGCGAGCGCCTGCGCGACGTGTGCGGTATATCCGAACGATACCATCTTCAGCATGAAACCATTGCTCCATACCTGATCAGTTATCGCCGCTACATGGCAGCGCGGGTCAAGAACAAGGAGCCCGGCAGCGATGAAGCCCGACTGACGATTGCCAAGCTTCGCGGCGAACTCAATGCCCTGAGGGAGGAGTTCAATTCAGTCTTTGACCAGGCTGCTTCTGCCGAGATGGAGCGGGAACGCCTGGCCGGGGAGCACGACAGCCTCCAGCAGCAGCTTCTGGCCGAACAAGTCCGGCGGGAAGAAGCAGAGCGGCGCCTGGAAGGCGTACGGGATCAGGCCTTCCGCCAGTTCCGCCTGTACCTCTTTTTGCTCAAGGAAGAACGAGACCGTCTGTCCAACGATCCGGACCGGGAACGCCTTCTGGCGGCCGAAATGGCGGTTGAAACCCATGCCCTGACCCTGGAGGCGCTGGGTGCACGCGAGGAGGCCGATATCCAGGCCCGGGAGATTCTGGGAGAAACCCTGTTTGCCGACTATTTCCAGAACCCGAACCGGGAGTCAGTTCTTCCAACCACGCCAAATACACCACAGGCCCCTGATCATGATCAGGTAACACCCGATAACCCGGATGATACAGCCCTGAATACAGACCAGGAACAAACCGGGACCT
The DNA here is from genome assembly GCF_012102665.1 of Haematospirillum sp. 15-248. NCBI lineage: Bacteria > Pseudomonadati > Pseudomonadota > Alphaproteobacteria > Rhodospirillales > Novispirillaceae > Haematospirillum > Haematospirillum sp. 15-248. The sequence goes on along the minus strand of NZ_JAAVTF010000003.1, from coordinate 117,405 downwards.
GATACAAACAACCCCGCCAAACACCGAAAAAGACCCCCGGAAACGGTATCCGGGGGCAAGAGACGGAAGTTTCACCGGGATTGGTGCGCAGGGGGACAAGAAAAACCCGATGCCGGTTTGCGACAGGCGCAAGACCTCTTCCGGTTACGGAGTGCTGGGCGCCATCTACCGGCGCTATCACACATGCGGCCAGATCGTGGTACAGCAACACTGCCTTATCAAGAGAGTACCGGACTTATTTCACCAACGAGCCACATTCGACATAAGGAAAGCGGAACGGGACTCAGGCTTCTCGGGTTAATGCTTCATGATGCTCGGAAACCACCGCTGCTGGCACGTCCCCGCTGACAAGGGCAGGCAGCCGGATCTGAACCCGTGTTCCACGGTCAGAAACAGAGAAGACAGATAACCTGCCCCCATTACGACGGATACCACTTCTTGCAAGAGACAGAATGGCAGAGCAAATATCATGACCGGGCACAGCCCCATCATCCGAAACAGTTACCGTCAACCCTGGCAAAACCGCACCAGACAGGGAGACAACCGGCTCGTCATGCACCTCAAGACAAATGATGCCTCGATTATAAGTTACGGCAAGTGCAGAGGCAAACACCAGGACAAGACTCTGGCGCAAGGAAGAACCATCGGCAGAAACCCTGTCACAGGACGCATCATAGCGATAGTCAAAGACTACATCCCGATGAGTTGCAGCAGCCTGGACATCAGCCAGAACAACAGACATCAGGTCACGCAAGTTCACGGTCCCGGATAAAGGGGCCTCTGACTGCGCCCGCGACCAGTCCAGATCAAGAACAGCATCGTTGATAACGGACAGAAAATGCAGAAGCGCCATCACGCGCCCGGCATACTCCTGCCGGGACGGATCCAGCCCTCCCATGTGGCCGGTAAACAAGACTTCACACAGACTGCCAACCGTTCCAAGAGGAGCCCTTATCAGTTCAGCCAGCGATGACAATACATAAGCAGGATTGGCCGTTATGGGCAGGGATGCTCCCTCTGCAACATCCGGCTGAACAAGGAGAACGCAACCATCAGGCAGGGCCACAACCATAACCCCTGCTGACAACGATCCGGAAAGGGAAGGAAACGCACCACGATCACCGGGAGGTGCGGACAGGAATGTCTGGACAGCCGTCCAGATCGGATCAGCCTGAATAATATCTGGCTGTCGGGCCAGAATCATCGCGAATGCAGGGTGCCGCTCCAGAGTTTCCGCATCTACTTTCCACAAGGTCCGAAAAGCTGCATTTGCCTGGCACAGATGCCCGTCAGCATCAAAAACAGCAACGGCCTGGGGCAATGCATCCATAATCTGGTCCTGGACCGCCAGAACCTGCCGCAAGCGTGCCTCCAGGGTCAGCCGGTCAGTCACATCTTCGTATGTCGCCAGAAGCCCCCCCAAAGGATGAGGGGCCAGAACTCGCCGCAACGTCTTCCCATCCGGAAGATGAAGGAGATCCTCCATCGGTTCGAGCAATGCCTTGAAACGCGCCAGTTCACGCTGCCGGAAAGCCGGGTAATCCGCAACCTCGGGAAGAAGGCGATTCAACCGCTGTTGTTCCAGAACTTCGGCATAGTCCGGGTTTGATATAGCCAACCACAATGGATCAAGCTTCCATAACCGGGCAAAGGCAGGATTATGAAAACGCAGTCGCGTATCAGAACCAAAAATGGCAACAGCCGTGCCCAAACGCTCCAGGACAGCGACATGACTGCCCATTTGCTGCTCTGTCGCCTGACGCAACACCTCAAGACGGGTAATATCCTGGGCAACCCCCACGGTGTGGAGGCCATCATCCGAACCTTGGCCAGGAATAACAGGACTCTCTGTAATTTCCATCAATCGGCGGCTGCCACCAACAACCGTATGCCACGTTCCAGAGCGAGCCCGGCCAGAAGCCCGGACTGCCGACGCCATAGACCGCAAATCGCGGACAGCAGACCCGGCAACAAGCTCCTGCACGCTGGATCCACTCTGCCCGGGCGAAGAATCAACCGCATCCAGGAACACCCGGTTTGCCAGAATAATATCCAGACCATCATCACGAACCCAGACCGGAATCGGAATGGTATCCAGAACGCGCTGCAAACGGGATGCTTCGCTGGCAGCACAGTGAAAACGTGCCAACAGCTCGCGACGGTCTTCCTCACCGGACGATACATCACGGGCCCAGAGCACATCGGCAAGACAGCGACCATCATCAGCCAAGGCCCGTACCCCCGACACCTCGACACGACGCAATACGTCTTCCTGCCCCTCCGCAGGCTGTAGACCAAGAATAACCGAGAATCCCTCTCCTTCACTGCGCAAGCGATGCACAAGGGAGGACAGACGTGCACCATCACCTGGCAGAAAGACGGAAACAACATCACCAAAAGAAGCCGAATGACCGGAAAACAACGACAGCATGACAGCAAGCCGCCGCGAGCACTGCCCTCCCCCCAGCAGATCTCCATCCTTGGCAGAGTCATCCGATGCGGACCACAGATACCACCCATCCGGACTGACCGCCATGACATGGGACAGCATCTCGGACTTTATTCCCGCGATCTGCCAAGATGTACGGTCACGGTACCAACGCCACCAGAACCACCATAGAGCCAGCAGCAGTGGCGGGAAAAGAGCTGTTGGCTCTATTCCGTAGTGAGAAAGAAAAGTGATGATCTGCTGAAGGTACCCCATACACGCAACAGTGCCGGGTAGAGAGAAAAAACTCAAGCAACCACAGAAGAAGAGCGTGATATATTTGACGCTCGTTCCGGGATTCTGTCCTGAACGTTTATCTGCCCCCGTTCCAGGAATGATAAAGTGGAAAAACTCGTCTTGTGTGCCTGCCTTGTCATGGCACTATCCTGCCCGACCCATGCGCATGAAGCAGAACACCACGCACATCACTCACACGAACATGCCGCCCAGCCCGTGCAGCAGGAATGGGGTATTGCAGGCATGCCTGAGGCCGTGACCCGAACGATTGTCTTGAGCATGAGTGATACCATGCGCTTCACACCCGATACCCTTACAGTCCGCGTAGGCGAAACAGTTCGTTTCAAGGTCGATAATCATGGCAATACCTTGCATGAGTTCGTTCTTGGCACACCCGACAAGCTTGCAGAACACGCAGACGTCATGCGGCACAACCCGGATATGAGCCATGCCGAGCCTCATATGGCCCATGTCCAACCAAACACATCCAACGATGTCGTATGGCTGTTCAACCGTGTCGGGACATTTGGTTTTGCCTGCCTGATTCCTGGACACTACGAAGCCGGAATGACCGGAACCATCCACGTCACCCACTGAGTACGGGGGGAAATAGCCCTACACAGGGCCCATTACAGATTCCAGATCATCAGGGTTACAAGCATCCAGAATTTGGCGGATGACATCCGTACCAAATCCACGACGGGCCAAGGCAGCCATGTCCCTGTAACGCCGGGCACTACGGCTTTGAGGGTCACCCCATGGACCGATACGGCGCCGTCGGGCAAAAATAACAGCGGCCGTCAAATCCGGATCGGTCTCACTATCACCAGCCCTGTCAGCAGCCAGACCGCACAGGGCCTGTTCAACCAGTTCTGGAGATACACCCTTCTGACGCAAACGGGACCGTACACCCCGCGCAGAAACACCCCGCGCCACCAAGGAACGAGCACGGGATTCCGCAAAGGAGGCATCATCGAGATAACCAAGATCCGTCAAGCGATCCAGAACAGCCGTAATCGCAGAAGACACAGCTTCCGCATCCATATTCCCGGCAGGATCCGAACGGGCAACGCGCCGTTCCAGAACGCGACGCACACCATCACGACTGGCCGCAAACCGCTCCAGATAATGAAGGGCAGCCTTCATCAAGCTCTCTATACCCAAGGGGTCCGGATCCGATTTCTTCTCGTACATGCAGCGTGTTTCCTGTACTGGCAAAATGATCGGAACCCTGACATCAAGACACAAGACATCTTGACCTTCGCACGTGTTGGCCGTTTCCTTCTGCTGTCCTGCAAAACCGGAAACTGAGAGCTGTCACCATGACCGAGGCCCCCGCATTCCCGCCACCTGCGCCCCGCGCAATGGGCCCCGTAAACTGGCTTGGCCTGTGGGAGCTATATCTGCGCGAAGTCCGGCGTTTTATCAAGGTCTGGCAACAAACAATCGCAGCGCCAATGGTTGTATCGCTTCTGTTCCTGGCAATCTTTGCCCTTGCCCTTGGATCCAGCGCACAGCAAACCGTGGGACAGGTCAGCTTCATGGAATTTCTGGCACCCGGTTTGATCATGATGGGTATGGTGCAGAATGCTTTTGCCAACACGTCCAGCTCACTCATCATCTCCAAGATCCAGGGGAATATCATCGATGTCCTGATGCCTCCCCTTTCGCCCTGGGAACTGACTGTCGGGTTTGCTCTTGGCGGCATGACACGAGGCATGGTTGTCGGAGTGGCGATCGGGGTTGGCATGTTGCCTTTCGTGACCCTGCATATCCATAATTGGGGCTACATCCTGTTCCATGCTGTCGGTGCCAGCATGATTCTCAGCCTTCTGGGCATTCTGGCCGGTGTATGGTCAGAGAAATTTGACCACATGGCCGGAATCACAAACTTTATCATCACGCCACTGTCATTCCTGTCCGGTACGTTCTATTCCATCGACCGCCTGCCGGATAACTTCCTGTTCATTGCCCATCTGAATCCTTTCTTCTACATGGTTGACGGCTTCCGGTACGGCTTTATCGGGCATGAAGCAGCCCTCCCTGAAACCGGTCTCTGGGTTGTTGCGCTGACAAACGTGGCGCTGGTGCTTGCATGCCATGTCCTGATCCGGTCAGGATATCGCCTGAAAAGTTGAGGCCTTTAACATAACCACGCAGGCTAAAGCAGAAAAATAACCCCAAACTCCAGAAAGACGGTTTGGTCTTTCCCGGCAGGGGTATAAACTGCGTTCATAGCCTGTTAACAACCAAGATCCGTTGACAGATCCTCTTTCGCCCTTTTGTCGTGTGTTGCCGAGATTGTTCATGACTGACCAGAGTGCCGCTCAGACCCCGGATTTTGCCCTGCCCTTTTTATTGCACGGCGGCTTGTTGAGGGGACGCTTGGCCCGCACATGCGCAACCTCGGATGCCATCCTGGAGCGGCATAAATACCCAGCGGCCATTTCACGGCTGGTAGCGGAAGCTGCGGCTCTGGCCTCGGTATTGGCCAATGCCCTGAAATTCAATGGTATCTTTACATTGCAGGCCCAAGGCAGCGGGCCTGTGCGGCAGCTGGTGGCTGATGTAACATCGGATGGACAGGTCCGCGCCTGCGCCACCTTCGATGAAACAGCGGATGGACTGGATGACCCGGGCACTGCCGAGGAAGCAAGCGTACAAAAGTTGTTGGGAACAGGGCACCTGGCCTTCACGGTTGACCAGGGTAATGTTCCTGAACGCTATCAAGGGCTGGTGGAACTGACAGGCCGAACCCTTTCAGAGTGCCTCCACGCCTATTTCCGTCAGTCCGAGCAGCTGGAAACAGCTATCAAGGTTGCATCCGAAGCCCCGTGCCCAAACCACAACGGATGGCGGGCCGCTGCCCTGATGATCCAGAGGATGCCGGTTGATGGTGGCAAAATCCTCTCCATCTCCAAGGACGACGCGGACGAGGCCTGGCGCACAGCTGTCATCCTTCTTGGGAGCCTGACAACGGCAGAACTTCTTGATCCCGGCCTGGAGGCCGGCACTGTTCTGCACCGCCTGTTCCACGATGAGGATCTGTCTGTATCCCCACCCCGCCCCCTGGTATTCGGATGCCGTTGCTCACGGCAAAGGGTCGAAGAAACCCTGGCAACTTTCAGCCCCAACAGTTTGGGCGAGATGCAGCTTGATGATGGATCGGTCAGCGTCCAGTGCCAGTTCTGTTCCACGGAATACATCTTCAGCGCATCGGATATCGAAGTCCTCTCCCAAGGTACAACATCACCATGACATATGCCTTCCCGTTTTCGCGGTTTCTGCCCGTTCTGGGCACGGCCTGTCTTTTTGCCATGCTGTCACTTGCTGCCGGGTGCTCGGACCAAGGGCCACCCGTTTCAAAACAACCGGAGTTACGCTTCCTGACCAAGGCTCCCTTCCGGTTTGCAGCACAAGGGCCGGATATTGTGACAAGCTATATCCCGCCACTGCGCAGTCCGCATGTCGAACATCGTATGCCCCTGTCACCGGAACAGGCCATGCGAGCGTGGGCTCGGGACCGGATTACAACAACCCACACCCACCAAAGACACATCCGGGTTGATATACGCGAGGCATCCGTAACAGAAACCAAGCTTCCAACCAAGAAGGGAATCACCGGGTTCTTTACCAACGAGCCAGAGGCACGCTATGCCGCAAAAGCCAATATCGCGGTCCAGATTGTCGATGGCGCTGGCGTTGTACGTCACGAAGCATCGGCCACAGCCTGGAGAACCATAACAATTCCCGAGAAAGCATCTCTGGCTGAACGGGACCAGATCTGGTTTGAACTGGTAGAGCACCTGATGCAGGATGTGGATGCTCAGCTTGGGGCAGCTATACGCCAGCACCTGGGGACGGCTCTCCTTGACCGGAGCACGTCCTGACAGCAAGGCCACACTGAGATTGGGCGCCGTGCGTAACCGGAAGGGTTCGTCATGTCAGATGATAAGTCCTCGGGTACACATACTGCTGTTCCGGACGGACTGGTTGTTTACGCCATAGGCGATATCCACGGGCGCCTTGATCTTCTGGACGCTCTTCTGGAACAGATTGACCACGATATAGCCCAGCGACGCCAGGCAAAAAAGCAGGTGCTTTTGATCACCTTGGGTGATTACGTTGACCGGGGGCCTGATACGCCCGGCGTTCTGGAACGCTTGCGGACTCTCTCCCTGGAAAACGGAGAAACATGCTGCCTGCTGGGTAATCACGAAGACTCCCTTCTGAGCTTCCTTGAACACCCTGCCGACGGGTTGAACTGGCTGAAATACGGTGGCTTGGAAACACTGCGCAGCTATGGTGTGGATACGCCGAACAAGGAACCGGAAGCGCTGGACCGTTTCAAGCTGTCACGTGCCTTCAGGGCTGTCTTCCCCGGGGAACACCGCCAATTTCTGCAAAACATGCCCCTGTGGACGACGTGCGGAGGCTACCTTTTCGTACACGCCGGGATACGCCCCGGAATTTCACTGGGCCGTCAAAGCCGACGGGACATGTTGTGGATCCGGGAACCCTTCCTGTCGTGCACCGATACGCGGGAGCACACCGTGGTACATGGTCACACCATACACCCGACACCAGAAAACAGGGCAAACCGAATCGGAATTGATACCGGGGCTTGGCGCAGCAACACGCTCACTGCTGTTGTTCTTCAGGGAACCCATCGCAGCTTTATCCAGACACACTGAGATGACATCCCTATTCCGGTCGCGACGACCGGGATGGAGATATATCCGCCGACCAAGCAGGATCATCTTCCCCAACAGTGCGGCGACAACCCCAGGACAAAAGCACGGCATTGAGTTGCCCGCAAACCATGGAACGTGCTGCATCACGACTGTAACCGTCCTCAAGCAAGGCATCATAGTCTGTAAAATGATGACGGGCCAAAGCCACCAAAGACAGCCAAGCCGCAGCCTGAACCGATCCCCGCCGCAAACCCGGTGAATCCTGGGCATGATCCAGCACAGCCTGCTTCTCCCACTGTGGAAGGGTGGGAGCCAAAAGGGACAAAGCCTGCTCAAGCTGGTGGCGACGAGTCATCGGACACCTCACCTCTCCACAGGATGGGCCACAGTACGTGCCAAACCTTGCCGGAGCGTAAGGGGTGGCCTCCATCCCAGCACAGAGCGAGCTTTGGAGATGTTGACTGTCAGAGACTGGCATAATCGGTCAACAGCCGGTCCCATCCCTATACAACGGCCAATATACCGCAGCCAGGAAACAGGAACAGGAAACAGGCGCGCACGCGTCCCCATAGCCTCAGCCAGAGATCGCAGAAGCCCCTCTGTCGAGACATCATCCCCGTCTGCCGCCAGAAACAGCTGATCCGCTGCACCTGGATGAACCAAGCACAGGGCGATCAGATCCACAAGATTATCAACGGCAATCATGGAGCGTCTGTTGCAGGATACAGAGGCAAGAGGCAAGGGAATCCCCCTCTGCAACCACGTCATCAGAGTGGAAAAATTGCCTTTGACCCCGGGGCCATAGATCAACGGCGGACGGATCACGACCCATTCCATACCACTACCAAGAACCAAACGACGTAGCCCTTGCTCTGCTTCCCATTTGGACAAGGCATAAGCATCAGAAGGTGCTGGTTGATCATCTTCCCGATAGGGTTTTTCTGCTTCGCGACCTTCTCCGGAAACCTTGATGGTACTGATGTAAATGAAACGCTTGATGCCAGCCTGTACAGCCTGCTGCGCCAGGGCCAGGGTTCCCTGCGTATTCACATCCCTGAAAGCGGACAAAGGATCAGGATGATGCTCCCGCATAACATGAACGCGGGCCGCCAGATGCACAACCGCGTCGCACCCGGCCAAGGCATGGGACCAATCAGTACCGGCATCAATAGACCCGACGGGAACAGCCGGAATGCCGGCAACGGACTGCCCGTCCAGACGAACAGCAGGGACGGGCACAAAATGATCCGATGCAGCAAATGCCACACACAGTGCATGCCCGACAAAACCATTTGCCCCTGTGACCAGAACCCTCACGACAGCGACTCCAGGCAGAAACGGCACAGAGCCTCTGCACGACCAGGGGTTCCGGACTCAGTATAACACCGCAGCTCCGGTGCATTGCCCGAAGGGCGCAAATGCACGATATCACCCGAGGAGAACGTCACACGCAGCCCATCTGTTTGGTCAACAAGGACAACGGCACCACAATCGGGGGGCAGATAACGCAACAAACCACCCACGTCCTTCCGCAACTCATCCAGTAGAGCCGAACTCCGGACTGGATCAATCTCCTGCAAACGATCGCTGGCCGTAAAACGCTGCGGCAGATCAGCCATCAAAGCAGAGAGGGAACACCCGCGCATACGCGCCGCAGCAAGAAGCGTCACGATCGGCAAAACGGCATCACGGGTCAGTAATGGCTCAAGAACACGATCCTCATAAACGATACGACTTCCCAGCAGGAAACCGCCATTAGCCTCGTATCCGGCACATATGCCTTGTCCAGCCGCATCGTGCTGCATGGCTGCAATAACATGAGGCGACCCAATCCGCGTACGTGTTATCGCCTTAAACCAACCTGAGTGCTCCAGGGCCGTATTGCTGCTGACCGGCGTCACAACATGATCAGCGCCAAGAAACCGGGAACATAAAAGACCAACAGTATCACCCCGTAGCCAGTTACCCCCCTCATCCCCGACAAGGGGCCGGTCACCGTCACCGTCTGTTGAAACAACGGCATCAAAATCCAGGCTCTGCGCCCACTCGCGGGCAGCACGCACATCAGCAGGGCTGACAGCCTCGGTATCGATGGCCACAAAACTGTCTGTCCTGCCGATGGAAAGAACACGGGCTCCCAACGCCTCCAGAATGACCCGCAAGATATCACGCGCCGCACTGGAATGTTCAAAGACGGCAACCTGCATCCCTTCCAGGGCGCCTGCCCCGAAGAAATCCACATACCGACGCACATAAGCTTCTGCGACCACTGTGTCCGGAGCTGGCAGCACAGCCGGTTTCATCGTTACCATCTTCGCCACAGGCATCTGCATCATGGCCACCTCATCGTCCTTGGACAGTTCCCCGTCCGGACGATAAAACTTGATGCCATTACGATCGAAAGGAATATGGCTGCCAGTTACCACAAGAACAGGAGCCTTGATCATCTGCCCATACCAAGCCAAGGCAGGCGTCGGCAGAACGCCAGCATAGCGAACCCGGAAACCAGCCTCCTGAGCTATAGAGGCACAGACTGACGCAATGCGGGGACTACTGGGGCGAAGGTCATGACCGACAACCAGATCACAAGACCGGCCTCTATCTTTGACGAGCGTCAGGAACGCTTGCGTATAAGCTTGGCAGACCTCATCAGTCATCGCATCAACCAAGCCACGCACGCCACTGGTCCCAAAGCGAACCCCAGACCGTTCTGCTATGTCAGAAAGAGTAACGTTCATAAGACAACCCGCATCGCCAGACAATGGCTGAACGGGTACCACAACCTCAAGCCAATGACCACCCGTCCAAGGTCCGTCGAGGCCCCTGACAGCAACGAACCTTACCTTCAGAATTACTTTCCGCGGGTGGACAAAAAGCGCCGGTGCCGGACACAGACGTTCCGGCACCCACGGCGATGCGGCTCAAGCGCAACTAAACTTTTATAAGACCCAGGAACAAGGCCCTGCCACAGGCCTGCATGGTTGTCTGGCAACGCAACTTCCTGCGGGCATCTTTCAGGTGCCACGAGATACCGTGGGCCGTCATGCCAAGAGATGTAGCGATGGAGCTGCAGTCAAACCCCAGCAAACACATACGCAAAATTTTGAGAGTCTTTTCACTGAAGGCAGGCGACGGCTCCTGCTGTGGGCAAGCACGCAACCAGTTCTGGACGAACATGAACGCCAGCCCCTCCAGCTCGGACCGGACGGGAATGCTGATCGCCTCCTCCCTTGCCGTGGCAAAGTTCAACAGATACGTCCGCAACGGCAGCTGCACAGGGATGGAAAGACCAGTTCGCAGGCCATGCGAAGACGCCTCCCGGAAGAAGTCCATCTTTGCACCATCCAGATCACCCCAGCTCATCGTCCCCATGGCAACGGGGGCAAGCAAAAGGGCCGGATCAACCTTGTGATAGGCGCGTTCCTTGTAAAGATCCACCCACCCGGGCGGGCAGGATGCCGCAATAAAGGGATACCCTATATCTCTTGATGCCTCGTCATCACCGGTAACGCCCAGAAACGAGACAAACTCGAAACCCAAATCCCCGGCCTTGGAACAGAGATCTGTAAACAGCTCGCCTCCATCACGACCAACCGGCGACCTTACGCCTGAAACTTTTTTTGCTTCGTTCATTACCAATCCCCCGCCATCAGCCGGAGCGACACAGTATCGCCACACTGCACATCCTTACGATGCAGCGATGGCACTGTATCAACCATAATTGACATTTTCCAGATAAAATTTCGCCGCACACAGGCGACTTCTGTGCTCAACAAGGTTAAGTACAGACACCCGGCTCCCATAAGAAAATTGAACGTCTTGCCCCACAAGAAAGACGCATACAGACGCGCAACCATAAAAATCAAATACACCATTGAATGTACGCATTCATTTAACACGCTATGTTTGTATTCTGGAAATTTTTCTGGAATTTGTTCGGTTACGTGGTATCTTCCCTGTTGAAAATACGCTAGACATGACAACCGTGGAATGTCTTCTTCCGGGTATAGCTGGGTTAGAGCGAGAGAAAAGGGCCTGTTGCTATGGAAAAGGTCAAGCGACTTGAAGTTGCAGGATCAAAAAGCATTGCTCCCTTGTTCAATGACCTCTTGGTAGATAGTGCCGGTATGGGGTTCGAATTCATATCTTTCTGGGGCATGGAAGGGGACGAGGCTGCTGTACGACATTCTGGTTGCTCGTGCTTTGCGGCTTCATGGCCAGATGAGTTTGCCCGGCGTTATGTGGAGCATGCCTATCACGAAATTGACCCACTGGTTTATCTGGCACCCGCAAGTGATGGCGCTATAAATTGGGACTCCATCAAGGGGATGAATTGCGATCTTTTTGGAGAAGCTGCTGCATTTGGTCTGCGGGATGGCGTGACCATTCCCCTGCATGTTGGAAAACGGGTTTATCTGATCAGCTTCAGCACCAGTCAGGGTATCGCTGTTTGCCGCGACAAACAGTCGGCCTTGGAAAGCATGGCCTTTCGCTTCCTGCAGGATTACATGCGAGCAGAGCGACAAGCAGGGATTGGTGACCGGGAAGAAACGGATGCCAAGATACTCCCAATGGCCATAGCCGGGTACACCCAAGAAGCGATTGCTGATTTTCTTGGCATAGAAGAACGTTACGTTTCGGCCAGCCTTCGGAACACCTTGGGTAATGCAAGTCGTCGTACGATCTGCGGAGAGGCTGATCGGTCGTCCAGAATGATCAGCATCCCCCTCTACAGGGTGCCAACAACATCACAGCAGCAATAATAGTCAGGAGGCTATCTTTCGAATGAACAGGGACGAATACCCCGGATTTGCTCGTACGTTCTCGCAAAGTGGTTTCGTTAATTTTTAATTTTTGCGCGTTGCTCTTGACGCGCTGATTCAGGGGCAAGCAGAAGGATTTGGTTGTTATGGAAGATATCAAGCGATTCGAAATTGTGGACTCCCACAAGGATATTGCACCCCTGTTCAAGAACCTTCTGGCAAACAGCACTGCGATGGGGTTTGAATTTGCGGCATTCTTTGGATGGGAAGACGATGTCATAGAAGACCTCGGCTGCCCGTGCATTGCGGCGTCGACACCCGGCAACTATGTCCAGCGGTATGTAGATCATGGCTATCATGACGTTGATCCGTTCACTTACGTGATTCCGGCCAGCGACACGACCGTCAAGTATGATGCCGTCCGGAATATGAACAACGAGTTCTTCAATGAACTGTTCGCGTTCGGGCTGCGGGAAGGCATGGTTGTTCCCATACATGTGGGAAACCGGCTTTATTCCGTCAGCTTTATAACCAGTCGCGATGTCAAAATTCGCGAAGACGAACAGTCAACCATGGAAGGTATGGCGTTCCGTTTTCTGCAGGACTACATGCGGGCTGAACGACGCCCCGGCGCCAACGGCCGGGAAGAAATCGAAACCAGAATTCTACAGATGGCACTCTCCGGCTTGGGTAACGATATCATAGCGAGAACCCTTGGCGTAACGGAACGGTACGTTGCCGCCTGCCGTCAAGATGCCATGGGAAAACTAGGCACCCGCGTACCGTATGAAGTACACGGGCCATCATCGAAAATGGTTGGAATTTCGATGGGTATCACATCGGTATCATCGAGACAGTAAAGTTTACCGGAACCCTGGCTGCTTTACCGCATGAACGTATGCTGCACGCATATTCAGCGGAATCTCCGGGTGCATTGTTCAGGGGAATGAGGGAGGAGACCCGTCGTTATGGAAGAGATCAAGCGGTTTGAAATTGTGGATTCCTACAAAGATGTCAGTCCTCTGTTCAAAAAGCTTCTGGCAAACAGCACTGCGATGGGGTTCGAGTTTGCGGCATTCTTCGGGTGGGAAGAAGATGAGGACGTCATAAAGGATACTGGTTGTCCATGCATTGCCGCTTCATGGCCAGCTGACTTCGTTCAACGATACGTAGATCAATCGTATCAAGACGTTGATCCATTTGCTTATGTAGCACCCGCCAGTGATATCACTGTAAGATATGATGCCGTTAGAGCCATGAACAAAGACCTCTTTGATGAGGCAGCGACCTTTGGCCTACGAGATGGCATGGTTATTCCTATCCATGTGGGGAGCCGACTCTATACAGTCGGCTTTGCTACAAGCTTGGGAATGGCAATACGCGACGACCAACAATCTGACCTGGAAGGCATGGCTTTTCGTTTCCTCCAGGACTACATGCGGGCTGAACGACGCCCCGGGGCCAATGGCCGGGAAGAAACCGAAACCAGGATTCTGCAAATGGCCCTGTCAGGCTTTGCTGATGATGCTATCGCCAGCTACCTTGGGGTCACAGAGCGATACGTTGCCGCCTGCCGTCGCGATGTGATGGACAGACTGGGGTCCCATGTCCCGTGCAAGATACCTGAACCCTCATCAAAAATGATTGGAATTTCCATGGATATCACGTCTGTACCATCAAAATAAGAACGGGGGATGGAGCCACTCCGGGGGGAGTGTCATCATGCAAGAGATCAGTCGGCTCTTGCTTGTTGATTCCTAAAAAGACATAGCATCGCTGTTCAAAAAGCTTCTGGCCAGCGGTACCGCAATGAGGTTCAAGCTTGCATCTTCCTGGGGGAGTGGCTCAGGAATGGTCACTCTCTGGTGGTAGATACGCTCAGCGCGGCGCTGGGAGGGACTAGCTTGGCTTGTTTCAACGAAGCGTGCGACAACGCTTTTTCTCTTCGGCGAAAAAATTATATATTAACGCATTATAGCGTTAATATGGCGGAGAGAGAGGGATTCGAACCCTCGATACGGTTTCCCGTATACACACTTTCCAGGCGTGCGCCTTCAACCACTCGGCCACCTCTCCCCTAGCGCAGGGCTTTTACCCTGCTTCACCGCCCCTTAAAAAGAACGGCGAGGCGGATTTCTAGCCGACGACAACGCAAAATGCAATGGCTGTTTGGAGAAAAAGTATTTTTGTCCATGTGGCGCAGTCTTGAAGACCCTGATTGCACAGCCAAACACTTGTGGCATGCTTCCCATGTGGGGACAGGCGCCTTATCTCCGGACAGGAGGAACGCCTCTTTGGGATCTACCGCACCATGACCGGGAAAATTATAGGCTGGCTTTTTCTGGGATTTGCGCTGATTTCTGCCTCGGCGGAAGGTGTCATGGCGCTTGGGACCAGTTCAGAAAGTGGACTTGCAACCGGCGAGCTTCTGGCTCTCCTTGCCGGCCATACAGCACCAGCGCCAAACACGGCCCTTGACCGCATACTTGCTGATCTTCTGGCCCTGCCAGCATGGGCTGTAAGCGGCCCACTGGGCATTTTGCTGATCTTGATCGCCCGAGGAAAGAGAGAACCTGTGGCACAGGGAACCCGGCGCCTGATGAGACGGCGGCATTAACAAAAGTCAACAGAACTTGTTGTAACGTATGGAGCGGGTGAAGTGAATCGAACCCTAGTCGTAAGCTTGGGAACTATAGCCTATAGGTTCCCGCGCTATCCCGCAAGATCATTAATGCGCTGTTTGTCCTTGGGTTTCGCTGCCCCGCACTTCCCGCTCACCTCCTCGAGATCCCCTCGTTTCTCCAGCATTGACTTACAGACTCCTTACAAATTACCTTGCCGTCCACGTCATAAGCTTTTCTGGCTTCCGTCGAATAAGGTGAGGGAAATCATGAAGTTGAAGCTAAGCGCTGCGAAGCTCAAGACGCTCACCATTCCCGAGCGCAAGTCCGGAGAATGCGTCTGGGACACCTCCCTTCCTGGGTTCGGGGTCTACGTGGACAAGACAGCCAAGACGTTCCTTATTCAGGGCCGGTGAGGAGAAGCGCCACAAGATCGGGCGCTCCGACGCGCTGTCATATGATTCAGACCGGCAGAAAGCCATCCACATCCTGAGGGAGGTGCAGAAGGACGCGGACCCAACCGCCGCCATCAAGCAGGCCCCTTATCTGAGGAGCTGACGGCATTGCTCGGAACCCACAGCATGAAGGACAGCACCCGAAAGACATGGAAGTCCGTCATCAACAACCACATCATCCCCGCCCTAGGCACCCGCAAGCCCTCGACCATCGCCGAGGCCGACATCCTGGCCGCTTATAGGGACACCCAAGCCAAGAGCGGACGGCAAGCTAATCAGGCCCATCCTCTCGACCTTCTATAACCGGACAACGGACGGAAAATTCAACCCAGCCTCCGATTTCCGCAATGACAAGTCGATCAGGAAGCATCGCGACGGCGAGCGGGAAGTTGTCCTCACCCAAGAACAGGTACGGGCGCTCCTAGCCGACTTCGATCAATCCCCCGCCCAGCAGAGTGCAAGCGCATCCCGACTCCTCTTTTATACGGGCGCCCGCATTGGGAAAATTCTGGCTCTCAAATGGGAAGCCGTGAACCGCAGCCTGTGTGAATCCGAGATTTGCTCGGACCTCCCTGAAGCTGCTGTTGCAGAGCTGTATGTTCATCTAAGCATACGTCAAGCTCACTTCAGGGATTCCTTCTCTGAAATTGGAAGTGCCATCGTTTAAAAGTGCAGCAACCTCTTTCTCGAAAAGCAAACTTCAAAGAAGCTTCTCGGCCTAGAGGGTGCATCTCCGTCTAAATTAATGCTTGAGGAAATTTATTCTCTCTTTCGTCGGCATGAAACTGCGCTTAGGAAGGCGGGGTTCTCCTTGGAGACATTTGAACGCTTTGCCCTTCAGATGATGAAGAGTGGGTTCGGCAGCTACTTTCCCACCCAGGTTGAGGCGATGAAAGAGCTTACCGCCAAATTCTTGGGCGAGGTGGACAGCGCAACACGTCGTGCCCACAACAAGGCGTTAGGCGAAACCCTTTCTCCAGAGCTGCGGATGGATGAGTTGCAGAAGATGAAGTGGTCCAAACTGCACATTGGTGAGGGAGGCATCCCCTTGCCGGATTGCATTGCTGTCTGCCGTAATTCTGATGGGAAGTACATTCCACTCGTATTTGCCGATGTTGGAACGATCAACGCTGTTTATACTCCCTTGACGCACGACACTCTCATTGTTGGCCGGGTGGGTGAAAACAGCGTGGTTCCTGACAATTTAATCAACACGCTCTCAGCATGTAGCCGAGACTTCTTTGTTGCGAAGGCCCATCACCCCTCTTTCGATCATGCCGCCCGATCAACGGGAAGCCTGCTTGATGCGTTCCTCTCAAGTACAACATCCGAGGCACTGAGAGACCTGCCGATCCTAGGGATGCTTCCAAAGGGGTAAGCCCCGCCGTCACGATATGCGGGCTTCGGCCAGCAACTCAGACAGCACCTTCTTTCCCCTGCGGCTAATCATCACCGTATGGGTCCTGTTGTCCTCGATGCAGGGGTACGCAGACACCAGCCCGTAACCCTTCACGGTCTTGCCACCGTGGGCGTATCCGCCCCCCAACAGCCCCACGTTCCGCGAAAGGGCCGACTGGGTCAGCCCCATGTCCTCCCGAAGGTCGCGGGTGGTGATGCCGGGGCTGTCGGCAACGCCCAGCAGGACCTGCAAGGCTGTTGCGTGGGTCCTGGGGTATCGCTTGGTGAAGGCGAGCATGAAGGCGCTGAACTGAGAGAGGTCCATTGGTCGCTCTCCTGTCTCGGACAGATCGGACGATGATGCCACGGCACGTCCCTTTCGTCCTTGTCGCAAGAAAAACGGGTAGGGCCATCACCACTTACCTGATTTTTGAACTGACGTTATGCTTGCAACAGATCAAGAGTGAAGGGGCTGGGGTATGCGGGTATACAAGCTGACTTCAAAATCCCATGTCGTTAAAGAAATCGAGAAGACGAATTTTGAATACGACACCGACAAGAAATACCCGCATTATCAGCAGGCGGCAGATGGGCTATGGAGACAGTATGCAGTCTGCCCCGCCTGCGACAATCCAATTCAAATAATTGGGCTGTACAAGCCTCTCAGCAACACCGATAGGCCATATGGGAAGCATACTGGCAAAAGGATCGATGGTTTTCCTGACTTCGGTCCAGAAGCCCACCAGTGGTGCCCTTACGTTTCCGCCCGAAGCTCTGGCGGAAAGACCAAGCGTAAATCCATTGATGGCCTTCCACTAAAAATCCTTCGCATTCTGGCCGATAACTTTGATCGCGTTCTCTACATTCTTGAAAAAGATACTGGAGTTCGCATATCAGATAATTTGGCAAAATCCATGCTTGAAACGTACATGGGTGAAGAGGGTTATCTTTACACTGGAGCCAACCTAAGAAACGTGCCTTGGATTTTCGCATACATGGCTGATGCCCAGTCTCTCTTTGGGCAAAAGATTGTCAGCAACGATGAGCTGAAAGGCGCAATTACATCAAAAATCGAAAACGCCAGGATTGACGAGAGTGGCCGGATTACGCGAGGACAGGGGTATTACAGCATAGACCTTGCGTTTATTGACCACGCCTATCACCTTGAGGACCACGAAATCGTGGAAAGCGTTGTTATGCATGTCGTTGATGGGAATGGGGGTGTGGTTTACGAGACAGTTCTCGACATCGATCCGGCCCGGTTCGCCTCCCTCATCAATACACCGCCTCAATTTGCAAGAAGGAATATGTCACAGGTTGCGATGGCCCAGGCCGTGATCGATCCCTTCCTGGAGGCGCACAGGTCTACGCCAGAGGTGGGCACCACTTAAAACCAGCGAAAAAATTCGTCCCCCTCTCCGTACTGGCGAGAGCGCGGCTTCCCCCCTTGGCGGGGGCCTCGCGTCACGCACGGGCACACAGAGTTGATCCCAGGCGCGGGTGGGTGTGCGGACCTTTCCGCCCGGCTTCTGTGTCGCCTTGGTCCTGCCCACGCCCTTGACACCCTGACTCCCTCAGTCGTATCACATGGTATCAACGGATGTTGACAGCATGTGTGATGAGGCTGCCATGACCAGCTATGTCGAGTATTACCGGGTATCCACCGAGAAGCAGTGCCGGTCTGGTCTGGGGCTGGAGGCGCAGCAAGAGGCTGTGCGTCGGTTCCTCCGGGATGGGGACACCACCATCAAGCCACCCTTTGTGGAAGTGGAGAGCGGCAGGAAGACCGACCAGGACCGGCCCCAGCTTCGTGCAGCGATGGAGGCTTGCCGGACGACTGGGGCAACCCTGCTGATTGCCAAGCTCGACCGGCTGGCCCGAGACGTGGCCTTCATCGCCACCTTGATGAAGTCGGATGTCCGCTTCGTCGCCTGCGACATGCCCGAGGCTGATCCCTTCCGCCTGCACATTGAGGCTGCCATTGCCGAGGAAGAGGCCAGGAAGATCAGCCAGCGGACCAAGGCTGCCCTTGCCGCAGCCAAGGCCCGAGGGGTCAAGCTGGGCGGGTATCGTGGGTACGAGCTGACCGAGGATCAACGTGGGCGGGGTCTGGAGCGTTCAGCAGAGGTTCGGGCTTCCGGGGCTAACCAGAGGGCCGTGAGCCTGCTTCCGATCATCTCCACCATCCGCGCCGAGGGCATCACCAGCATGGGCGGCATCGCCAAGGCCCTGAACGACCGGAACGTCCCGACGCCTGCCGGTGGGCAGTGGCACCCCATGAGCGTGTCCCGTCTGTTGAGGCGGTTGGAGGCGTGAGCCTGGGGGGAGAAACGCTAACGACCTCGGGACAGTTGCGACATCGTCATTAAATATTTGGTTTAATTTTGTTTTTTCATTTTACACAGATTCCCCGAGGACTCATACAGGCGGGGCAACAACGCACCACCAGGGGAACCCAGACATGACCACCCAGACCAACGCAGCCGCCACCATCTCCACCCTGATCACCGAGGCCGGGAACGACCTCCGGGGCGGCATCATGGACACCACCGACCTCTTGGCTTGGATGGGGCGTGCCCTGACTGCGGGTCTGTCGTTCATGTCACCCGAGGATCAGCAGGCGTTCGCTTCCCTGCTGGAGGGCGGGGAGGTTCCGTCCTTCGCCTGATCCTTCCCAGGCTGCCATTGCCAAGCCCCTGCCGGTCCTCCGGTGGGGGCTTTGTCGTTTCTGAGCATCAATACCGAGACCGAGACCGTCCGTGACCTGGACCTTGCCCAGGCTCTTGGCTACTCGGGAGACCGGATGATCCGCCGCCTGATTAAGAACCACATGACCACGCTGGAGCAGTTCGGTGCAGTGTGCCGCACCAACACGCTACTACCTCGTGGCACCAAGGGGGCCACGCAGGATCACCGAGTTCCACCTGAACCGCAAGCAGGCGATCTACCTGACCACCCAGGCGGGGACGCCGAAGGCCCACGCCATGACGGTCTTCGTGGTCTCCGGGTAATAGGTTGCACCAATGCGGACTGAACGCCCAGCCCATCCGTGAGATCGCCATCGCCCAGCAAGCCCGCCAGGGACTCGCTGGAGTCGATTGCAGCCCCATGGGCTACGAGACCCCACCAGCGCCGGCCCTTCGAGTCTCCAGCACCCCTTAAATCAACTCCCAGGGCCATGAGCAATTTGGTTGCACCAATACATGTGCAGGGTGGTTCCTGTCCGACTGTGGGCCGGGGTGGTGTGGGGCTGTGACCTCTCCGCACCACCCCGTGGCTGCCGAGTTGCCAGACCACGACTGATATGAAATTTCCCTGCCGTATCAGTGCTTTGGAAATAGTTTGCACCAATACATGGGGCCTCTGTGATCACATACCAATGCTGTTACCTCATGGTCACTCTACTGGTACAGCCTTGGTTATCATGATGCTGTCATTTGGTTGCTTGGAAGATTCCACCTTGGTCTGACTGAGGTGTGGGTAAGGACGGAGTACCCGTACCACCTCCCCCAAGAAACAACCCATGCTGAACAGCATGGAATGTCCTCTGCTGGACAGGGTGAACCCCTAGAACCCAGAGGCTGACCATCGCCTATCCCCTGCCTTCGTCTGTCACCACCTGTCTTCCTATTTCTTAGG
Source organism: Haematospirillum sp. 15-248 (assembly GCF_012102665.1). NCBI lineage: Bacteria > Pseudomonadati > Pseudomonadota > Alphaproteobacteria > Rhodospirillales > Novispirillaceae > Haematospirillum > Haematospirillum sp. 15-248. The sequence goes on along the minus strand of NZ_JAAVTF010000003.1, from coordinate 97,110 downwards.
AGGTCGGGTGGTATTTCGCCATTCCCATAGGAACCACCATGAGCCACATCACCCCCGAACCGACCACCATCATTGACGACAAGGGCAACCATGTCAGCCCCAGCACTGCCGTGGGGGCGGTCCTGGACATCTCCAACGGGCAGGAGGTGCGGGAGGCTCACATCATCCAAGCCGCTTCCAAGATGGGCAAGGAGCCTGCCTAGGTCCGCGCCATGGTGGATCAGGTGCGGGGAGCCTTTGAAGCTCAGGCCCGTGCCGTGGTGGATCGTGTCGGCCCCCATGCGGATGACGTGTTCGCGTGGGCTTCCCAGGCCCCCAAGAGCCGCGATCTGATGAAACAGGCCGTCCAGGATCAGGCCCGCAAGCGGACCACCTCGGGATACCAGAAGGTTGCCCAGGCGTACCTGGAGAACCTGGACACCATCAACCCGGATGCCCTGCTGAGGGCCCAGCTTGGCGAGGGTCTGGAGATCAGGAAGGGCCAGAATGGCAAGTTGATCCTGAAGACCCCCAAGGGGGAAATGAAGTATCGGGCGGCTGTCCGCTCTGGCCTGATCAAGATCAGCAAGGCCCGCCACTAATGGCGTAATACGTCACCAACGGCAACCTGCGAACCAAGGTCTATGACCCCGACGAACCCGTGGAAGGGTACAAGAAGAAGACCTGGAAGGCCCCTGCTGAGTGGGGGCCTTTTGTTGTCTGGCATGAGGGCATAACCAGGGACACCAACGGGAACGTCACCCCGTTGTCCCTGCCGTATGTCGTCCTCCATTTCGAGAAGGTGGACCAGACCATCCGCCAGCTTCAGCGCCCTGTCCACGGATACGACCAAGCCCCGATCCCCCAGCAACCCGCTTTCAACGACAACGACCTTTGCGCCGTCCCCGTCTAACCCAAGGACCAACAGCACATGAACTCTGCCATTGATACCACTGTCATCACCTGCCCCGGTGGTGGCTTCATCTCCATAATGAGAGACCCCCATCAAAACGTCGTGTTCCTGGACAAGGACGGCATTCTCCAGTCCAGCGCAACCGAGGCCATGACCAAGCTGTTCGACACCATCAAGGCGAACGGTTCGGGCAAGCCGCCGACCATTGGCCGGGTGGACGCCTGATCCCAGGCACATGACCAGGGCAAGCCCCATGCTGACCCGTGACCCGCCCCGATGCCCCCCTTGCGAGGGGGCAGCAAGGACAATCACGGGGCGGCATGGGGCGCGGCCTCCAGCAGCTCGGTCAGGGCATCGGATTGGTCCCGGTTCACCGTCGAGACGTAAGCGATGATGGCACGGGACCTGGGGGCGTCACCGGCTTCGAGGACTGCCGCTTCAAATTCCCGCATCCTGTGGTCTGTCACAGCCATCCGGCCAGTGCCAGCCTCGATGTTGAACGCGGACACCTCTGGCCCAGCTCGCTGGACCTTGGTGGCGTTGAGGGGGAATCCCACCTCGCTGCCCACCCGTCCAATCAACTCCAAGGCTTGCTCAAGCTCTGCCTTGTCGTCACCGGACAGGATCACGTCATCAACGTAGACGGACAGCTTGATCCCCTTGTCCATCAACTCCCGGAAAGCAAGCCCCAGCTTGCTCTTGTCCAGGCAGATGGTAGCGAGGTAGGGGGACTCAACGAAGCCGAAGGGCAGGAAGTAGCGCCCCTTGTCGGCAACGGTCGCATTCACTGCGTACTCGTATGCGTCACCGTACCAGAACCCGATCCGCTTCAACGCTCGGACCACCTTGTTCCGGGTGACGTGCCAGAAGAACCGTTCCAGGTCTGCCCTGGCGAAGTATTGGCTTCCCAAGTGGGTCTTGATGGCCGCGACATGCCCACCATCCTGGTAGTGAAAATAAAAGCCCGGTGGCCTCCATTTCTTCAGAGACCACCTCAACAATTGCCGCCCCTTGGCGCGACATTCGTCCTCCTGAACGTAGACGAACTTCCCGCTAGATAGCTGAAATCTCTGCGTATAATTCCTGATTTTCAATGGGGCGTCTCAGGTAGTTAGCGGTCACGGTCACGAGCTTCTCAATCCAGTAGGCGAGCTTTACGAGAGCAGTCACCAACTCGATCAGCCCGAGAACCGGACCGAGATAATTTTTCTTCATCTCGGCACTCCTCTGCTAATCCCCTAGCAGGCCAGTGTTCCGCCAGAACGGAACACCGTGACCACAACCAAGGACGTCCCCATGGCTCCGGAAAGCCAACATTCAGGGTGACCAGCAAGCGGACATCCTGGGCATCGGAGAGCCGATACCTCGGAGGACCGCCATCGCGGGAGCCTCATGCTAGGGGTGATGCACACCATAAGCGTTACAGGCGGGTGGGTCAATCCAACCAGCCTCTGCCCCTCTTGCCCTGCCCCCAACGAAGCGTACCTCTCCGGTAACAGCCCCATGCTGCCGGTCCCCGAGGTGTGCCCACAACAGAACGGAACCACATGAAAGACCGCGTTCAAGTCGCAGACCTCGCACAGGCCCAGCTTCGCCCCGATGCTCGTCCCGTGGACATTTATTACCGCCCTCAGGCTGAAGCCGTTCAGCAGCAGGGCGACAGCATGATCACCCAGCTTGCCCAGGGCCTGGGTCAAATCCAGCCCAAGCTGATGGAGCTGGCAGGCTCGTACATCGACAAGCAAGCCAAAGAGGAAGCAGCACAGGACAACCAAACGTACCGCGATGCCCTGATGAAGGACGCCGATCTGAACAAGAAGGCGTTCAAGGACCTCGTGGACCAAGGCGTGATCCCGGCTGGTGCCTCCCCCTGGTTCCAGAAGGGGTGGCGTGAGCAGCAGCTCCGCGCCCTTGGCGAGAAGTATGGTCGGGACGTGACCCTGGCCTAGAACCAGAATGGTGACCTCAAGAACTCCGATGACACCGGCAAGCTGAACCAGTTCCTGGCCCAGCAGTCCCAGGCGTTCCGTGAGAAGATCAAGGCCAGCGGTGGTGAGTTCCGTCCCACTGAGCTGACCGAGGTGCTGGACCCGCTGATCGATCATTACAATCACAACGTCTGACAGGAGCATGTCCGGTTCCGGGTGGCTTAGATCGAGAAGGACGTGGATGCCAACTCCCGCATTTCCGTGAGCCGCTGGGCCACCCGTACCGATCTTCCCGTGGAGGAACGGGCGGCAGGCATTCAGTCGGAAATCGACTGTATGTTCAGCAAGGGCCTGTCTGGGTCCAAGTCCCGGCAAATCATGGCTGAAGCCGTAATGGATGCTGCCTCGACCTCCAAAGACCCCAGCATGTTGTCCGTGCTGGACCATTTGAAGACCGGCAATACCGTCTTGTCCAAGGACCCGGTCATTCGGACCAAGATGGAGCAGGCCCAGCAGCATATCGAGGAGCGCCAGCGCAATGACCAGCGTTGGACCTGGGCTGTCGAGGACCGGAAGTACCACGATGAGGTGACCAAGCCCCGTGCTGAACAGTCCTGGAAGTGGACCATGCAGCAGCACGATTGGGCGACGGATCAGCACGACCGGGCGGAACAGGAGTGGACCCTCCATTCCGCCCTTGGCGACGAGATCAGTGCCGATCCGACCCAGGACCTCCGCAAGTCTCCCCAGTTCAAGAAACTGACCCGTCTGGACCCGATGAAGGCCCAGGCCATGCTGCACTTCCAGCAGGTCTACCCGGGGGCCGGGGAAGAGGTGAAATCGGACGACCCGAACAGCGTCTTCCAGATCACCAAGGGCCTGTACACCGGGCAGGAGGACCCGACCCAGCTCCGGGTTCGGGCCATGAATGCCTTCACCCACGGTCTGATGACCCGTGGACGCTTCGAGAAGATCAACGAGGAAATCCTCCAGTACCAGGAGGGCCGCAAGGACCCGATCCTGGGGTCTCAGGAAATGCACCAGCTCCAAGACGGTGTGTACCGAGGGATCATTAGCAGCCCGAAAGGCAGTTCGGCAAGCAAGCGTTGGTCGCCTCCCAAGCGGCTGCCGAGTTCTATGACTGGGCCAGGAAATGGAGTAAGGCCAACCTTGGTGCGAGCTTCACCGACTTCCGAACTGAGGCCCAGAAGAAGGCCGTTGACTTGGTGAGGGCCAGCAACGAGTACGCCAATACGGATTCTTTGCAGGGGCAACAGCAGCAAGGACAATCGGCACCCCAGCCGGTGGGTTCGGCCAAGCAGCAGCAGCCCGCCGCACCGCCGAAACAGCAGCAGACTGCCCCCGCGTGGCATCAGGGGAAGGCAAGCTCGTCCGCGCCTTACGCCGCTGAACAGCTCCAGCAAATGGACGCTCGCACCCTTCCCGATGTTGTCGTGAACATGATGAGAGACACCGAGGATGAGGACAATCTCAGGGAATTTCAGAAGGTCTACGGTACGACCGTAAATCGGGGGGAACTCTTTGCCCCGTTGCGGTCGCAAGCTGTTCCCGACCCCCTCTCAGGGGGCAATCGAATACCTGAAGGCCAATCCGCAGAGCCACCGCGAGTTCGATAAGAAGTTCGGGGCATACGCATCGTCGTATTACGCCCCTTACGATGATCCGTACTCGTTCAGGTAACCCCTACCGCCCTCACTCGCTCACGCGGGTGGGAGCTTCCCCTTCACATCATCAACCGCCATCGGCCCGCCATCGTGCGGGCTTCGTCGTCTCTGGAGAACCGTATGGAAGTTCAGTCCACGTACATGACCCGCGAACAGGCTGCCGCGTTCCTGCATGTTCAGCCCAAGACCCTCGCCAACTGGGCCAGCCAGAGCAAGGGGCCAAAGTTCAGGAGGCCAGGGGGCAAGGTAGTCCTGTACACCCGCTCCGACCTGGAAGCATGGGTGAACGGGGCATGTCAGTAAGGTGCCCCGCCTCCCCCGAAATCCCCGCTGAAAACGTACTATAGGCGTATTCAAGGCCCGAATACGCGAAGCGCTCAACCTTGCGACCGGCTCTAACTAACTGGTTTTCTGTGGAAAAGTTTGGAGCGGGTGAAGGGAATCGAACCCTCGTCGTAAGCTTGGGAAGCTTCTGCTCTACCATTGAGCTACACCCGCACACCAAGGTACAATCCTTGTTCGAGGACAGGATCTATACGGTCAGCCAACGTTCTTGGCAAGGCCATAAATAGAAAGATACGGTGAATAGACATCATTCGATGTGGCCCGAGGATCAATCCGCCCTGATTGGAACAACAGAGCAGGGAATTCTCCAAGGCACAGACTCAACATGCAAGGCCGCTCTGATCATCAAACAAAAGCCTGCTTTTTGCTTGACACAACAAGCATGAACATGATCCGACAGTCAGGAAAACAACGTCCCCTGACGCCCGCGCACAGCCCAGGTGAAACAATGACCGATCCCCGGAGAGAAACATTGCGCTCTACACCGACCAGCACACTGTCCACGGTTCAGTCATCCGTCACACAGGGCGAGGCCATCGAACGCCCCTCACGACAGGATGCCGAGGAAGCTGTGCGCACCCTGCTGCGGTGGGCCGGGGATGATCCCACGCGAGAAGGACTGATTGAAACGCCTGCCCGCGTTGCCCGTGCGTGGGAGGAATGGTGCTCCGGTTATGGCAATGACCCCGAGGAATACCTGCGTCGCACCTTTGAAGAGGTCGAGGGGTACGACGAGATGGTTGTCCTTAAAGACATCACCTTCGAAAGCCATTGCGAACACCATCTGGCAGCCATTATTGGCCGGGCCCACGTTGCCTATCTGCCGGATCGGCGGGTTGTCGGTATCTCGAAGCTGGCCCGGATTGTGGATCTGTATGCAAAGCGATTGCAAATTCAGGAAAAAATGACAGCCCAGATTGCCGGCGCGATACAGGATGTGCTGGAGCCAAAAGGTGTTGCTGTCGTCATAGAAGCCAGCCACCAATGCATGACAACCCGCGGCGTTCACAAAACGGGTGTCAACATGGTCACCAGCCGCATGCTGGGAGCCTTCCGGGAAGACAGCGCCACACGGCGAGAATTTCTGGCCGTGATCAGCTCAACCCGCTGAAATCATATAGGGAAGAAGGATGATGGTGTCCCCGGCGGGATTCGAACCCACGGCCCCAGGATTAGGAATCCTGTGCTCTATCCAGCTGAGCTACGGAGACATACCACACGTCCTGCCCGATACGGGCAAGAACCGCGTCCTTATAACAGCCTGATCCACTTCTTTTCCAGTTTTTCTTGTCAGCCCTGCCCAAGCTGATTGGCAAACGTATCAACAGCGGCAACCAACGCACTGCGCAAACTGGCTTCCATGGCGGCATGACCACTGTCGGGAACCATGACCAGTGCACTGCCCGGCCACGCTTGGTTCAAGGCATATGCCGCACGCGGCGGACAAATCACATCGTGGCGCCCCTGTACAATATGGCAGGGCAGATGCCGTACGGTATCGAGACAATCCAGCAGCTGGTTCTCGGCCAAGAACCCCTTATGGATCATGTAGTGGGCCTCCAGTCTGGCAATGGCAAGACTGCATCTTTGCCCATCTTCACGAACAATCGACGGGATAAAAGGCAGGGGCACCAAGCGGGCACAGGCATCCTCGTACCGGGCCCACGCATCTGCTGCAGGCCCGTGAATGGCTGGATCTGGATCACAAAGGCGACGATACATTGCCTCCAGACAGACAGACCGCTCATCCTCGGGAAGAAATTCGTAAAAACAGCGGGCTGCTTCGGGGTAAAAATGCTGCATTCCGTTCAGAAACCAGTCTACCTCTGCACGTGTAAAAAGGAACACACCGCGCAAGACAAACCCCAGCACGCGACCGGGGTAAGCCTGTCCATAGGCCAAAGCCAGCGTACTGCCCCACGACCCACCAAACAGCAGCCAGCGATCAATCCCGAGAAAGACCCGCAAAGCCTCCATGTCATCAATCAAATGCCTGGTCGTATTGGCATGGATACAAGCATAGGGAAGGGAACGTCCTGCCCCTCTCTGGTCGAACAAGACAATACGATACCGTGATGGATTGAAAAACGTACGATGAACAGGCGCACACCCAGCACCCGGACCACCATGAATATAAACGACAGGAATACCTTCCGGATTCCCGCATTCCTCCCAATAAAGCTGATGACCATCACCAACATCCAGCAAGCCGGATGCATAAGTATCGACCAGATCATATGGCTTTCCACGCTTTCTGATATCAACAGAATCAACGTGGTGCTGGGTAGGTTTTGCGCACATCTCTTGGAGAATCCCCAGACCTGAACAGACCAGAAGCAGCACCACAGGTCCTGCCATCACGGCATCATACCAGAAAGGAGAGGCTATTCGTCTGGTATCAGGCCAACCTTGCGACCCAGATTGACAGCCGCAACCCGATTTCTGGTCCCGAGTTTCTCGAATATATTGGCGACATGGTTCTTGACGGTAGGCAAGGCTGTATCCAGAAGGCGGGCAATTTCCTTGTTGCTCTTGCCTCGCGCAATCAGGGAGAGAACCTCGCGCTGGCGGGGGCTGAGAGAAATATTGCCAAGCTCGGGCGGTATCCCATCATCTGGAAGGGCATCCGCCGGAAAGAAGTTCTCACCGGCCAGAATCTTTTCCAGGGCAGCAAGGATCTTGTTAATTGGAAAGGACTTTGGAATATAGCCCGTAGCACCGGCAGCCATGGCCGCCCGCATGTCATTCCGCCGCTCCGAAGCCGTCAACACAACAATGGCCAAGGCCGGATGGCTGGACCGAAGGTCTTTCAGGAGAGCCATACTCTCCATACCCGGCATGTTGAGATCAAGAACAGCAAGGTCAATATCCGGATGCGCCAGCACGGCTGCACGTGCAGAATCCCCGTCGAAGGCTTCCAGCACAACACCACAAAAAGCGCGCGCTTCCATCAAAAGGCGCAGCCCTTCGCGGAAAACGGCATGGTCATCTGCAACCATGACCTTGCCGCAGACAGTACCTGTCCGGTCACCCTCGACCTCGGTACCGGTATCGCCGTAACTTTTGCGCACCTGGTTGATGATCCCGACTCCCGAGCTGCCATGTTCGCTCACATGGAAAGGATTGCAGGGTCCTTGATGCCGCGCAAGGCTTCGGGTTAGGTCTGAAGGACTATTTTTCTGTACCGGAAAGAAACATCATGTTTTCGGGGTCTCTTCCCCAAGTCCTGTGCCTTCAGGTTGTTCTGTGCCTGATGCTACACATACCTGCACAGGCAGGCCCGAAAAGGTCGTGCGGGGTGTTCGGGGGCGTAGAAAACCTGCGGTCCATTGCCCTTCAGGATGGCACAACCATCAAACTGAACGGCATAGATACCATCACAGACCCTGTCACGTTACCTTACCTGAGAACCCTTCTGGATGGTGAGCGTATATGCATATCGGCCTCCCCCCCCTTGCCGGATCGGCATGGCAGGCTCTCGGGTGATGTCTATAGGGAGCGCGACGACCTGTGGGTACAAGAACAACTGGTCCTGTCCGGCCTGGCCTTTGTTGTGCCAACACCCGGCGCCGGCGAATCGGCGCGAAAACTTCTGGGTCGCGAATCCGGAACCCGCATGAAAGACCGCGAACAGTGGCAACAGGCCAAGATCCTGAAGCAAGCCGATACAGTCGGGCAGGATGACCAGGGAACCTTCCGGATTGTGGAGGGTATAGTGCGTCGTACAACCCGCACAAACAAGGGAGCCTATCTGGATTTCGGAGCGGACTGGCGCACTGATTTCTCTGTCTTTCTGCCACCGGCAACAACCAGACGGCTGGAAAGGGCGGGCATGACCCTCCGTAAACTGTCCGGACGGAACGTGCAGATCCGGGGCTATATTGAAAAGCGCGCAGGTTACCTCATCACCCTGACCGAACCAGATTTTCTGCAAATATTGCCGTCAGCAGGCTTGCCTTCACTGGCACGGGCAGTAGACTGACGCCCACATTCTGGCATGGACATCAATACAAGCCGAGCGCATGCATACTTGGAAACCATATATTATCTTGCCCTATCTGGCCGGGGACTCATCCCGGCCTTACTGTAATCTGGCTGTCCGCCCCTGCCCCCTGACGGATACACACTGCTGATGCTCTATTTTTCAAAGATAAAAACAACACTGGTCATTACGATCTGCCTGGTCGGTATTCTTCTTGGCCTTCCCAACCTGATTCCGGAACAGGACATGCCATCATGGATGCCCGATACCCGGATCAATCTGGGCCTGGATCTGCGCGGCGGGTCCTATCTTATGCTGAAGGTCGATCTGGACACGCTGTCACAGGAACGGGTCGAAGGCACCGTGGACAGCACACGCAACCTGCTGCGGGATGCACGGATACGCTATACAGGGCTGGGTGTTGATGGTGGAACCGTTCGCTTCGACTTGGTGGATGCAGGGCAAAAAACCGCTGCCCTCGATGCCTTGGGAAAACTGGATTCTGCCGTCAGTGTCGGGGGAACAGCCTACCGGGATTACGAGATTGAGGCCGAGGGAACCCGCATTGTGCTGCGTCCCAATCCGGCAGCCATGCAAGAACGGGCACGGCAGGCCGTCGGACAATCGATCGAGATTGTCCGACGGCGTATCGATGAACTCGGCACGCGGGAACCCATGATTGCACGGCAGGGCGAAGACCGTATTATTGTCCAGCTTCCCGGTGAATCAGACCCCGGCCGGATCAAGGCCCTGCTGGGGCAAACCGCCAAGATGAGCTTTCACATGGTTGGTGACCAGACCCTGCGTCCGGGTACACCCGCCCCACCCGGTTTCCAGTGGCTGCCCATGACGGACACCGGACGCGGACCATCGCACATTGTGATACGGCGGCAAGCCGAGGTTGATGGGTCTCACCTGACCGATGCCCGACCAACTGTTGACCAGAGAACCGGCGAATGGCTTGTTACCTTTGCCTTCAACGACTTTGGCGGACGCCGCTTTGCTGATATCACCACACGGCATGTCGGCAAGCCCTTTGCGATTGTTCTGGACGGAAAGGTTATTTCTGCTCCGGTGATCCGGGAGCCCATTGTCGGGGGACGGGGGCAGATTTCCGGCTCCTTCAATGCGGCTTCCGCCAATGATCTGGCTGTCCTGCTGCGCGCCGGGGCCCTGCCTGCGCCTCTGACCGTTGTCGAGGAACGGACTGTGGGGCCGGATCTTGGCGCCGATGCAATCCGTGCCGGCATGATTTCCCTGACGGTCGGCTTTGGCTTGGTCATCACCTATATGGCTGCCGCGTATGGTCGCTTCGGTCTCTATGCCAATATGGCCTTGCTGGTCAACCTGGCCATGGCCATCGGGGCGCTGTCTGCCATGGGGGCAACCCTGACTCTTCCCGGAATCGCCGGCCTCCTGCTGTCTCTGGGCATGGCCGTTGATGCCAACATCCTGATCAATGAGCGTATCCGCGAGGAAACACGGCGGGGCAAAGTTCCGGCCGGAGCAATCGAAACCGGGTTCAGACGGGCCTATGCCACGATTGTCGATGCCAATGCGACCACCCTGATCAAGATGCTCTTGCTGTATATGGTCGGCGTAGGGGCTGTTCGGGGTTTTGCTGTGACGATCAGTCTTGGCATCCTGATCTCGATGTTCACAGCCATCCTGCTGGTGCGGATGCTGATCGTCCGGTGGCTGAGATTACGCCAGCCGACCGAGCTGCATCCCGGGCGTCGCCTGCGGTTTGTTCCCGATGATACCCGTATTGCCTTTATGAAAGGCCGCAACATTGGCCTGGGCCTGTCGGCAGCTCTCAGCTTGGCCTCTGTGGTGCTGTTCTTTACTCCGGGACTGAACTACGGCGTGGATTTTGCCGGTGGAACGGTTGTGGAGATCCGAACTCCTGAACCGGCAGATTTCGGTACGCTGCGGACCAACCTGGAGAAACTGGGCATAGGGCCGGTTAAACTGCAACATTTTGGCAGCGACACGGACATTCTGGTCCGCCTGGAGCGTCAGAGTGGCGGCGACAAGGCGCAGGCCGCTGTTGTGGAAACCGTACAGTCTGCCCTTCAGTCTGATATTCCGGGCACCATCATCCGGCGCGTGGAGAACATCGGTGCCTCGGTCAGCGAGGAGCTGTTCCGGGATGGTATGCTGGCACTGGGCCTGGCGGCCATTGCCATGCTGCTCTATATCTGGTTCCGGTTTGAATGGCCGTTTGGCGTTGGTGCCGTGGCAACCATGCTGCTGGATGTCACCAAGGTTGTCGGCTTTTTTGCCCTTACCGGCATCGAGTTCAACTTGCCTGCCATTGCCGCGATCCTGACCGTGATGGGCTTTTCCATCAATGACAAGGTGGTTGTCTATGACAGGGTCCGCGAGAACCTGCGTATCTACAAGGCGATGCCTCTCCGGGAGCTGATCGACCTCTCGATCAACGAGACCCTGAGCCGTACCGTTGCCACGTCCTTCTCCACCCTGCTGGCCATCCTGCCACTGGCGCTGTTTGGCGGCGAATCCCTGCAGCCGTTCGCCTGGGTTCTGTTGTTCGGGATTATCCTGGCGACAAGCTCCTCGATCTTCATCGCGGCACCGATTCTTCTGTATCTCGGCGAGGAGAGACTGCGACAACCCCAAGATGACGGGGACAATACATCCAAGAAGAGTACTGCGTACGATCTGGGGGGATTCGTACCGTCGGAAGAGCGGGAAACCACCAAAACCTGACCGGATGACAAGGCCATGCCGCCTGAATGGGGCAAGGGCGGCATGGCGACAGGATCCGGTATAATGGAGCCTTCATATGAAACCTGTTTTTGTCATGATCAAATGTAACCCCGGGCAGGCGTACCGGGTTGCGGGGCAAGCCGTGGAAAAAATTTCCAACATCTCCGAGATCTACTCCATATCAGGCGCTTATGATCTGATGGCAAAGTTTTATCTTGAGGATGAGACCGATACAGGCCGCTTTGTCACCGAGCAGGTACAAACCCTGTCCGGGGTTGCCGATACCTTTACAGTGATCACCTTCAATGCCTTTACCGTACCGCAGCACGGGAAAAAGTAGGATCCTGATACAGCTGAACAGGTCGCCCGTACTATAGGGGCTTGCGGCGGACTGGCGGTGGGGTTACCTATGTGCCCCTCGGTTCCCTGAACACATCTGGTTTTATCCATGCTGGATCATGATGCAGCCTTGGTGCTGTTCTCCGGCGGTCAGGATTCGGCGACATGCCTTGCCTGGGCTCTGGAACGCTATACACGGGTGGAAACTGTCGGCTTTGACTACCGACAGCGCCATGCCATTGAACTGGAAGTTCGGCACAGCTTCCGGGAATCCATTGCGTCCCTGCACAAGCACTGGGGCAACCGGCTTGGCGTGGACCACCGCATCGACGCCCGTTCACTGGCGGATATCAGTCAGACCGCCATGACAGAAACCGTTGCCTTCCGCACGGGGTCCGACGGACTTCCCAATACATTCGTGCCAGGCCGCAATCTTTTGTTTCTGACCTATGCCGCAGCCATTGCCTACCGGCGCGGAATACGCACCTTGGTCACCGGCGTTTGCGAAACTGATTTCTCGGGGTACCCGGATTGCCGTGACGATACTCTGAAAGCGATGCAGGTTGCCCTGAATCTTGGCATGGATTGCCGCTTTGTTGTCGAAACTCCACTGATGTGGGTCGACAAAGCCGGTACGTGGGCAATGGCCCATGATCTGGGCGGCGGACAGCTTGTAGATCTGATCCTTGAGAAAACCCACACCTGCTATGCCGGCGACCGCGATCATCGCCACCCGTGGGGCTATGGATGCGGTACCTGCCCGGCGTGCGAACTTCGGGCACGAGGGTGGGATGCATGGCAGCAGGCTGCCCACCGATGACCTATAGCATCAAGGAGTTGTTTTATACCCTTCAGGGCGAAGGAGCCCAAAGTGGTCGGGCTGCTGTCTTTTGCCGCTTTTCCGGATGTAATTTGTGGAGCGGACGAGAACAGGATCGCAGCACGGCAACATGCTCTTTCTGCGACACCGACTTTGTTGGAACCAATGGAACCGGAGGAGGTAAATTCACCTCTGCCCGTGCGTTGGCCCACGCGGTTCGCGCATGCTGGGATCAAAACGCCGGACTGGGCGGTACTCCCTATGTTGTCTGCACAGGAGGGGAGCCTCTCCTGCAACTGAACACATCCCTCGTCCAAGCTTTCCATGAAGCCGGCATGGAGGTTGCCGTGGAAACAAACGGCACCCAAGACCCCCCGCATGGAATAGACTGGATCTGTGTCAGCCCCAAAGCCGGTTCCAACCTGGTTCTGACGCAAGGCGACGAGCTGAAGGTGGTCTGGCCTCAACAGGGGCTGGACCTTGTGTATCTGGCCGGGCTGAAATTCCGGCATTTCTTTTTGCAGCCGATGGATGGTCATGCGGCAACAGAGTCACTCGCAACCTGCATCCAGACATGCCAACAGCTCCCTCAATGGCGTCTGAGCCTGCAAATACATAAACTGACTGGAATTCCGTAATGAGCGACGGCCACCATTTTCTCATCACCCGTCGTATCGGCATTGATGCCGGCCACCGGATCATGCGACACGGATCAAAATGCAGGCATATCCACGGGCACCGTTACGAGGTGGAAGCCATCTGCCACGCATCCTCTCTTCATCGGGGCGGAGAACAGGACAGTATGGTTCTGGACTTTGGCTTCCTGAAAGAAGAGATGATGGCCGTCATCGATGCGTCCTGCGACCACGGCTTTATCGCCGAAGTGTCGGATACAGATCTCCTGTCCATGTTCTGTCCTGCCGGAAAGGAACAGGGCGAATGGATGGCAGGGTTAGAGGAGGCTGTTTCACGGGATGGCTTTGTCGTGACAACCAATACACATCTTGCAACCCGTCTGTACATCATACCAGAAGCCCCAACAGCTGAAGCCTTGGCACGGCACTGGTATCAACGCTTGCAGGACAGGGTACAAATACGCAGCGAGGGGCTGGCTGTCCTGGAACGCATTGTTGTGTGGGAAACACCAAACTGCCGGGCTGAGTACAGCGAACAAAAAGCGGGAGTACAGCGTTAGCCGCACTCCCGTTCCAACTTACGGGGAAAGCGCGTTACTTGGTTCCGAACATGCGGTCACCGGCATCACCCAGCCCGGGTAGAATATAAGCCTGTTCATCAAGACGTTCGTCAAGGGCAGCAACATAGACACGCACACCGGCATGCTTCTTGTTGAAAGCGCGCATGCCTTCAGGCGCAGCAACCAGCGCAAGGAAAAGAATCTGCTCGTCGGGAATACCGCGCCGATTAAGAACATCAACAGCATGGGCTGCCGAGTTTCCCGTCGCCAACATGGGGTCAACCAGAATAAAGGTCCGCCCTTCACAGTCGGGAAGCTTGACGAGGTACTCGACCGGCATGTGGGTATCATGATCACGAGCCAAGCCAATATGACCGACACGTGCGCCGGGAACCAGCTCAAGAAGGCCGTCAGCCATTCCGTTACCAGCTCTCAGGATCGGAACAACAGCCAGTTTCCGGCCTGCAATAACCGGCGCATCCATGGGTGTCATAGGCGTATTGATTCGCTCATAAGCCAGTGGCAGGTCACGCGTGACCTCGTAGCCCATCAACAAGGCTATTTCTCTTAACAACTGACGGAATGTCCGTGTAGATGTCTGAACGTCCCGCATATGGGTCAGCTTGTGCTGGATCAGCGGATGATCGCAGATGAAAAGGTTCGGGAACTCGTCCGAGCGCTTCATGAGGTCCTCTGTGTCGTGATAGCAAGGCTGGCGCTGCTTATAACACTTTCTCATTCTAAATCATCAATTCAACCACGCTGCGACGTGGGGTCGGGGATGCGCTATCTGCATAGCCGACACGGGCCAGCATCTGTATACGCCGTCCGGGGATCGATAAAAGTGCGTGGAGGTCATCACACACACCGGCCACACCATCCCAGTCACCAAGCGGAGCCGAGAAAGGCTGCATGGCCAGACCTTGCGCAGCCGCAGCCAGATCAAGTCTGGCATAAACACGACCGGCCCTTATCTGATCATCGCGGCTGTCGCCATCTGTAGAAATCCAGACAAAGCTGTCTGCCTCTCCCACATAACTGACAGCATGCGAGAAAGCCCAACGGTTCAGCCATGAACCTGGTTCAGAAAAGGCATGTCGCCCATAGAACAAACGAACACCCCTGCCGGGCAGGGGTGAGGAGGGCACAACACCATCGCGGCATTCCGCAACTTCTTCCTTGGTCAAACGTAGAAAAGTTGATTTCTCCGCAACAAGATCCGCATTCATGCTTTCAAGGCGCATTGCTTCTATCACCAGCCCCTTCAGGCGCTCGAGCCCTGAACCACGATCGATCCAGCCAACGGACACCCCGCGGGCTGCACCTGCACCGGACAGGAAGGTATCACGAGACGAACGACTGATAGCCTGCCCCGTAAAAGCACCACGACACGTCCGGCGCTGACGGACTGCGGCAAAAAGGGGGGGTGGCAGAACAGCCGGATCACGGGACAGCGCAACCCGGGCAACAGGCTTCAGACGCATGTCATCACGTGTGGCATAAGGACCATCCGGGAACAGCGACAACGCGGGGCCCCATCCCTCGGCAGCAGCCGCCAGCACGAGAAGTTCCAGGAATGTACCCTGCCCCAATGTTGCCTGTCGCAAGGCAGGATCCGCACGAAAAGGAACACGATCCGCATCAGCCAGAAGCCAGAGGACATCATCCCCTTCAAGAGCAATCTTCCAAGGCTGGAGATTATAGGAACTGGGTGCCAGAGAAGCCCAACCCGCCAAACGAACCCGGATATCGGGGACAGACGGTGGCCCACGCCACCCCAGGTACGCCGTACCAGCAGAATCGGATTCACACCCTGCTGATAACAACAATGCAGGCACAGACGCCGCCAACCGCAACAACCGGCGGCGGGATATGACATCACAAGCGGCTGTAGCACATGTACCCATTCCGGTATGGTGCCTGCCATACCGGAATGGGGCAAGAGACATTACAAGCGTCGCTGAACACTCTGGTCACCACGGTCACGGGTGCATGCCATAAAGGCATCAACAACGCCAAGCATACGAACGGGATCCAAGGTCTTGCCATAACCGATCACAGCGCCTTCCACCGTACGCGCAAAGCACGTAGCCTGCACAGACGACCCGCCGTAGTCCCTGTCTTCGTTCAAGCCCAGAGAGACAAGCACAGGAGTTCCCGAAACTTTCCCATCAGAGCCGACAGGCACACGATAACGAGCTGTTCCGATGCAGCAGGCTGCACAGTCAGGAAGATCATCCAAACCCGTCAGGGTCTTGTCCATCGCCTGAAGCAAACCAACGGGCGTAATACTGACAGAGACAAGAATGCCGGAATGATCAACAACCGCCTTGTCAACACCGCCGTTACAGCGATCTCCACCCGCATACAGCCGCTGAATACTCAGAATTTCATCGCCTGCTCCTGATTGCTCATGCCGGTCAAAAGCCCAGACTGACCCCAGAGACCCGTTTCCACCGCCACTTTGATTCACAGCGGCAACCCAACGGCCATCAGGCAGAACCCCCGCATCAGACCAAGACGTCCAGGCCATGTCTCCATCTTTTGCAGCATCAGCACTCAGCCAGCCATGAACCTGGCTCTGAACCTCAACATGGGAATAGCCGCGGTTACAAGCGGCAACAGGGAACGGTAGAAGGTGTCCCTTGTCGTAATCCTCAAGCAAAACCGAGATACACGACGGATGCATGAAGCCTCGACCGGATTCTCTTGTTACCAGCCCGTCCACAGCGCCCGGTAACGGCATGTTGATACCCAGGTACTGGCGGTATGCGCTGACCAAACATGGCACCATCGACCAACGGGCACGCTCCCCAGGAGCACCGCCCTGCTGCGGAATCCCACAGTTCTGCACGGTGCTGTCGAGCCACGCCTTGTCATGGTGGCCCATACGACCATCCAGCTCCAGAAGAACGGGGTCTGAACACACAAGATGCTGAAAAGGCGTACGCGCCTTATTGCAGGGAAACGAAGCCATCGGCATAGCCGTTGCATGTTGTGTTACAGCAACAGAAAGGCATACCGTAAAAAGACAAGCCGAAAATAAAGATAAATCGCGAAACACGCTCTAACTTCCTTCTGTAAGGAGCCCTACAAGGCAATCGAAATATGGCCATATTTCGTGCACATCCGCACGTTACAATGCGGGCATCATGCATCCCGGACCATCCGAACGGAGCAATGTATCGTGATCAATTACAGGGAAAGTGTGACATCAAGCGCAGGATCCCACCAAAAATACAGGGGGCGACAACGCAATCCGATTGCTCATGACGACCGAAACGCGTATCACACAGTGGCACTACAGCTCCTGTGCTATAAGCTTCCCGACCTGATTCTGCTGGAGATTCCTTACACCATGTTCCGCCTGATACGCTTGGTGCTGCTTGTCCCCGCCATTCTTCTGGCCCATGTTTCTACAGCCAGTGCCGGCGATGCAGCCGACGCCCGCGCTGTTCTGGCACAAGCGGTTGCTGTTGTCGAGCAGGTGAGAGCAGACGACAATTTTCGCAAGGATATGGATCCTTATCTGGCCCGGGCCCGCGCGGTCATGGTTATCCCGTCTTTCTACAAGGGTGGCTTTATTCTGGGCGGGGCTTATGGCTATGGTGTCCTGACCGTTCGTGACAGTGCAGGCACCTTCTCTCCCCCTGCTTTTTATTCCATGGCCGGGGGCAGCATCGGGCTGCAAATTGGCGGACAACGCGTCCAGAGTATTTTGATGATCATGACAGAAAAGGGACTGGAATCCATTTTGTCAGACCAGTTCAAACTTGGTGCCATGGCGGGAATCAGCGTTGCCACATTTGGCGCAAATATAGAAACAGCAACAACAACTAATTTAGAGCAGGATATCATCGCGTACGCACATTCACAGGGCGCATACGGCGGTGGCGCTATCGAAGGTGCCGCTATTTCTTTGCGGGAAGACTGGAACACTGCAATCTATGGTGCGACCGCAAATGACAGAGATATTCTGTTCCAGCGCCGCTGGCCATTGCCTGAAGCCGAGCCCCTGTACCGCGCGCTCCGTGTTGCTCCAACCACTGAAACATCCGGAAGCATAAGCGCAACGGAGTCGGAGAGCATGTCGCACAATCAGGATATGGAAGAACAAACCTATCCGGAAACATCAACGGCAGATAAGCCGATGCGCTTGGCACCTGTCCAGAAACAGGATTTGAACTAGGTCACGCAGAATGGACCCGGCAATATCAACGGCGGGCAACGTCCCGGGACACACGCTTCCTGACTGGCACATTCTCCGGATCGTCGCCTGCAAGGGTAGAGCCCAAAAAGGTGTTGATGTGCCCCAACCATACGGCATCATCTGCAGGAACACCAAAAGCATACGGAAACGTGACCATCGGCATCAACGGCCTGAGAGTGCAGGCCCAACCCGCTTCGTTCATTGTTCCGACCAAAGATTCATCATCAACAATCAACGCATCGGCCCTCCCGGCTCGCACCTCGTGCTCACCTCTGTGGCTGTTATCAACTTCCAGAATCTCGGCATGCGGCAGCGCTACCCTGACCAAGGCAGACAAGCCATTGCCGGCCTGGACAAGGACAACACGATCTTGGCTGTCAAGGTCAGACCAGCTCCCGATTCCAGGATCAAGGGTTCTGGCAATGGCGTAAATCTGACCAGTTCGGTATGGATTGGAAAGCTGAAAACCAGGCTCTCTCCCGGTCATCGCTACTCCAGCAACGATATCGCAGCGACCACTGTGAACATCCTGCCTCAACGAAGAAGGCGTGCTATCCACGTGGCGGAATTCCACGCCCAGATCGGCAGCAAGGGCACGGGACAAGGCGACATCGCGATCAGGCTGCCCAGCTTGATGGTATTCAGATACACCACAAGCGTGGAGAACGCCCTTGGCAAGAATGGTTTCAAGGCGACTGTTGGCAGCCACTACGGAGGAGCTCTCGGCCAGCCAAACAAAAGCCAAGGCCAGCAGGCAGAAAAAACGGCAGGGCCAGGATGCAGACACGCGAAAATCCCTCCGAAGGATGACTGTCCTGAACCAATAATGTCAAACCAGACCAACCTGATACAGTGGTCTTTGAGAACCATCCATCCCTGCAATACAGTCCACAAGCATGCAAACTGCTTTTGCCTGCCGCCAAGCTTGAACTGGGTGAAATATCCGTGACCAGATCAACTCACGCGGGAAGAACGGTCATCTGGATTGGCGGCATTGCCGTCTTGCTGTCCTGCATGGTCTCCGCATACGTTCTCTGGAACAGCCATTCCCAGAGTGAATCTTCGGTTCAGAATGCTCTCGAAACATCGGCTGTACTCCTTGAACGATCCATTACCCACGCCGTTGGCTCCGTTGACGTCATACTTACATATGTACAGTCCGGTGCCAGGGAAGCCCTCTCTTCCTCCATACAAAATCCATCTCCCTTGCTGCATCGCCTTGTATCAGAAAGCCTTCAGTCATCTCCCCACATCCGACAGGTTCTGATCATTGATGGTCGCAACACCATTCTGGCTGACTCGGCCAACCCGCTTTCAGCGGGACAAAGACTGTCTCCGAAGGTATATGGGCTGGAGCAAAGCGGGCCATTGAGCTTGGGGAGCCGCCTGAGAATCGGGCGGGCCAGCAGTGGCCGCTATATCGGTGTTGGCTCGATTCCGATTGATCTATCCTCAACAACAGCTGATGGCCCATGGGTCATTCCCGTCATGTTGGAAGACGAAACGAATACGTCCGATTCACGTCACGTTATTGCAGCTATGAACCCGGGCTGGTTCCTGGAAATGCTTTCTGCCGCGCGCCCCGGTCCCAATGGCGAGGCTGTTATAGCCCGTCTGGATGGTCCGGTTCTGGCTGCCTTGCCCCTTTACCTTGAAAATGGAACACCGTCCCGCAGTGCAATCATTGGTGGGATTCTAAGCCAAGAATCAGGAGCCACAGGTGCGAGCATCACTGAAAAACCATCCCTCTTGGGCCATAAATCCGGCCGGCATGTGAAGAGACTTTCAGATGTTTATCCCCTGTCTTTTGTTCTGACAGCCGTACAGGAAGACATCCAGGCAGCATGGCTGCTCAACAACCACCTCTTGCTGGTCTCAATGGTTCTGACACCGCTTGGGATAGGTCTCCTGTTCATCTTCCTGACACTGGATGTCAGAAACCAATACGCCCTCGGAGAACGCATTCGCCTGGTTGCCCAAGCTATGGAGCAAAGCCCTGCTGCCCTTATGATCACAAGCTCGGATGGGGCTATACTGTATGCAAATCAGTACTTTGCAGATATATTTGAGTACACCTTGGCAAACGTGGAAGGACGCAACCCACGCTTTCTGAAAAGCGGAAAAGTAGCGGACCACGTCTATAAAAACATGTGGAATACCATTACTGCCGGAAAAATTTGGCATGGTGAGCTTATCAACAGGACGCGGAGCGGAGAGAGCCGTCGTGTCGATACAACCATTTCTGCTGTTCATGACAGCAGGGGAAGAATAGCCTACTATGTGTGTATTCAGTTCCTTGTTACAGATCAAGATGCAGGCGACGCCTCTTTGGTGACGTCCGACTGAATAACCCGACACCACCATGCCTCAAGCAACTGCCTGCCAGACAGGAAGAAAACAGGGACTGCAAAATAGATGCTTGCGTTGCAGCCCCTTTCCACTGATATAGTGCGCACGGAAGACTGGCGGCGGACGAACCCCTCGCCAACCGGGTCAGGTCCGGAAGGAAGCAGCCCCAACGAGTTTCCGGTTCGGGTCGTTGTCCAGTCTTCCGCCTTATTTCTGTCCTCTGCTTCCTAGGCATAATCAAGAGCGAGTTCCGTCGGATGACCGATGTATCCTGTCCAGATCCGGATCCGGCACAAACCACCGGGACCGCACAGGAATACAGGGTTCTGGCACGCAAGTACCGACCGACTGATTTATCGGGCCTGATTGGGCAAGATGTGCTGGTCAAAACCCTTTCCAATGCAATCGCAACCAACCGCCTGGCACAGGCTTGGATGCTGACCGGCGTGCGCGGTGTCGGAAAAACGACAACAGCGCGGATCATTGCACGGGCTCTGAACTGCATAGGACCGGATGGCAACACCGGACCAACTGTGACCCCTTGCGGTCTATGCACGCACTGTCAGGCCATTGCAGCCGATCGCCATGTTGACGTCACGGAAATGGATGCCGCAAGCCGGACCGGCGTCGGGGATATGCGGGATATACTGGAAGGGGTCCGCTATCGCCCCGCCAGTGCACGCTATAGAATCTATATCATTGATGAAGTCCATATGCTGTCCGGGGCAGCGTTCAATGCCCTGTTGAAAACCCTTGAAGAGCCCCCTGCCCACGTCAAGTTCATCTTTGCCACCACGGAAATTCGCAAGGTTCCTGTAACGGTTCTGTCACGTTGCCAGCGGTTTGACTTGAGGCGGATTGACGTTGAGACACTTTCCGCACACTTCCAGCGTATTGCCGGGCTTGAAGGAGTCACTGTAGATGACGAAGCCTTGGCACTCATTGCCCGGGCCGCGGATGGCAGCGTGCGGGACGGCTTGTCCCTGCTGGACAGGTCTATCGCCCACTGCGGTTCCAGTATCCATGCCCGACAGGTCCGCGACATGCTGGGCCTCGCAGACCGCGGGCAGACCCTGGACCTTCTGGAAATCGTACTGGAGGGGAATCTGCCACATGCACTGGAGGCTGTACAGGCGTACTATGCGGCAGGGGCAGACCCTGCCGTCATGCTGGAAGACATGCAGGGGTTAACGCACTGGCTGACACGCCTGAAAGCAACGCCCAACGCACCAGCTGATCATACTGTCCCGGCGGATATGGCCAAGCGCGGAACCGATATGGCGTCACGTCTGTCAATGGGGGTGTTGACCCGCACATGGCAGATGCTGTTGAAAATCCATGCGGAGGTCCGAACAGCAGCACAACCGCTTCAGGCCCTGGAAATGGGGATCATCCGCATGGCTTATGCGGCTGACTTACCTGCACCAGCCGATGTCATTGCCAAACTACAATCCACACCAGACAAAGCTTCCAGCCCTGCCCAAGCTTCCCCAATCGTACCCTCCCCGCGACAGCCGGCACCGGAACCCTTGAGAAGCGCAGGGGATCAAACCAGGCCAGCACCTCATACCCCTTACAGTACACAGACCGCGTTAAAGGCAGACTCTGTACAGGAGGACTGCACGCCTGTTGCCAGTGTAAAGTCCGTAGCGGCGACCGGACCTGAAACATTTGAGAAGATGGTTGCTTTGGTTGCTGCAAAACGCGAGGCTATACTGGGGTATCACCTTGAGCACACGGTGCACCCTGTGTTTTACGAACCCGGGCGCCTGGAATTCCGACCGGAAGACGAGACACCTTCAGACTTGGCAGGAAAACTGGCCCGCTGCCTGGGAGAATGGACGGGCATGCGGTGGGTCATCAGCATCTCGAGGGAGGCCGGTGAACCGACGCTGTTTGAAAAAACCATGACCGGCGTGCGTGCAGATCCATTGGTTCGGGCGACCCTGGAAACATTCCCGACAGCCAGCATCGGCACGGTTCGTGATCTTCCTGCCACACCAACGGCTGATGACACTGGGAACCCGGCACAACCGGAATCCTGAAACGGAGTTAAGAGTTATGAAAAATCTTGGCGGCCTGATGAAACAGGCCCAGATGATGCAGCAAAAAATGGCCGAAGTGCAAGCCAAGCTGGAAGAGATGGAAGTCACGGGCGTCTCTGGCGGGGGCATGGTCCAACTGACCCTGAACGGCAAAGGCGACATGCGCCGCATTGTGATCGATCCTGCTGCGATTGACCCAGACGACAAGGGCGTTCTGGAAGATTTAGTACTGGCTGCACATAATGATGCCCGCCAGAAGGTTGAACAAGCCATGCGCGAGGAAATGCAGAAAGTAACCGGGGGCCTGAACCTGCCTGCCGGCATGAAGCTGCCGTTCTGAAACAGACAGGATATTCGCCCATTGTGAGCAACCCCATCGAACGCCTGACACGACTTGTGGCTCGCCTTCCCGGCCTTGGGCCAAGGTCGGCGCGGCGTGTGGTTCTGCACCTTCTGCGACGCCGGGAGACAGTTCTGGCTCCCCTTGTTGCAGCACTGCAAGAGGTGGAGCGTGCCGTATGCATGTGCCCGGAATGCGGTAATCTGGATATACAGGCCCCCTGTTCACTGTGCGAAGACCACAGGCGTGACCCATCTGTTATTTGCGTGGTGGAGCACGTAGACGACCTGTGGGCGCTGGAACGGTCCGGGGCCTTTTCCGGGCATTATCACGTGCTGGGGGGACTTTTGTCCGCCGTAAACGGGACAGGCCCCGAAGACTTGAGGCTGAGCGGGCTGACGGAGCGAATCCAGAGAAAAGAAGTGCAAGAAGTTATCTTGGCACTTCCCGCGACACTGGATGGGCAAACAACAGCACACTATATCGCCGATACACTGCGCCCCCTTCCGATTGCAACATCTGGCTTGGCACGCGGTGTACCTGTAGGCGGAGAGCTGAACTGGCTGGATGACGGTACTTTAGTACAGGCGTTAAAGGCACGCCGTCCCATGTAAAACCCGTGCCATCCGAAACCCCTCTCTCCCATGACTTTACTCCTACTCACTTCAGGGCAAGATCCCTCCAGCAAGCTTGGAAAGAAGAGATCAGGCGGAGCAAGGAAACAGGGCGTACGATGCGCTACAGGGAAGAGTACAGATACGGGGGAATCGAGTAATTATTTGATAGAAATAACCATTATTATTCCATACACAATGTTTTTATGTTGGTGTGGTTACGCTTATTCTGTTTCTTATCATCGTATCCCACCCACAAATATGTCCTGATGCAAAAAAAAAGATGCATTTCCCGATTCATTAAGCTTGGAGAGAGAAGAAAAATAAGGTATCCATTACCTTGGTTATTACCCTTCTCAAAGGTTTTCTGTTCGCTATGAATACCCGGTCCTTCCGGCCGTCCAACCCGCTGCAGTCGGGAATTACGGCTACTGTCAAGTGGTTCAATGCATCCAAGGGCTTTGGCTTTGTTGCGCCCCAGGATGGCTCATCGGACGCCTTCCTTCACATCTCTGTTCTCCAGCGGGCCGGGCTTGGCGCCATCGATCAAGGTGCCGAGATTGTCTGTGACCTGGAACAAGGACCAAAAGGTCCCCAAGTCTCACAGATCCTGAGCGTTGACACGACCAATGCCGTTCTGTCCAACGACGGTTACGGCGGTGGCGGCGGCGGCTACTCCGACGGGGCTGAAGAAACAATCGAAGGCATCGTCAAGTTCTTCAGTGCAGAAAAAGGGTTTGGCTTTGTCACACCTGATTCCGGCGGGAAGGATGTATTCATCGGCATCGGCTCCCTGAGCCGTTCCAGGCTGCAGAACTTGGAAAGTGGGCAGCGGGTTCGCTTGAACATTCGCATGGGCAAAAAAGGGCCGATGGCAGAAGACGTCGAACTTATTCAGTAACCCATCCGGTTATACTGAGAAAAACGCGGTCGCAAAGGCCGCGTTTTTTTTAGCAACTCCGGTATAATCGTACAGTCGCGTCTCATGAAAGATCTGTCGCGATTGCCTGAAAAACGATACTGTAGCGATCAATACCCGGCTGTGTTCTCCGGTCTACATATCGGCACATCAGTCCGGGGTCTGGAGCAACAAGAATACAAAAACGGGTCAATGCCTTCGTGACTGTCCATGGCGCGGCTTGATGCTCTGGTGTGTTTCATAATGCCGATGAGGAATCCCGGACAATGTTCAAGAAGTTGATGTTGGTGGTTTCGGCTGTTGCTCTCTTGGGTGCGTGCGCAGATCAGTGGAATGTGGAGGGTACAAAAACCCTCCCTCTACAGGGAAATGCCTTCACGCGTGTCCTCCACACCGAATATGTCGAGTTGGCAGCAGCCGAAAAAGCAGAATACGATTGGACAGATACAGCCTACTTCCTGCGACGGGCAGAAGCCGCAGCCAAGGGAGAAAATATCCTTCCCCAGGCGATCGAGGAGCGTGACCTGACTCCGGAGGCTGCTAACGAA
The DNA here is from genome assembly GCF_012102665.1 of Haematospirillum sp. 15-248. Classification (NCBI taxonomy): domain Bacteria; kingdom Pseudomonadati; phylum Pseudomonadota; class Alphaproteobacteria; order Rhodospirillales; family Novispirillaceae; genus Haematospirillum; species Haematospirillum sp. 15-248. The sequence continues at coordinate 72,166 of NZ_JAAVTF010000003.1, read as the reverse complement.
TTACGGGCAGCACGCAATGCGTTGATAGCCGTCCTGGATGCCGGGGCACGCGACACCATGCCGGTCAAGGCTGCACGGGCCCAAGCAGCGGGCTTTGATTGCTGGATGCAGGAACAAGAAGAAGGGCATCAGCCAGATGATATCGCGGCCTGTCGAAAAGTATTTGAAGACACGATGGCCGAACTGCGAAAAGGATCGTCTTTAAAGCCGGCCCGACAGGCACAGGATGCATTCATAGTCCACTTTATCACCAGCTCAACACACTTGGATGCACAAGCCATGAAGGTGCTTCAGGATGTTGCAGCGGCCTGGAAAGCACGCAAATCATCAACGCTGATGATTGCCGGCCATACCGACACCACCGGCAAAGAACATATCAATATGGAGCTGTCCCAGAAGCGGGCAGAACGCGTTGCCAATACCCTGTCGCATCTGGGCGTCAGTCCTGCGGCCATGATCCTGGAGGCTTATGGCGAGGAGCGTCCCATGATCCAGACGCCTGACAAAGCATCCGAAGCCCGGAACAGAAGGGTTGAGATCCACATCAAGGCAGCTCCATAATCACACAAGGTCTTTTGGCACGACCTTTTGCACTCCTCGGAGACATTAGCAATACGGCCAAGCCAGTGTTCCAGACAGCGCCCGTTGGCAAGACGGGCGCTGTTCATTTTTTCCTTTCGAAAGAGCCGGGCTTCTGTATCCTGCAAAAGACATTACACGGAAAATAATCAACCCAAGATGATAGCGCGCGTTTATACGGTAGCCTTCCAGGGCATCGAAACAGTTCCAATTGAAGTGCAGGTATCCATCGCAAGCGGTCTTCCCGCCTTCACCATTGTCGGACTTCCCGACAAAGCCGTAGGCGAAAGCCGGGAACGGGTCCGATCCGCACTGGGGGCTATAGGCTTGGCCCTGCCTCCCAAACGTATAACTGTCAATCTTGCCCCGGCTGATATGACAAAAGAAGGAAGCCACTTCGATCTTCCTGTTGCATGCGCGGTTTTAGCTGCCATGGGAATCTTGCCCCAGGAAGACCTGGAACATTTCGTTGTTCTTGGCGAGCTAGGACTGGATGGATCCGTGGCGCCCGTTTCTGGCGTTCTGCCAGCAGCCTTCTTTGCCTGTGGTACCGAACGCGGGCTTATTTGCCCCGCAGCACAAGGCGGTGAGGCCGCTTGGGCCGGAGCACGACAGGATATTCTGGCCGCCCCTTCCCTGCTGGCGCTGATCAATCATTTCCGCGGGGATGTGATCCTGACCCCACCGGAAGCAAAATCTGCCACACAAATTGCATACCCACATGACATGGCCGACGTCAGGGGGCAGGAAAGCGCACGCCGCGCCCTGGAAGTCGCTGCCGCCGGTGGACACAACCTGCTGATGAGCGGCCCACCTGGTTCCGGGAAATCCATGCTGGCACGGCGCCTGCCGGGATTACTGCCCCCCTTGTCTGCACAGGAAGCATTGGAGGTCAGCATGGTTCACTCCATTGCCGGCACGTTACCAGAAGGCGCCTTGATAACCACACGCCCGTATCGCGATCCCCATCATTCTGCCAGTGTGGCTGCCCTGATTGGGGGTGGATTGCGGGCACGTCCCGGTGATATCAGCCTTGCCCACAATGGCATCCTGTTTCTGGACGAACTACCTGAATTTCCACGCGCAACACTGGAAGCCCTGCGCCAACCCCTGGAAACCGGGCACGCTGTTATAAGCCGGGCCAACAACCACGTGTCCTACCCCGCCCGCGTACAGCTTGTTTCTGCGATGAATCCATGCCGCTGCGGCTACTTGACAGAACCATCCATGGCCTGCTCGAAAGCGCCACGCTGTGGGGATGACTACCGGAACAAGCTGTCTGGCCCCCTGATGGACCGTATCGACCTGCACGTCGATGTTCCGTCCGTACCCCCCGCAGATCTGGCACGAGCACCGGAAGGAGAAACGTCAGCCTGTATCGCAGGGCGCGTTGCAGCGGCCCGAACCTTGCAGGAGAAGCGATACAGGAGCCTGTGCCCGGACCAGCACATTCGCACCAACGCACAGGCTGATGGCCGAATTCTGGAATCCGTTGCGCAACCGGATGATGCTGGCCGCGCCCTGCTGGAAAAAGCTGCAAACCAACTGCATCTGTCAGCACGAGGCTGGAACCGTCTTCTCAGGGTATCAAGAACCTTGGCCGACCTTGATGGCGGCGGCCCGGTCAGCACGGTTCATATTGCCGAGGCCCTGTCCTGGAGATCCGTGCGCACAACAGCCTACCACGGCAAGGGACAACCGCGATAATCCAGGAATTGCCCCGAGGCCGATACATCCAGTGAAGAGACGACGTTGACAAGACGGGCTGCAGCCTCGTCCGGGGAAACAACATCCAGTCCGTCCTTGCGGAAAGGATCGGACAGACGGCTGGCAACAGTTCCCGGGTGGAGGGCAACACATATGGCATCAGGATGCGTTCGCGCCAACTCGATTGAAGCGGTTCTGACCAGCTGGTTCAGCGCCGCCTTGGACGCACGATAGCTGTACCATCCCCCCAGCTTGTTGTCGCCAATACTGCCAACCTTGGCTGACAAGGTTGCAAAAACGGAACGGCCACGCCGGGGCAAACGCGGTAAAAAGTGCTTCATCAAAAGAGCTGGACCGATGGCGTTGATGGCAAAAGCATGCGCCATAGCCACCGGATTCAGATCGCGCCACGTTTTCTCCGGATTGACTCCATCACCGTGCAGAAATCCTGTGGCATCAAATACCAAACGTAACACTTTTCCGGACTTGGCAATCCGTTCAGCAGAGCGGGCAATACTGTCTTCAGACAACAGATCAAGGGAATCAGAACCGGAACGCGATAGCCCAATGACAGACTCAAAAGCCTCCGTTGCTGACAAGTGTTCGGACACAGCATGACCGATAGTTCCCGACGCACCAATAACAACGGCAATGCCGGTATGATCTGCACTGCAATCACAATCCCGGGCAGAGACCACTGGAACGACACCTCCTGTACAGGGAAAGTCACCGGCATCCGCAGCTCAATCACCTGGGGAAGCACCGACCCTACGCTCATTCACCAAGCCCAGTACAATGGAATAACAGGCCACCATCAAGACAAAAGCAAACGGCAGCCCTGTACACAGGACCATGGCTTGCAAGGCAGCCAACCCCCCGCCCAAAGACAGGGCAATGGCAACCAATCCACCAAACAACGCCCAAAAAACTCTTTGAACAATCGGTGCATTGACCTTGCCACCGGCAGCAATCGTATCAACCACCAAACTTCCTGAATCTGACGATGTAATGAAAAACAGAATGATCAGGACAACACCAACGGCAGAGGCCAGACCAGACAGGGGCAACTGACCAAGCATTTCAAACAGCTTGATTTCAAGCACCGCATCCTGCGCCCCTGTAAAGTCGTTGTGCACCACCTGGGCTATGGCTGTATCTCCCAGAGCCGTCATCCAGAGAACGGACAGCAGGGTCGGAATAAGCAGAACCGCAACCAGGAACTCCCGCACCGTGCGGCCACGGCTGATCCTCGCAATGAACATTCCTACAAAAGGCGACCAGCTGATCCACCATGCCCAGTATGGAGCCGTCCAGGATGCGACAAATCCGGTATCCTCACGCCCGAACGGAACGGACAGGGGAAAAATATACTGCCCATATCCCAACACGTTCTGTACAAAGCCTGACATCAGATCCGCCGTTGGACCGGCAACAACAATAAACAGCATGAAGATAACGGCCAGAAGCATACTGTACTCGGATGCCCTGCGAATGCCGCCATCCAGCCCTTTGACGATCGACCAGACAGAAATCATGGTAATGACAATAACCAGCAGGACAAGCATCACATTGGATGTTCCAATACCCATGAGAAAATCAAGGCCGGCCGCGATTTGTTGTGCCCCGACACCCAAAGTCACGGCCAACCCGGAGACCGTCGAAAAAATAGCCAAAATATCGACAAGATGCCCTGGCCACCCCCAGACTCTCTCTCCAATCAGGGGATAGAAAATAGAACGCAGTGTCAGGGGAAGCCCCTTGTTATAGGAAAACAGGGCCAGCGCCAGTGCAGCAACAGCATAAATGGACCATGGGTGCAGACCCCAGTGGAAAATTGTCGCCGCCATGGCCAAGGATCGCGCCAATACCTCATCTCCAGAGGCTCCGCCCAACGGGGCGGTATCAATTCTTGCTCCACCATCTCCCAACCCGACACCAGCGAGAGACGCCGAGAAGTGTGTCATCGGTTCGGCAACACCAAAGAAAATAAGGCCAACGCCCATACCCGCAGCAAAGAGCATGGCAAACCAGCCGATATAGCCATAATCCGGCGTTGCGTCCGGCCCTCCCAGCCGCACCTTCCCAAGCGGAGACACGACGAGCACCAGGCAAAGCACAACCAGAATATTGCCCGAAAACAGGAAGAACGGCCCAAGACGGGACGTCATCGCATCTCGTATCGCAACAAAAACAGGCTCTATATCATTCTGGAGGGCCAGAGTAATGAAGGTAAAAAACACAACGGACAAGGCTGATACTGTAAATACAATATGGTGAAAATCAAACTCAAGTGTCCATTGGCGGGCTATATTATCCTGCCCCACCGTATAATCTGTCTCGATAATTTCTGTTTCACCCTCTGGCTCAGGGATTGATTCGACAGTCTCCGTGATCTGGTCATCACGGTCTGTCAGGTCAATCTTTTCATGCCGCATACACCATGTTCCTCTTGTTCAGTTGTCATTTCTGCGTAAAGACGAATGCAGACGAACAATCGCCCGCACGACACCGAGGAGGTGCCGACGCCATGACCGACCAAGCCGGACGTTTGTGCGGATCCCGGTACGCCAACAAGGCACCGAAGAGAAGGGTCAAGCCAACAGACAAATAGACCCAAGGATCCATGGAGACCTAGATAAAAGCCTCCAGTAAGTACTTCTTTAGAAAGAAGACACAGCCATAATTAACATAGAAGAGCATAAAATATCCACATAAACATGGATTTTTATTCAGATCGGCCACTCACCTCAATAGAACCATGACATCCTGATATAGAATCTGATCACTGCATATACATACAAATGCCCCGATTCGATTACTGATATGGCGACAAGAACATTATCAGCCAGATTGGAAGCTCCATATAAATCAGCAAACACTCGATCCTCCTCTCTGCCCCATTGCCGACAGGCCCATCCGGCGCTAGTCTCTGCCCCCCTGCATCCGGTACACCAGTGTGGAGACAATCCGGTGAAATATGTCAGTACACGGGGCCAAGCTCCGGTCCTTGGATTTGACGACGTTCTGCTGTCTGGCCTTGCCGAAGATGGAGGGCTTTATGTACCGGAAACGTGGCCCACCCTGTCCCCGGCTGATATACGCGCCATGCGCGGCCTGTCGTGGGAAGATCTCGCGGTTCACATTCTGTCGCTCTTCACTGAAGGCAGCCTGACCGAAGCGGATCTACGTCCCTTGGTTCGTGCCGCGTACGCACCATTCACCCATCAAGCCATTGCTCCACTGAAACAGCTGGATACCGATCTGTGGCTCCTGGAATTGTTCCACGGGCCAACGCTTGCGTTCAAGGATCATGCCCTGCAAATGCTGGGGCACCTGTTTGACAATATTCTGGGCAAACGAGGACAAACCATCACCGTCGTTGGCGCGACATCGGGCGATACAGGGTCAGCCGCCATAGAGGCATGCCGGGACCGAAATAGCATCGAGATCTTCATCCTGTTCCCGAACGGTCGTGTTTCTGACGTCCAGCGCCGCCAGATGACGACCGTAACAAGCCGCAATGTTCACTGTCTGGCTGTCGATGGTACGTTCGATGACTGTCAGGATATTGTAAAAGCTCTGTTTGCTTCGCCTTCCTTTCGTCAAGACGTTGGCTTGGCTGCCGTGAACTCCATCAACTGGGCACGGATCATGGCGCAGGTGGTCTATTATTTCTGGGCTGCCCTGCGATTGGGAGCACCAGACAGACCGGTTGTCTTCAGCGTACCAACCGGGAATTTTGGCAATGTTTTTGCTGGTTACGTTGCCCAACGCATGGGCCTGCCGATCGAGCGTCTTGTTATTGGCTCAAACCGCAATGATATCCTGACCCGCTTTGTCCACACCGGCTTCCTCTCCATTCAGGATGTTGTCCCGACCATAAGCCCCTCGATGGATATCCAGATTTCATCAAACCTGGAACGGCTCCTGTTTGATCTCTGCGACCGTGACGCTGGCACGATCAAAATATTGATGCAACAGTTCCGCGAACAAGGCACATGCTCGCCCCCCTCCCATACCGTTGAACGGGTACGGACACTGTTTGAGGCCACGCGCCTTGATGACCAGGAAACCATGGGGGTTATGCGCAGCATCCATACCCTGACCGGGGAGCTTCTTGACCCACACACCGCGATTGGCGTTGCCGCTGGACAAAAGGCATCGCGCACGCACGGCACCCCGGTTGTTTGCCTTGGCACAGCCCACCCGGCCAAATTCCCTGACGCGGTAAGATCAGCCTGCGGTGTAGAACCAGTCCTGCCCCATCACCTGAAAGACTTACTCCAGCGGCCCGAACGCATGGAGCGGATAAACCGTCAGGCCGATGCCGTAGAGGCCTATGTACGCGCGGCGCGGTCGCGCATCCATGCCTGACAACACCACATAAACCCTCTTGTTTCCGGAGTTTCCATGACCGTCACCATCACGACCTTGCCCAGCGGCCTGCGGGTATTGACCGACCGGATGGACACCGTACAGACCGTCACCCTGGGGGCTTGGGTGGATGCCGGGGCGCGCCATGAACCGGCGCCCCTGAACGGGATTTCCCACTTGCTGGAACATATGGCGTTCAAGGGGACGGCCCGTCGTTCCGCCCGTGCCATTGCCGAAGAGATCGAAGATGTCGGCGGCATTCTCAATGCGTGGACCTCACGCGAGAATACAGCCTATTATGCCAAGGTCCTGAAGGACGATGTCGCACTGGCCACCGATATCATCGCCGACATCCTGCAACATTCTGTTTTCGACCCGGAAGAGCTGAAGCGGGAACAGTCCGTCATTGTGCAGGAAATCAATCAGGCCGAGGACACCCCGGACGATATTGTTTTTGACCACTTCCAGGCAACAGCGTACCCGGATCAGGCCATGGGACGAGCTGTTCTGGGAACGCCCGAGACCGTACGCAGCATCGATCGCGAAACACTGAAGAGGTACATGAACAGTACCTACTCGACACACTCGACCGTTATTGCTGCGGCCGGTCATATTGATCATGATTCTTTTGTCCATCTGGTCGAAAAAACCTTCACAAGCCTGCCGGTTTTCCCGTCTGTTACCCCTGAGAAGGCGCTCTATAAAGGTGGAGAAAGCCGGCAGGACAAGAATCTGGAGCAGGTTCACCTTGTACTCGGCTTTGACGGTGTGGCGTATGACCATCCGCACTTCTACGCCACCGCTGTGCTCTCGACACTTCTGGGCGGAGGCATGTCTTCCCGGCTGTTCCAGGAAATTCGTGAAAAACGGGGACTGGTTTACTCCATCTACAGCTACACCAATTCAACAACCGATGGCGGGCTGTTCAGCATCTATGCCGGCACCGGCAATGACGAAGCTGCCGAACTGGTGCCTGTCCTGTGTACGGAACTCCGGAAAATTGTCGATACAATCGTGCAGAACGATGAACTGATGAGGGCACGGGCCCAAATCAAGGCCGGACTTTTGATGGGGCTGGAAAGCAGCTCGAACCGCGCGGAAACGGCGGCTCGGCAGCTGTTCACACATGGGCGGATCGTGGATACAGATGAACTGGTCGCCATGGTCGAGTCCGTCGATGCCGCTGCTGTACGGGATGCCGCTGCCCTGATCTTTGCATCAGACCCAACACTGGCCGTGCTGGGTCCAAGCCGGAATGTCCCGAGCTTGGACGCTATCAAGGGCATGATTGCAGGCTAGAAAGCGCGGGCCGGCCTCAACCGGCCTGAACGTCGACAGCAAAGCGATAGCCATGCCCGTGGCAGGTCTCGACCATCCTCTGGCCGCCACGGGCATCACCCAGCTTACGACGGATGCGGCTGATCAAGGTATCAATAGAGCGATCATTGACTTCACGGCCGGGGGCCCCTGTCGCTTCCAAAAGCTGGTCACGTGTCAGTGGCTGACCTGCCCGAGCAACCAGAACGGCGAGCAAATCAAATTCCGTCGCTGTCATTGAAATCGGATCACCGTCCGGACTGGTCAGCTTGCGCCACAGAAGATCCATTTCCCAACCAGCAAACTTGTACACAACACCGCCGGGAGCTTCCTTGTTCCCGTTCAAACGGCCAAGGACATTACGAACACGAGCCACCAACTCCCTGGGGTGGAAGGGCTTCGTCACGTAATCATCCGCGCCCAGCTCCAGCCCCGTAATGCGATCCCGCGGCTGGGCTCTCGCTGTCACCATAATGATCGGAACCCGTGATTGCTTGCGCACAGAGTGGGCAAGCTGGATGCCATCGCCATCCGGTAAATTCAGGTCAAGGAGGATCAAGTCCACCGTTGCCCTAGCCATGGCCTGACGCATGGCCTCGGCCGTGGATGCACCACTTACAGAATACCCTGCCTCTCGCAGAAACGCAGACAGGAGTGCCTGTGTCGCCGGATCATCTTCGACCAGAAGAATGTGGGCCTGCTCTTTTGTCATGGTTTTCGCCCCCTGATTAAGCGATCCGGACACCGCGCAGCATAATGTGACTCTGTTCAGGAGATATGAAATTTCCGGGGCACTGACAACTGGAAAGTATAATGTCCAGTCAAGAGAGAGTATCTATGCGTTTAATACTTTATAGAAAATCTTCCCTTGGTTTTTTTGGAGCGTATTGGCACAGCCATTAGTCATTACTGGCCGCGCCAATAACTCCCCTGGATTATATAACCGTCAGCATGGAAGCTACCAATGGATGCCTAACGATATCGGATTCGCGTAGCCTTATAACCGACACATCTTCAAGGCTTTCCAACCTGGAGGCAATATCCCGCAGCCCTGAAAGGCCCGGAAGAAGATCCGTCTGATCCGGATCACCGGTCAGAACCATGGTTGAGTTCCAGCCCAGACGGGTCAGCATCATCTTGATCTGGCCGTAGGTGCAGTTTTGCGCCTCATCAATAACGATAAAGGAGTTATTCAGGGTACGCCCCCGCATGTAGGCAACCGGGGCAATTTCTATCGTCCCATCTGCCAACATTTGCCGCAGCTTCTTTGCACCAAGACGATCGTTGAGGGCATCATAAAGAGGGCGCAGATAGGGCGCCAGCTTGTCTTCCATGGCACCGGGCAGGAACCCGAGACTTTCACCGGCCTCGACGGCCGGGCGGGATAGAATAATACGGCCGACCGAACCACTCTCCAATGCTTCAACAGCTTTTGCAACCGCAATGTATGTTTTTCCCGTTCCGGCCGGACCCAGTGCCAGAACAAGATTGCGGGTTTCAACAGCATCCATAAGAAGCGACTGATTATCGCTGTGGGGGCGAATGCGACGGATATAACTTCTGTCACGGCGCTGATCATCCACATCACGCCCACAAGACGAAGCGGTTCCACCCAACGGATCCCAAACCATAGCCTCGGGCATCAAAGCACGAACACGGGAGTTTTCGACCTGTGCAGAACGATGGGTGCGCTTGGCCATAGGCAGAACCTCTCCTGAAAGAGAAAAGGGAAAGAGAGACAGGCACTGTCCCCGTTCCGGAACAATGCCAACAAAAAAGCCCCGTCCAGAAAGTACGGGGCAAGACACGAGTGGAAACAGGGACAAAAAAGAAGACACCAGTACGGATTGGAAGGGTCCCTTCCGCCGACGAAGAAAACGCAGGCGGCAAACCCAACAAAACCCGCAGCAAAGTCATGCCGCAACGAAAGAGGTGGTCCAAACCGGAGATCCTCCGACAGGGGCCGTGATACACTGAATGGTACTTCACAACGCCCGGCAACAACAGGAGCGATCAAGCAGAAAAAGCTGTCAACCGGTCCTGTCCACCGGCCCGGCAGCCCCGGAAGGCCGGTAAAATGACGGTTTATGGGAATAAACAGCCCGGAAAATCGCCGGAGAAACCAGGGCAATAACCGTTGCTCCCCATACAAGAGCATCATCATTACGCCATGTCTCAACAGAGCAGGCAAACAAGACGGCGGGAACGCTTGTCCCGGCCAACCAGACGTCTTCTGGCTTCCCGGGCAGTGCAAACAAGACCCGGGAGTCACGAATCCACAGCAGCACCAGCGCCACAGCCACAATCAGAACCATACTGGCCGGAAAATCACGATAGCGTCCACCAAAAGCAAGACCAAAAGCACTGGTCGCAGCAACAGCCAAGGTCATCCGGTACAAAAGACCATGCCATACACCCAACCCAGGTTCCTTGCTCTGCAAAACAGACAGGAAAGCAACAGCGGAAACAACGGCCAGTAAACCAACGCCCCCATTCACGCCCCACTCCAGCAAAGAGCGGCTGGACAGCACAGAATGACGAGCCAGAAGGGCAATGACTTCCCCCGCAGCCAAGGCCCCAACGACAGAGATGGCAAACCCGACACGATCAATACGTTTGCTTACAAAAACAATAGCGACGAAAATAAAAATACCGGTGCCCAAGGCCACCAAGACCCATTTCACCCAATCCGGATCCTCAACAACCGGTCCCTTCAGCAGAATTTTCGGCTTTCCTCCAGTCTGCTGAAGCCCCCAGTATCCACCAACCGTTCCTTCCTGGTCCCGCTTCCACATCTGGTCAAAGGCTTCGATCAGGTTGACACGCCAACCATTGCTGTCTGCCATATCCAGCACACCACGAATAAAGCGCGTGGCGTTGACAAGACCAGGCTCAGCACCCTCCCGCTGCCTTCCACGGGTTGGCCACCCCGTTTCGCCAATCAGGATATCCTGGCCCACAAAAAGGGCTCCCACGGACTCGCGGACATCGCGCACATGCCGCAAGGCGGTATCAATATCAGCCGGCTCATCCTCCCAGTACGGCAGGATATGCACCGTCACAAAATCAACTTCGTTTTTCAGGACCGCCGCATGCCTGGTCCAGAACTCCCACACATCGGCATAGGTCACAGGCTGGGAAACACGGGACCGCACCTCGCGGAGAAACGCGGCCATCCCTTCAGGAGCCTGCTCGCGCCGTAACAGGACTTCATTGCCAACAATCACGGCCCGAACCGTTTGCGGATGCGCATTGGCTATGGTCACAGCCCGCTCGATCTCGCTCCGGTTATCAACCGGGCTGGATCCAATCCAGATCCCGAGAAGAACATGCATGCCCAGCTTCTCGGCCTCGGCAGCCAGCTGATCCAGACCATTGGATGACGCATAGGTGCGGACACAAGAGGTCAAGGGTTTAAGATGGGCCAGATCTTCGGCCAGACGTTCCCGGGTCACATGGAAAGATGGGTCGAACGGACTCTCGCCATCGCGGAACGGGGCGTAGGAAACGCACGGAACCCGACTCATGGAGGAATCCGGAACATCAACCGGTATGCCGGGGCGGACAAGCACACCGGCAAGAACCAGAACAGCAACAACCAACCCCGCCAGAACGTAACCACGCCCCATGATTCTTGCACCCGAAAAACAGAAAGACAGACCTTGTTTGGTAAACATATTTCACGCCCCGCGAAAGCAAAAATATCGCCACACCCACCCCCTGTGTTCAGCAGGCGTAACGCAGACACACAACAAGACGGCCGGGTTGCCGACAGAAAATTGGTGTGATACAGGCTTGCAGCCAATTATCCGGGTCCGGAGCATTTTGTCATGACCGTTACACCAATCCCTCTGCCCATGCCATCCTTGCCGGCACAGTTTCAGGGACGGGACTGGAGCATACCCAGAACAGACTGGACACGACACGATGTTGAAACCCTGTTTGACATGCCGTTCATTGATCTGGTCAGCTTGGCGCAGAGCATACATCGCAGCTGGTTTGATCCCAACACAATCCAGCGATCGACCCTTGTCAACATAAAGACCGGGGCCTGCCCCGAGGACTGCAAGTACTGCTCCCAGTCAAGAACGGCCAAAGCCAAGCTGAAGGTTGAACCTTTAATGGGGGTTGAAGAAGTTCGCACCGCAGCCCGCAAGGCCCGCGAGAACGGCGCGACCCGCTTGTGCATGGGGGCAGCCTGGCGCCAGCTTCGCGAACGGGATCTGCCAACCATTGTCGAGATGATCGGCGCGGTGAAAGAAGAAGGCATGCAGACCTGCATGACCCTCGGCATGTTGAAACCGGAACTGGCCAATGCATTGGCCGAGGCGGGTCTGGACTACTATAATCATAACGTCGATACCTCGCCCGAATACTACAAAAGTATCATTTCATCCCGTACCTACGAGAATCGTCTTGATACGCTGAAGGCCGTGCGGGAAGCCGGCATCCGGGTTTGCTCCGGCGGGATTGTCGGTCTCGGAGAAAGCCGGGCAGATCGGGCCGGCATGCTGCATACACTGGCAACGCTGGAGACGCACCCCAACAGCGTGCCCATCAACATGCTGGTTGAAATCAAGGGAACTGCCTTGGCCGACGAAGGAAAAGGGGGGAACGTCGACCCTCTGGAGTTTGTCCGCACCATCGCCGTTGCACGTATCCTGATGCCGCGTTCGGTTGTTCGCCTCTCGGCAGGCCGCCATGCCATGGATGACAGCACACAGGCTCTTGCCTTCATGGCTGGTGCCAATTCCATTTTCTACGGCGAAGAATTGCTGACAACAGAAAATAGCCCGACAGCACGGGACAATGACCTTCTGGCCCGACTGGGGATAACCCCCATGGCACAAAATCCCAACGACTGAGAACAAGAACCCGGGAATCTGAATCCCGGGTCAGAAGGGCCAGAACAAGGGAATAATCAGAACCGAGACCAAGCCAATAATCGCGTTCAACGGGGCACCGATCTTCAGAAAATCGGTAAAACGATAACCCCCTGCCGTATAAACCATGGTGTTGGTCTGATAACCGATCGGCGTTGCAAAACTTGCAGATGCCCCGAACATGACGGCAACGACAAGGGGCCGTGGGTCAATGCCGATCTCGACCCCCAGATTATAAGCAATCGGCGTCATCAGAACAGCCACCGCATTGTTGGTGATGATCTCGGTCATGAGTGACACGATGACGTATACAACAATCAGCAAGACCCATGGCGAATGCCCATGTAAATAAGGTGCCATCGCGCCAACAACCACCTTTATAGCCCCTGTCTTTTCCAACGTCAGACCAACAGCCAACATCCCGAAAATAAGAACCAGTATGCGCCAGTCTACCGCTTGGTACGCTTCATCCACATCAACGCAGCGCGTCAAAAGAACAAGAGCCACCGCAATAAGCGCCAGCGCTGAAATCTCTGCAACACCAAGAGCGGATAAGGCAATAACAGCCAACATAATGAGGACAACAAAAGGAGCTTTGGTCCTGCGGAAAGGACGGTCCTTGGGTTCAGACAAGTTAATCAGCCCCTGATCAGTGGACAAGCGTTCCAGATCCTCGGCTGACCCTTCCATCAAGACTGTGTCACCCACTTGAAGAACAACAGAATCAAGATCCCGGGAGACATTTTCACCGGCGCGATGAACAGCCAAGGGATAAACACCATAACGCCGACGAAGACGTAGATTGCCAACAGGATGCCCCGCCATTGGCGACCCCGGCCCAACCAGTCCCTCAGCAATGGTTGCCTGACGCGCAATCAGTGGCTCAAGCGCATGCGCACCTGGAAACTCAACCTTGCTGTCATCGCGCAGAGATATGACCTCACCGGCTCGTGTTTTCAGGATCACGCGATCCCCTGCTTCAAGAACCACGCTGTTAAGGTCCCGACGCAGGGATTCTTCACCGCGAACCACATCAATCAGGCGCCCATCTGCACGACGAAACAAGTTGACCTCAACAGCAAGGCTGCCGATCAATGGAGAATCATAGGGAATAACAACCTCGGTAATAAAACGGGGGCCAGACCGGTTGCTAACAAGCGTACTGAGACTCTGCCGGTCGGGAAGAAGACGGGGAGCAACCAGGACCACATAAATCATACCGGCAATGGCCATCAGGACACCGGCCCCGCTGATCTCGAAGATCCCGAATGGCTCCATCCCAAGCCCTTGGGCTACACCATCCACCAACAGGTTGGTTGATGTTCCGATCATGGTACAAGTACCGCCCATAATCGTGGCATAGGACAAGGGAATCAGAAACTTTGACGGTGACTGCTGAAGGGAAACCGCCAAACCGATCACAACCGGGATCATGACAATCACAACCGGCGTGTTATTGACGAAGGCCGACATCAACATCGTGCCTCCCATCAACAAGCTGATTGCCACGGTTGGTCGCGAGCGGGCAATACGGTGGATAACACCGCCAAAGGCTTCAATAGCACCGGTACGCACAAGGGCACCAGACAGGATAAACATGGCCGCAATAGTTGCCGGAGCACTGTTGGAAAAGACCGAAAAAACTTCCTTGATGGTCAGCAAATCAAGGATCAAAAGCAAAGCCACGGCCGCGACAGCAACAACATCCGGCGGCCACTTCTCCCATACGAAGGCGGCAAGCAGAAGCACCAAGAAGCCAAGAGCCACATAGGGAGCAAGGGCACCGAACCCATATAACATGCCCTTCAGCCCCCCGACAGTCATGATACCCAGGGCAGCAATGCTACCAAAGAGTGCGTTATTGGGGCAATAAAACTGTTAGCGCGAGGACCTGTCGGAAACAACAGGCTCTGCCACCAGCGCAGATCCCTCGAGATCCTTACCGGAATGGCTTGCTCCCTCACTCTGCGGCTTGACGGGAACGAACACACAACGAGGGGAACGCGCAACAGCAACAACCATGATGGTTGCCGCCACCGCACCGTAGTCCGCATTGTAAAATACCAGCGCCATCAGAGTCAGAGCCAAAGCAGGAACCATGACAGCCGGGCGCCGGATCCAGAGCGCCAACCCGGCCACCGGGATCGACAGGATGCCCAGCGCCTTGGTGTACATCAGGATGCCCAGACTGGACCGCAGGGAACATTGAAATGACACGGACCCAAGAGCACAGGCGTGGGACATTGCTTCATCCTGCAGCCAGAAATAACGCGCCGAAAGCAGCAAGATCAGGAGAAAAAAGAAAGCCGGGACAACAGGCATCCGGGCCGGATGTAACAATGCCTTCGCAAGATCTTTCCACAACATGCAAAACCTGCCACTGTGTCAATGCAATACACGCCGAACATGGACAGAGCGTTGATAACCTCATAGATCCTGGCCAAAGCTCTGAAATAAACTCGACACTTTGAACAAAAAACACGTGAAAGAGGTTATAAACGTCCAATGATACACGCGAGAAGGGTTATCGCGGTTTTGCGCTGCCATGTCAAAAGACAAAGCGGGATAGCATGAGCCTCATGAACCGGTTTGGCTTGTCCGGATCTCCTTTTCCGCTGTTCCCGGATCCACAGCGGTGGTTTCCTTTGCGATCGTCTGTGGCTACACTGGAACATTTGCAGGCTCGCTTGCATGACGGGGATAGGCTCCTGACCCTGACAGGGCCGGAAGGCATCGGTAAAAGCACACTGTGCGCCAAGCTGCTGCGTGAAGTACCCTCACCCCTCTCGGCCCTCTGCATAACCATTCCCGGCGACAACAACAGCAACAGCCTGGAACGTCTCCTTCTGGGCGCTCTGTCACACGGCGTACACCCGGAGGGTGAAGGCGAAGAACATGACATGATCATCAGGCTTCTGCTCGGCCGACGCCTTGGCCGGACACCGTGCCTGGTCATTATCGACGATGCCCATTATCTGCCATCCCGCGCCTTGCTGTTTCTGCACAGCCTTCTGGCCATGCACCGGGAAGGAGGCCCCATCCTGAGAGTTGTTCTGTGTGGTGCGGATGACCTCCTTCCACGACTGACACACCCCCTCTTCCGCGCACTGTCCTCACTCCCGACGCACTTTCTCAGCTTGCAGCCGATGAATGCAGGAGAAACAATTGCGTATATAGACCATCACCTGAACCTGGCTGTCTTGCCGGATCATCCACCAGCACGCCCTTTTTCTCCCGAAGCACTGGGCATCCTGGTTGTGGACAGTCAGGGGCTGCCAGGACGCATCAACCGGCTGTGTGACAAGGCGTTGCACGCCGCAGCACAACGCGGGGATACACTCGTCCGGCCTGAAGATCTGGGATACCAATCCGCCTTCACATCCACCCATGGTCAGAAGAAACAGGTGGGCATAACCCACGCCTCAATTCTTGCAGGATTGGGCGGTATGATTGCGGGGGCTCTGATCGCGGCACTCTTCACGGGAATAATCCCGTGGCTTGATAGCAACAGTGAACTGGAACCGATAGCCTTGGACAAGGACGGTTCCTCCCTGTTGACAGGGACCCGGGCACACCCGCCTCTTTCGATTGTACTGACCGAGAAACCAGATCCCATGGCACCACCGCCGCAGCTTGACGGTCATCAGGACGAGACCGGATCCAGCACAGCCTGCCGCGATCAGCAAGGCCGCTGGTTATGGTCATCAACAGCTTGCCCCAACAACCCCGATTCAGCAGTAAAACCCTGATGTACGCCGCCATCCGTTCATGCCTGCTCCTGCTTGCCCTTGTCACCGGGATTGCCGCACCATCCGGTGCCACAGAGCACACAAGCTCCCGAAAGGCATCCCCGACACATGCCCTTGCCATGCACGGGGCACCCAAATATCCGGAACACTTCCAGCATTTTGACTACGTCAACCCGGATGCGCCAAAAGGCGGCATCCTGCGTATGACACATGCTTATGCCTTTAACAGCCTGAACCCCTTCATCATGAAAGGGATAGCCGCACCGGGACTTGCACCGCTTGGCAGCAGCTATCTCTACGCATCCCTTATGGTCCAGAGCAAGGATGAACCCTTTACTGAATACGGATACCTGGCAGAAAGCGTCGAGCTTGCCGACGATCGCAGCTGGGTTGCCTTCAACCTGCGGCCACAGGCCACGTTCCACGATGGAACACCTGTTATGGCCGATGACGTTGTTTTCAGCTTCAACACCCTGCGCGAGAAGGGACGGCCGCTGTATCGTTCCTACTGGGGCAACATAACACGTGTGGAAGCAACCGGACCAAGACGGGTGCTGTTCACCTTTGACGGCACACGCAACCGCGAGCTTCCCTTGATTTTGGGGCAACTTCCCGTCTTCTCCAGGGCAGACTGGAATGGACACGACTTTGAACGCAGCGGCCTACGGATTCCCCTTGGGAATGGGCCCTATCGCATTGCCACGGTCGAAAGCGGGCGGCGCATCGTGTGGGAACGTGTTGAAAACTGGTGGGGACATACGGTCCCGGCCCTGCGCGGCCACTACAACTTTGATACAATCCGGGTGGATATTTATCAGGATGACACGGTAGCCAAGGAAGCCCTGAAGGCTGGAAAAGTTGACATCCGTATCGTTCGCAGCGCACGGGAATGGGCACGGGACTATCCGGAAACCGGGAAAGCAGACAGCCCACTGACCCGAATTGCTATCAAGAACCATAGCCCATCTGGTATGCAGGGGTTTGTCTTCAATACACGCCGCCCACACTTCGCTGATCCCAAGGTACGTGAAGCCCTGATCCAGGCATTTGATTTCGAATGGACCAACGCCAACCTGTCTTTCGGGCTTTACAAACGGACCCGAAGCTACTTTGGAAACTCCGACCTGGAAGCAACAGGGGAGCCAGGTCCGGAAGAACGAATCCTGCTGGAACCTTGGCGTGACCAGATCCCTGCACGTGTTTTCGGACCAGTCTGGGAACCTCCCCGCACAGACACCCCGGGTGGCCTGCGCGCCAATCTGAAACGGGCCCTGACCCTGCTGGACGAGGCCGGTTACGAGGTGCGCAACAACGTTATGGTGTCCCGCAAAACCGGACAACCACTGACCTTCGAGATTCTGCTCCACCATCCCGCTTGGGAGAAGGTAACGCGCCCCCTGCTCCAGAATCTGTCACGGCTGGGCATCCACGCCACCATGCGCACCATCGATCCGGCACAACACCTGACCAGACGAAACCAATATGATTACGACATGATTGTTGATGCCTGGTTCCAGAGCCTTTCACCCGGCAATGAGCAGTATGACTTTTTTGCCAGTCACGGGGCGGACAATCCCGGAGGACGCAACTTGGCTGGAATAAGGAATCCGGCCGTCGATGCCATGATCGGAAAAATGGTGCAGGCCAATACCCGCACCGAGCTTGTAGCCGCAAGCCGGGCCCTGGACCGGATCCTGCGCTGGAGCTTTCTGTGCATCCCGCAATGGTACAAAAATGAAACCCTGTACGTAGCAACCCGACAGATCCAAACGCCCGAGATGAATGTCCTGCACCCCGTCACCGACCCGGATATTTTCTGGTACGCCCCGCAATCCTCCTGACGGAACCAAGCACCATGGTATCCTATATTCTGCGCCGTCTAATGCTTATACCATTGACCCTGCTGGGAATCATGACGGTCAACTTCTTTGTCATCCAGACCGCACCCGGGGGACCGGTCGAACAGACACTGCTGATGATGGCCGAAGCAACCGGTGGCTTGGCTTCTGAATCCGGGGCGGGGGACACAACCCTGTACCGCGGGAAACAGGGGCTGGACAATGAACACATTGAACACATCCGCAAACAATTCGGCTTTGACCGCCCGCTTCACGAACGCTACCTGATGATGCTGGCTGACTATGCCCGCTTCGAGCTGGGTGAGAGCTTTTATCAGTCCAAACCCGTCACCGAGATGGTGATCGATGCTCTTCCGGTTTCGATCTCCCTTGGGGTGTTGTCGACCCTGATCATCTATATCATTTCCATTCCCTTGGGCATCCTGAAAGCCATTCGCAGCGGCAGCCGCCTTGATGGTATCAGCAGCTGGATTGTTGTTGTGGGTTATGCAGTTCCGTCATTTATGTTTGCGATCCTGTTTATTATCTTTCTGGCCGGTGGTCGCTTTCTGGACTGGTTTCCGATGCGAGGAATGGCTTCGGATGACTTTCATACGCTGTCATGGGCAAGACAGGTCCTGGACTGGTTATGGCACATGACCCTGCCCGTTACAGCCATGGTGATGAGCGGCTTTGCCAGCCTGACCCTTCTGACCCGCAACTCTTTTCTGGAAGAAATCAGCAAACAGTACGTCATCACCGCACGGGCCAAGGGTCTGATCGAGCGGCGGGTTCTGTACGGGCATGTCTTCCGCAATGCCATGCTGATTGTGATCGCCGGCTTCCCCGCCACGCTGATTGCCATGTTCCTGACCGGAAGCATCCTGATCGAGAGCATCTTCTCGCTCAATGGTCTTGGTCTTCTCGGCTTTGAAGCTGTTGTCCGGCGCGACTATCCGGTCGTATTCGGCAGCCTGTATATTTTTGGCCTGATCGGCCTTGTCATGAATCTGACCAGCGACATCGCCCTGCACCTGGTTGACCCGCGGATCACATTCGAGTCTGCCCCATGAGCACAATCCATCAAACACCTTGGCAAAGACGGCTGGACGCCTTCCGTGCACAAAATCGCAGCCTGTGGAGTCTGCGCATTTTGGGCATCCTGTTTCTGCTCAGTCTGTGTGCCGAGTTCCTGTCCAACGACCGCCCCCTGCTTGTTTTCTACGATGACAGGATCTATACGCCGGTGATAACCGATTACCCTGAAACAACGTTCGGCGGCTTCCTGCCCACCTACACAGATTACCACGACCCGGAGGTCGGGGGCCTGATCAATGCCAAAGGGTTTGCCCTGTGGCCTCCCCTGCGTTTTTCCTACAACACCATAGACACACGCACACACGAACCCCCACCGGTCCCTCCCGGCTGGCTTCACCCCCTGGGAACCGATGGGCAGGGGCAGGATATTCTGGCCCAGATACTGTACGGTTTCCGCAGCTCCATGCTTTTCAGCCTGACCCTGACCACCCTGTCGGTTGGCATCGCCATTATGATCGGAGCCCTGCAGGGTTTCTATGGCGGTCACATTGATCTTTTCGGCCAGCGCGCCCTGGAAATATGGAGCGGGCTTCCCCAATTGTTCATCCTGATTATCCTGGCCAGCCTGATTGCTCCCTCATTCTGGAGCATTCTTCTGGTATTGGCCCTGTTTTCCTGGACAAGTCTGGTTGGTCTGGTCCGGGCCGAGGTTCTGAAAGTGCGGGCGCAGGACTACGTGCGTGCAGCGCGCGCCCTTGGTGCCGGCAATACCCGTATTCTATGGTGTCACATCCTTCCCAACGCCCTGACAGCATCCCTGACCATGGCTCCTTTCCTGCTGGCCGGCAGCATTGTGACACTTGCCGCGCTGGATCTGATTGGCTACGGGCTGCCCTCGACATCCGCCTCTCTCGGTGCGCTGCTGAAGCAGGGAAAAGAAAGCCTGGATGCCCCTTGGATTGGCATCAGTGGCTTCATCACCCTGGCTTCCTGCCTGACCATGCTGATCTTTGTCGGAGAAGGTATCCGCGATGCCCTTGATCCAAGGCACAAGGCCGGGCAGGGTGAGCCATGAGCCTGCAGCAGAATGCCCCATCGGCCACACAGCCGATCCTGTCCATACGGGATCTCCATATTTGTACGCACGGACGGGACATCCCTGTTGACCTCGTCAGGGGACTATCACTGGACATCGCACACGGCGAGACACTGGCCCTGGTCGGGGAGTCAGGCTGCGGAAAATCCATGACCGCCTTGTCGGTCCTTCGCCTTTTGCCACCGGGCGTCCGGATACGCTCCGGGTCAATCCACCTCAAGGGACAGGATCTTGCCGGAGCAAACGACGCAAGGCTGCGCGAAATCCGCGGCAACCGGGTCGGCATGATTTTTCAGGAACCGATGAACAGCCTGAATCCGCTTCATACCATCGGACGCCAGATTGCCGAGTCCCTGCATATCCACCAGACCATAAGGCGGAATGCTATCCGGTCTCGGGTTATCGAACTGCTGGACATGGTAGGATTGCCAAACCCGCAATCACGTCTGCGGGCTTTTCCGCACGAACTGTCAGGGGGCCAGCGCCAAAGGGTCATGATCGCCATGGCGCTGGCCAATGCGCCGGATCTCCTGATTGCTGATGAGCCCACCACAGCCCTGGATGTCACAATTCAGGCGCAGATCCTGTCCCTTCTGAAAGACATGCAAAAGCAGCTGGGAATGGCGATCCTGTTCATCACGCATGATCTGGGAATTGTGCGGCGGATTGCCGATCGGGCTTGCGTCATGAAGGATGGTGAACTGGTCGAGGAACGCCCAACGCCAGACCTGTTCTCCACTCCACAGCACCCCTTCACCCGCCATCTTTTGTCCTCTGGCCCATCCGGGCACAAAGATCCGGTTGCTCCAGATGCACCGGTTGTTCTGGACGTACAGAACATGCAGGTGCGCTTTCCGCTACGGCATGGTCTTTTTGGCTTGGCCCGACACTGGAACACGGTCGTCAATGATGTTTCCCTGACTCTGCGTCAGGGCCAGACCTTGGGGATTGTCGGGGAGTCCGGATCGGGGAAAACAACATTGGCCATGGCCATACTACGGCTGGTCAAGGCGCAGGGTCGCATCGTCTGCCTGGGTCATGCACTGGACGGACTACCAGAGAAAGCCCTGCGTCCGTTCCGACGTTCGATGCAAATCGTGTTTCAAGATCCATGGGGATCACTCAGCCCACGCATGACTGTACGGGATATCATAGGCGAGGGCCTTGATATTCACTGCCCCGGCAACAAACAGGATCGTGAGGCAGCCATTCAGGCCATCCTGGACGAGGTTGGCCTGACACCGGACCATGCAGACCGTTACCCCCATGAATTTTCCGGCGGGCAACGTCAAAGGATTGGCATCGCACGTGCCTTGGTACTCAAACCCAGACTTCTGGTTCTGGATGAACCCACCAGCGCCCTGGACGTCTCTATCCAGGCACAGATTATCGCCCTTCTGCGTAATCTCCAGCAGCGCCATCACCTGTCCTGCTTGTTCATAAGCCACGATTTGCGGGCCGTTCGCGCCTTGGCAGACACCATTCTGGTCATGAAGAACGGACAGGCGGTGGAATATGGCCCAACCAACACCGTGCTGAAAGATCCACAGCACCCCTATACGCAAACCCTTCTGGCCGCTGCCTTCCTGGATCAGACACCTGAATACGGAAAAAACGACATCCGTTTTCCGGAACCTGACAATATTATAGGAGAGTCTTAACTTTCGCGGGCGATACTCGCATACTGTGCTGGATTGTATGGCAGGCCCTGTCAACCGGTACCGGTATTGACGGGCATGTCTGCTCACCTTGGCTGCGGAAAACCGGATGACCGAGCAGTTTCGCCTGAAAGATGACCCGACGCTGCAGACCGTGGGCGGTCTGCGCCCGATTACCAATGACGCTGCATTTACAGTGCAGGTAGAGATTTCGGTTATGCTGGGCAAGTCGATGCTGCGGGTGCACCAGCTGCTGAAACTGGGCCGCGGTGCCGTGGTCGAGCTGGATCAGAAGACCGATGAGCCGGTGGAAATTTATGCCAACGGCATACTGGTAGCCCGTGGCGAGGTGGTGATTACCGAAGGGGACAAGATCGGCGTGACCCTGACAGAGCTTGTCCACTCTGTCTACGCGACCTGACACACTGTCTGTAGAGAATCAACGGCAGAAATGCAGGGTGATCAAGCATTAAGCCCTTCTGCTTCCGTCGCCGCAGCGCCGATAATATCGCCGAACTCACTTAGAAACACCGACCCCTTGACCGTACGCAAAATAAGAACGCTGCGGCGGTCATGGTCGTCCATCTTGCGCTTGAGCAAGCCATAGTCAGCAAGCCGATCCACAGCCCTGGTAATGGCGGGCTTGGAAACATTCAGTTCTGCCGCAAGCCCCCGTACGGTATGAGGAGGAGGCGTCAGATAAACCGTCAGCAACAGGGCCATCTGGCGGGCAGACAAGTCCGGTGCCTCCCGACGAACACTCTCGACAATCGCACCGCGCCATAGATCAAGCGCCTCTACAGCTGAAATCTTGATATCCATTTCCCACCCGACGTTACCAGGAAACTCGACCTCATGGCCTTGCGTCTATTTTGCATGCAACGGTCACATCGGCCAACGCCCGAAAAAAGAACAGAAACATTCAGCATCCGGAACGACTGCCTTGCCAAGGCTCAACAGAATGGAGAAAAAAGACAAACATAATTGCATGCTGCTAAATACGCTGTACAAAACGATCCTGCAGTACGGAAAAGATTGCTTTCAGCGTCATGGCTTCTCCACCAACCGGACGACCGGGACGCGCTTTCTGATTCCAGGCAAATAGATCTATATGAGCCCACGGCGTGGAATCCGACACAAAAGACTGCAGGAACAGGGCTGCCGTAATGGCACCAGCCATCCCCCCCTCCGGTGCATTGTCCAGATCCGCAATACGGCTCTCGATCATGGAGCGGTAACCATCCCACAACGGCATATGCCACAAGGGATCATGCTCGCGCTGCCCCGCTGCAACAAGGTCAGCGGCCAACGTATCCTGGTTGGAAAAAAGTGCCGGAAGTTCCGGCCCCAGGGCAACACGTGCTGCGCCGGTCAGGGTAGCAAAGTCAATCATCAGCTCCGGCTTCTCACTATCCCCTTCGGCAAGGGCATCAGCAAGGATCAACCGACCTTCCGCATCTGTATTGGATATTTCAACGGTCAGCCCCTTGCGGGTTCTTAGAATATCACCCGGACGCATGGCATTGCCTGCCACGGCATTGTCCACAGCCGGTACCAGAACCCTGAGCCGAACCGGCAGCCGGGCATCCATGACCAAGCCGGCCAACGCCATGGCATGCGCGGCTCCGCCCATATCCTTCTTCATCAGGCGCATACCGGAAAAGGGCTTGAGATCAAGACCGCCCGTATCAAAGCACACCCCCTTGCCAACCAAGGTCAGCCTGGGCGCAGATGGATCACCCCACCGTATGTCAATCAGACGCGGAGCGCGCGGCGAGGCACGCCCAACCATATAAATGGCCGGATAGTTGCGATCTGACAGAGCCTCCCCCACAATAACCTCGAGAGAAGCCCCATAGCGTTGGGCCAAACCACGGGCGGCATCCTCCAGTTCGGACGGCCCCATATCCTCCGCCGGTGTATTAACCAGGTCACGAACCCACTCAATAGCCCCAACCCAGCGACCCACAGCCGCACGATCAACGCCTGCGGGCCAGACCATACGGGCAGGTACACTCTCCTCCTGACGGCGATAGCGATTGAAGCTATAAGCTCCCAAAGCCCATGCAAGACAGAACCGTACGGCATCATCTGGATCTCGCACACCATCAAGGGACCAGATTCCAGCCGGAAGAGACAAAGGGAGATCAGACAGGGCCCACGGATCAAGGCCATTGCCAAGACCTACCAAGGCACCGGATACAGATCCATCCCCGGACGGCAAGAGGCACATCTCGCCCACCCCGGCAGTAAATCCAGATGCTGCGGCAAAAGAAGGGAGATCGTCCCCCGCCAGGACCAAACGAACCGGACGAACCACAGAAGGCGCGTCTATCTCTGTTGGGCTGACAAAAACCGAAAGAGGCATTTCTATCCTGTCTGTTTAGCGTACTTCAAAAGCAACAAGACTCGCACTCAATCGCCTTTGCCCATGTCAGTGTAAGCCTTGCGTGCCCCATCATGAAGGGGAATACCAAGCCCGTCCCGGGCCGTATCCGGAGACATGGAAGCTGCCCGCGGATGCCCCTTGCTGTAAAGGATCAAGTGACTTGGATGCCACATGGACCGGGTAATGGCCTCAACAAAATCCGCAGGCGTGCGCGTGGTCGTAACCAGAAGGGCGCCGACTGTAACGGTACGTATCGGCTTGCCACCCATACCAGCATAGACATCTTCCGGTATTTCCCCTTTTGAAAAGAATGGATAACGCCCGACAAGGCGTTCCACAGCCGGTCCTTCAATTGGAACGAGGCGTGCGGATCCGCTGTCCAGCAAACGCACAATTAGCTGCGTCGGAGCCCCGGAAACAAAAAACATGGCGTCCAGGGAACCGGCGATAAGATCATCTGCATCCTCCCCTGGTTTTTTATAAATCGGCTTGATGTCACCCATACTGATCCCGAAGGCTTCAAGAATAATGTGGGAGCCCACCAAGGTACCGGATCCCTCCTCTCCGACACCTATACGCTTCCCTTTCAGTCCCGCCACCGATGTTATGCCCGAATCCGCACGCACAGCCAGATGAACGGCTTCCGGATACAGACGGGCAATCGCCCTGAGTTCGGTGACAGCCCCCTTTCCCTTGTAAAGCCCGGAGCCACTTTGAGCCCAGAAAGCGACATCTGCCTGCACAAGGGCAAAGTCAAGGTCCCCACGCGCCAGTCCTTCCACGTTCTCAACGGATCCATTTGTTGATTGTGCAACTGCAATCAATCCGGGCACCCCACAACTCCCGCCCCGGTCGCAGGGGCGCGAGCCCGGTGGGTTGGATAGTGCGTTTGCAATCAATCCCCCAACGGGAAAGTACGTTCCACCGGTTGGACCCGTACCAATACGTACAAAGCGGACATCCGCGCTTCCCTTGGCCTTGCTGTCAGACTCGCCGGCACAAGCAGGGTAGATCAAAGCCATGGCGCAGGCGAGAATCACACCAGCGACCACCAGTCCCCGCCATCCGGAAAACGCAGACACAACAAACACGATAAACCTCCGGAAGGAAAAAACGACCGGGACCAAGCACCAGGGCGAGGAGACACCCTGAAAAAACAATGACGAAACAGATAGTAATACAAACATGAGCCCATCAAAACGGCCATAGACATTTTTGGTCCACCGGGACCAGAGAATTCCCGCAAAAGTAGTTTCTCTTTGAGGGATTGTCTTTCCCCTGACAATCCTGTATAGGGATCGGCTCTGTTTGCGAGCGGCGAGGCTGTGCATCAGGCTGCGCGGCAGTCAAGGTGCCGGGCATGCCCACCCGCAGCAACAGAAGCCCGGCCCACATGTGGAACCGGGCAGGACCAGAACTGTCAAGGACTGAAAAATGCCCAAGATGAAGACCAAAAGCGCTGTCAAGAAGCGCTTCCGCCTGACCGGTACCGGCAAAGTCCGTGCCAACGTTGCCTACAAGCGTCACATGCTGCGCAACAAGCCCCAGCAGATGAAGCGTCAGGCTCGTGGCACCATGATCCTGTGCGACAGTGACGCCCGGATCGTCAAGCTGTACATGCACGGCTGACGCCGTCATTCACCGTTCAGGATAAGGAAATCGTATCATGTCTCGTGTGAAACGCGGCGTTACCTCCCATGCCCGTCACAAAAAAGTCCTGAAGCTCGCCAAGGGCTATCGGGGCCGCAATTCCACCAATTTCCGGATTGCGATTGAAAAAGTCGAAAAGGGCCTCCAGTACGCCTACCGCGATCGTCGCAACAAAAAGCGCGACTTTCGTGGACTGTGGATCCAGCGTATCAACGCCGGTGTTCGTGAGCTGGGCCTGACTTACTCCCGCTTTATCGATGGCCTGCACAAGGCCGGTATCGAGCTTGACCGCAAGGTCCTAGCTGATCTCGCCGTGAGAGAGCCGGAAGCCTTTGGCAAGCTGGTCGAAAAAGCCCGGGCTGCTCTTGGCTGATCAGAGGGCACCCATGGTGCCCTGACATGCCGGACGGTCGTCTACCATGCAGACGGCTTTTCGGTGTAGTGCCTGAGAAGGGTTGCTCGCTACGGGGCAGCCCTTTTTCTTTGTCTTTGCTGAAAACTATCCGGAAGCATAGCCCTCCGGTAGCCCGTTCGGGGCATCCGCCCCTGTTCCCCCTGACTGTTCCGGGAAGGTTCTGGATCCATGGATACTCTGGATACCCTGCGTAACGAGCTTCTGGACGCGGTCCAATCCGCCCCTGATGCCGACACTCTTGAAGCCGTGCGCGTTGCCGCGCTGGGCAAGAAAGGGCGCATTACCGATCTGATTAAAACACTCGGCCACATGACGCCCGAGGAGAGACGCAGCTTTGGCCAAGCGATCAATGCCGTCAAAGACGAGGTTGCGGCCCTTCTGGAAAGCCGTAAAGCCACTTTTGCCGAAGCCGCCCTGGAAGCACGCCTGACGTCTGAGCGGGTTGACATAACCCTGCCGGTGCGCCCTGAAACATCTGGCACCCTGCACCCGATCAGTCAGACCTGGGATGAGGTAGTCGCCATTTTCGGCCAGATGGGCTTTACCGTTGCTGAAGGCCCGGACATCGAGGATGACTTCCATAACTTCACGGCCCTGAACTTCCCGCCGGGGCATCCTGCCCGCGAGATGCATGACACGTTCTTTCTCTCCGAACAGGAAGACGGAACACGGAATCTGCTGCGCACCCATACCAGCCCGGTACAGATCCGCACCATGCTGGCACAAAAACCACCCATCCGGGTGATCATTCCCGGACGAACCTACCGGTGTGATTCCGATATGACCCACACCCCGATGTTTCATCAGATCGAGGGCTTGGTCATCGACAAGGCCGTACACATGGGGCATCTGAAAGGATGCCTGAAGGAATTTGTAGAGGCTTACTTCGAATTACCCGATGTTCCGGTCCGTTTCCGGCCCTCCTTCTTCCCGTTTACGGAACCATCTGCCGAGGTGGATATCGGATGCTCCCGCAAGGGGGGTGAGCTGAAAATTGGTGAAGGCACTGACTGGCTGGAAATTCTGGGCTGCGGCATGGTGCATCCCAATGTGCTGAAAGCCTGCGGGCTGGATCCGGAAGAGTATCAGGGCTTTGCTTTTGGCATGGGGCTGGAGCGGATTGCCATGCTGAAGTACGGCATCCCCGACCTGCGAACCTTTTTTGAATCCGACGCACGCTGGCTGAAGCACTACGGCTTTGCCCCACACGACGTACCAAGCTTGACCGGAGGGCTGACCCGATGAAATTCACCCTGTCCTGGCTGAAAGATCATCTGGAAACCGATGCCTCATTGGATGAGATCGGAAAAACCCTGACCTCGATCGGGTTGGAAGTTGAAAGCATCACAGATCCGGCCGCAACCTTGGACGGTTTTACAACAGGTCATGTCAAGACAGCAGAAAAGCATCCCGATGCGGATCGACTGCGGCTGTGTACGGTTGATATCGGGGACAAGACGCTGCAGATCGTGTGCGGTGCCCCCAATGCCCGTGCAGGGATCAAGGTTGCAGTCGCGGTTCCCGGCTGCATTATCCCGGCAACCGGCGATGTCCTGAAAAAAGGGACCGTGCGGGGCCAGGAAAGCCAGGGGATGATGTGCTCCTCCCGCGAGCTGTGCCTGGGCGAGGACCACGACGGCATCATTGAACTACCGGATGACACCCCTGTCGGACTCCCACTCGCCACAGCCTTGGACCTGGACCCTGTCCTTGACATTTCGGTAACCCCGAACCGGGCTGACTGCCTGGGTATCAGGGGCATCGCACGTGACTTGGCCGCAGCAGGACTGGGAACGCTGAAGGCGGACACGCTGGCTGTTACCGCTGTACCTGCGGCGTTTACGAGTGGCCTGTCCATCATACGTGACCTGCCTGAAGACGCCGACACCGCCTGTCCTTATTTTGCTGGGCGCCTGATCCGCGGCGTGCGCAATGGTGAAAGCCCGGCGTGGCTGAAGAACCGCCTGAACGCTATCGGGCTGCGCCCGATTTCAGCCCTGGTCGATGTCACCAATTACCTCACATTTGGCTGGAATCGCCCCCTGCACGTGTTTGATGCCGGGCGTATATCCGGCCCGCTGACCGTGCGCATGGCCAAGGAAGGAGAAAGCCTTCTGGCCCTGAACAACCGCGTTTGCACTTTGGACACCTCAATGGTTGTCATTGCAGATGCAAAGGGCGTGCAGTCTGTCGGTGGCGTCATTGGCGGCATGGAAAGCAGCTGCACGGAAGACACAACAGACGTCATCATAGAAGCAGCCCTGTTTGATCCCGCACGCATTGCCACAACCGGGCGACGCCTGAACATTGTGTCCGATGCCCGCTATCGTTTTGAACGCGGGATTGACCCTGCCTCGGTCATAGAAGGCATGGAACGAGCCACCCGCCTGATCATGGACCTGTGCGGCGGAGAACCGGGCGATATCGTCACGGTTGGCACCGCGCCTTCATGGCAGAAATCCATAACCCTGCGTCCGGAGCGGGTTGAGAAACTGGTAGGCATGACCGTTGGCATTGAACAGATGCTCAGCCTGCTCGACCGTCTGGGATGTGCACCAAAACTGGAGAACGGGGTTATTCGTGCCGCCCCCCCGTCCTGGCGGGTTGACCTGGAGGCAGAGCATGACCTTGTGGAGGAAATCGCACGCCTGCATGGCTATGACAATCTTGAGGCCATTCCTCTTCCACGAAAAAGCATGCCGGTTCGTATCCTGAGTCCACGCCAGAAAATCACACGCCTTGTGGCCCGGACACTGGCATCACGTGGCCTGCATGAAACTGTAACCTGGTCCTTCATGTCGTCTGATCACGCCCACGCTTTTGGTGGCGGCCAGGATAGCGTGCGCCTTGCCAATCCTATCTCTGCTGACCTGGATGTCATGCGCCCTTCAATCTTGCCGAACCTGATTGCGGCAGCAAGCCGCAACGCTGCACGTGGCATAACCGATCTCGGGCTGTTCGAAACAGGACCCCAATTCCAGGGTGGCATGCCGGGGCAGCAAAAGTTGATGGCAACGGGCCTGCGGACCGGCAAGACGGGTCCGCGTCACTGGGACACACGCCCACGAACAGTGGATGTCTTCGATGCGCGGGCCGATGCATTGGCCGTTCTGGAAGCTGTCGGCGTTGCAACGGTAAACCTGCAAATCACGGCCGATGCCCCGGCATGGTACCACCCAGGTCGTTCGGGATCCTTGCGCCTTGGCCCAACCCTTGTCGCGACATTCGGAGAGATACACCCACGCGTCCAGCGCATGATGGATGCCAAGGGAAGCATGGTTGGCTTTGAAGTCTTCCTGGAGGCACTCCCCCTTCCACGGAACAAGCCGGGAAAGGCTCGCCCCCTGCTGAAAGCATCTCCATTCCAGCCCCTGGAGCGGGATTTTGCCTTCGTTGTGGGCAAGGACATCTGTGCAGACACCATGCTGCGCGCTGCACGCAGCGCGGACAAAACACTAATAACAGCGGTCAGCGTCTTTGATGTCTATGAAGGGCCGAATGTACCGGAAGGTCAAAAATCAATTGCCCTGTCGGCAACCCTGCAACCGATAGACAGAACCCTGACGGACGAAGACATCGACGGTGTGTGTCACAAGATTGTTGCAGCCGTCGAAAAAGCAAGCGGTGGCACACAGCGCGCCTGATCAGGCCATCCCCCTGTCGTCACTGCATGACGGGGGGCTTTCCTTCTTCGCCCCTGAATCAAGGGAAGAGGCATTGTGCACAAAGCCGGTATCACCGGGGCATATGCTGGTGCACGTATTAAAGCCAGGCAGCCGATAACGCAAACAGCAAAGCCTGCGATGGAGTCCGCCGTTATCCAGACGCACAACGGGATGATGGAGTGGATTGTCCTGACCAGACGGCCTGTACAATTCATTGGCCAACGCTTCCCGTACCGCCTCGGCACGCCGGGGACGATAGGAACGGGCAGCAAGGCATGACAAAGCCCAGTCCCCGGCCCAGGCCGCATTGCTCCACAAAAGACGGGGCGCAATATGCACCGCTTCGGAAACAGCCATAATGAACGGTTCCATGTGATCATCAACAAGAGACCACACGTAAGCAAGTGAGCCGGGAAGCCCTGTATCAACAACCAACTCTGGCTCATCCAGACGCAAGGCGACAGGAGATCCACCATCATCAAAAACAATCGAAACCTGATCCAGCGCCGTTGCGGTGTGCCGCTCCATCACCAGCGACAAACCCAGCAGGCCTGGCAAAACAATGTCGAAATACCTCTGGGCCCACAAGGATACCAAGGAACAATCATCCGGCTGAACACCATACGAACGGGAAAAACGTTCCAATACATCACGAACCACTGCCTTGTCCTGCAGGGCAGAACCGGGAACAAAGCGGCGGGTATCATCGGGAAAGACAATCGCTTGAGACCATGTTTTCAGGGGGCCCGGGAACATTTTCTTCAATGCCGTTCTCATGAAAGCTGTCCCGCCTTATACAGACGGACCGACATCCCTGTTTCCTGAATGACAATCATACCGGTTTCTCCCGGCGCAACGTTCTGGCCATACGCCATCCCATACGCGCCAGCGAAGGAACTTGCTCACCAAGCGTTCCGCCGCCCTGCCCGATCAGGGCCGGCGTGTGGAAATCCCGAACCCGGACCCAAGCCACCTCGGCCGCATCATCTCCAGCGACTCCATCACCATCTTCCCACTGGCAGTAAACCGCATTCAGCACATAGTGATACCGCACAGCACCGGCGATATCCCGATCAATGACATCAAAGGCAGCAAAGGCCACAACCCCGCGGGCACGCACACCTGTCTCTTCGTGCAGCTCCCGTTCGGCCGCAGCCAACAGCGGCTCCCCCAGCTCCAGACGTCCCCCGGGGAATCCCCAGCTCCCGGCATCAGGGGGATGACGACGACGGACAAGGAGAACGCGGTTGGCTCTTGGGACCACAGCCAGGACAGCCGGCACCGGAAAGCGGGGATAGCGACTGTTCATAGGCTGTTCCAGCAATCATGACCTTGGCAGAAATGATGTACAGGCATGATCATCCATCTGGTCCGGGTGCAGGAAACGCTGCGCATAATTACGATAAACCCCGGCTTTCAGAAAAAGTTCAAAGACATCACGATCCAGATGCCCCGCTTCTACCATGGACTGCAGGATACGAAGACATTCGCTGATCTTCTTGGGAGTTTTGTAGGGACGATCTGCTGCCGTCAAGGCCTCGAAGACATCGGCCACAGCCATCATTTTCTCGGTTACCCCCATGTCTTCCCCCCGCAGACCCCGTGGATAGCCGGTTCCGTCAATTTTCTCATGATGATTCCCCGCGATATCAGGGACTCGTTGCATCTTGCGGGGAAATGGCATCTGGGACAGCATATCCTGCGTAACAACAATGTGGTCATTGATAACCTGGCGCTCTTCGGCCGTCAGGGTGCCGCGCTCCACCGACAGATTATAAACCTCGCCACGATTGTAGATGCCAACGTAATGATCATCTCGATCCTGCAAGAGGGTTTCAACAGCAGGAACCGGGGTACGCTCCGCCTCACTCAGACGCTGTTTCTCCTCCCACGACAGCCCCAAAGTGCGATCAAACGTACGAATAAATGTCTGGGCACCGATCGCGGCAAGACGCTGGATATCCACCGGGTCGGCTCGCTCGGCCCCAACATTCAGGCGGGCAACCAAGGCGAACTGCTCATCCAGCTCCGCACAGCGGGCTGCGAAACGCGTTTCGGACTCCTCACGCGAGAGGGTGCCATCCAGACTGGACCGCAGCATGGCAATCTCGGCATCCCGTCGCAAGACCTCGAAACGGGTACGAACCTCATGAATACGGTCGTAGATCGTTTCCAGCTTGGTTGCCTTGTCAACAACATACTCCGGCGTCGTGACCTTTCCACAGTCATGCAACCAGCCTGCCAGATGCAGCTCATACCACTGGTCCGCATCCAGACTGAAATCAGCAAAGGGGCCAGATGTTGCATCACAGGCTGCCTTGGCCAACATTTCAGCCAGAACCGGTACGCGTTCACAATGTCCCCCGGTATAAGGGGACTTGGCGTCAATAGCCCGGGCAAGCACGGTAATAAAGCTGTCCAGCAGATCCCTCTGACCCTGCAGAAGCTTCTGGTTGTCAATTGCCACAGCAGCCTGACTGGCCAAGGCTTCCACCATTGGCCTTATGGCATCACCAAATGGCACCACATGCCCTTCACTGTTCCGGGCATTGATAAGCTGCAGGACACCGATCACCTCGCGAGCCGTGTTGCGAAGGGGAAGTGTCAAAAAGGAACGGGAACGATAACCGGTCCCCGCATCAAACCGACGGGTGCCGGAGAAATCAAACCCTTTCTCGGTATACGCATCGCCGATAACAATGCTTTCCCCCGTCAAGGCAACACAGGTTGCAACATTAGCGCGGTTACCGGCCCCGGTTGCCGGATCGTACAGGGGCAACGGAGGAAAGGGGATAGAAATCCCGGTTGTCCCTCCCATGGCAATCTTGAGCGTATCGTTGCGAACAATATCAAAATGCAGGCTGCGCCCGTCTTCAGACAGCAGATACAACGTGCCACCATCTGCGTTAGCCAGATTCTTGGCCTCCACCAGAATCCTTTCGGTCAACCGGTTGTGGTCGCGCTCGGCCGACAGGGCAATGCCCAGCTCTATCAGGCGCGACAGAACCCGGTCACGGTCCGCAATACCCCGGTTGTCCTGATCAGGGTTCTCCCCACGTTCCATGCCAGTCTCCCGCATGCATTCACAGCCCTTGCCTGCCATATGCATACGAACAGGTCAAGATCAGGGAACGCCAACAGGATAGGACAAAAAGGATCTGCATCCCGGGCTGGTCCGGTGTAATGTGGCCGACTGGACCAACCAAAGGGGACCTCGACCCCCTGAATCAGACAGCCAAAGTGGAAGTCCTGCCAATGCCTTATGCTTCGCTGCGCGAGTTTATGGATGTCCTGGAAAAGAAGGGACAGCTGTACCGGGTTCACGAACCTGTGTGCACAGAACTGGAAATGACCGAGATCCAGACCCGCCTTCTTGCGGAACAGGGGCCTGCCGTCCTGTTTGAGAAGCCGGTCCGGGCTGATGGAACCCCGTATGCCATGCCCGTCCTGGTCAATCTGTTTGGAACCGTGGAGCGAGTCGCCATGGGGATGGACCGCACAGCCCATGAACTGCGGGGCGTTGGCGAAATGCTGGCCTTCCTGAAGCAACCCGAACCACCGGGAGGTTTCCGCGAGGCATGGAACATGCTGCCTCTTCTGCGCACCGTCATGGCCATGAAACCGGGAAACGTGCGCTCTGCACCGTGTCAGGACATTGTTATCTCCGGGGATCAGGTTGATCTGTCAAGCCTGCCGATCCAGTCATGCTGGCCGGGCGAACCGGCTCCGTTGATCACATGGCCCCTGGTTGTCACAAAAGGTCCGGGCAAAGAACGCGAAGATGTATTCAATCTGGGCATTTACCGCATGCAGGTAACCGGAAAGAACACAACGCTGATGCGCTGGTTGCAGCATCGTGGCGGGGCACAACATTACCGCCGCTGGGGACAGGCAAAAACAGAGCCTATGCCAGCAGCTGTTGTTCTTGGGGCTGATCCCGGCACAATTCTGGCGGCTGTCACTCCGGTCCCCGAAACACTCTCGGAGTACCAGTTTGCCGGACTGCTGCGCGGCAAAAAAGTAGACTTGGTAGACTGCAAGACCGTTCCACTGAAAGTGCCGGCCGGGGCCGAAATTGTCCTGGAAGGGCATGTCATGTTGGACGAATTCGGTGACGAAGGCCCCTATGGTGATCATACCGGATATTATAACAGCGTGGAATCCTTCCCCGTCTTCCGGGTTTCCTGCATGACCATGCGCCGGGATCCCGTTTATCTGTCTACCTTTACCGGACGCCCCCCCGATGAACCAAGCGTTCTGGGAGAAGCCCTGAATGATGTCTTTGTCCCGCTGCTATCCCAGCAATTCCCCGAAATCGTTGACTTCTGGCTACCACCGGAAGGATGCAGTTACCGTATCGCTGTCGTCAGCATCAAAAAAGCCTACCCGGGTCACGCCCGCAGGGTCATGATGGGCGTGTGGTCCTTTTTGCGTCAGTTCATGTACACCAAGTTTGTGATCGTCGTTGATGATGACATCAATATCCGTGACTGGAAGGACGTCATGTGGGCTATATCAACGCGTATGGACCCCGCACGGGATATTATGGTGGTTGATGGCACGCCGATCGATTACTTGGACTTCGCCAGCCCGGAAAGTGGACTGGGCGGAAAGCTCGGCATGGATGCCACCAACAAGATGCCGCCGGAAACCCGTCGCGAATGGGGCGAGAAAATACGCATGTCCGATGACGTCATCGAAACAGTCACACGCAAGTGGGCGCACTACGGACTGCCCGGACATGGTACACCGATCTGGAAGTAGGTGATGCGGCAGAAGCCAGGAAAGGCATCTGCCATCCACCTCAAACACCATAGTAGCACGATACCAGTCAACAAATCGCTCCATACCGGCGTCAACGGGGAATAGCCCGTATCGCGACGCAGGGCTGATATATCCGCAAAAGTCGCGGACACATCACCTGCCTGCATCGGTATCAGGTTCAGAACAGCCTTGCGACACAGACTCTCTGCGAGGGATTGCATACTGTGGCACAGAGGCTGTATTCCCTATTCAGGCTCTACACTTCTGCCCCGGAGACCCCGTGCCAACGTATCCTGATCTGACAGTTATCCTGCTTGGTCTAGGCTCCCTGGCCTTCTCTGTTGCCGGTACACGTCTTGTCCTGTTCTGGTTAAAAACCAAGGCCGTCCTGGATGTGCCCAACGAGCGCTCCAGCCATACAGAGCCAACGCCCCGTGGCGGCGGACTGGCGGTAACACTGGTTGTCATTGCCGGATGGGCAGCAGCCTTGGTCATGCTTCCCGGTAATCCTCCTGTTACGGTCTGGATCACCTTGGCCATGGCTCTCCTCTTGTACGGGCTATCGTGGATTGATGATCGGATCAACCTGAAACGACGACTACGGTTTCCTATACATGTCATCGCGGTTACGGGCGCAGCCCTGAGTTTACCAGATCATGTGCTTGTCCTGCAGGGAGAAGTGCCCCTGTGGGCAGATCGCATAGTGACTATCATCAGCTGGGTATGGTTTCTGAATTTATACAACTTCATGGACGGCATTGATGGCATTACCGGCATGCAAACAGGGTCTATCGGCCTTGGGATTGTTGTTTTATCCGGTATTGCCGGACTTGATGCCAATATACCATGGGCCGGCATGGGTATGACCCTGATTGGCGCCTCCATCGGCTTTCTGCTTTTCAACTGGCACCCGGCACGTCTTTTCCTCGGGGATGTCGGCTCCATTCCGCTGGGATTCCTGACCGGGTTCCTCCTGGTCATGCTGGCAGGAACCGGTTATCTGGCAGCGGCTTTCATTATTCCGGCATATTATCTGGTCGATGCGACCCTTACGTTACTCCGACGTATTGCAACGGCAAGACCGA
The DNA here is from genome assembly GCF_012102665.1 of Haematospirillum sp. 15-248. Lineage (NCBI taxonomy): Bacteria > Pseudomonadati > Pseudomonadota > Alphaproteobacteria > Rhodospirillales > Novispirillaceae > Haematospirillum > Haematospirillum sp. 15-248. The sequence goes on along the minus strand of NZ_JAAVTF010000003.1, from coordinate 35,959 downwards.
TTGCCCAAGCACATCGTGAACATTTTTATCAGGTTGCCGTGCACCGCGGCGGGCTCTCTCACAGCGCTGTAACGCTATACATTATGGCTGGAAACATGGCGTTGCTGGCTGCAACCATACTGTCCGTGACCAGTGGCTTGGCTGCGGGAATTCTTTTTGCGTGCATTCCGGTACTCTTTCTTCTTTTCCGTTTCACGCGACGCACGCTAGTCTAGGCGCCCTATGTCCCACGGATCTGCCATGCGTCGTCTTTTGTCTCGTCCCGATGTTGTCTATCTCCATGATTTAGTCATGGCAGCCACTGGCTTTGCGGTATCTGTCTGGCTGCGATTTGGCGACAGTGCCGCAGAAGCACTCGTGTCCGGCCCCATACTAACCGGGGGGCTGATCTTCGTCGGATTGTGCGCTGTCGTATTCCGCTGGAATAACCTGTACCGTGGGATCTGGCGTTATGCATCGGTCCGTGATCTTCTGGCCCTGTCGCGTGCTGTAAGCCTGAGCATTCTCCTTTTTCTGCCAGTCCTTTTTCTCTTCACGCGCCTTGACTCCTTCCCACGCTCACTACCCTTCATTCTGTGGTTTGTCCTGCTGATCCTTCTGGGTGGGCCTCGCTTTGCCTACAGGGCTTGGAAAGACCGCAGCTTGCACAACATCATGACATCGTCGGCTGGAACAAACCGCATCCCCGTTCTCCTGATTGGTGCCGGTGACGGGGCGGATCTGTTCATCCGTGACATGGAGCGCAAACCGGATGCCCAGTATGCTGTACTGGGCATCCTGTCCTTGCATGAAGGTCGTATTGGCCGTTACATAAGGGGTGTGGAGGTTCTCGGTACACTTGACCGGTTCACGGATGTTATCAACCAATTACAGGAAAACGGTACCCCTCCTCTGCGCCTGATTATCACAGATGACGCCATTGCTCCCAGCACACTGAAAACCCTTTTTACCCAAGCCGATGCCATAGGTATTCCCATGTCGCGGCTTCCACGGATCAGTGACCTGCGCGAGGGGATTGAAGAAAAAATTACTGTCCGACCGGTTGCCATCGAAGATCTGCTGGGCCGTCCACAGGCAACGCTGGACCGGGACGCCATGCGGAGCCTGATCCAAGGGCGCCGTGTCCTGATTACCGGAGCCGGGGGATCCATCGGCAGTGAACTGGTTCGACAGGTTGCGCTGCTTGATCCATCCCTTTTGATTCTGGGAGATCACTCCGAGTACGCGCTCTATGCCATTGATCTGGAGATGCAAGAGAAATGGCCGGCGATTCCCAGGCAGACCCATATCTTGGACGTTCGTCACCGCACACGCGTCCGCACCCTGTTTGAGCAAACAAAACCCGATATCGTGCTGCATGCTGCCGCCCTGAAACACGTTCCGATTGTCGAGCAGAATCCCTTGGACGGGATCGATACCAATACACTGGGCACATCCATTATTGCGATGGCATGCCGGGATTATAACGTATCTGTCATGGTCCAAATTTCCACTGACAAGGCCGTAAACCCGACCAATATCATGGGGGCCAGCAAGCGCATGGCTGAAATGATATGCCAGAGCATGGATCTTGAGGGATGTAACAGTGGCCGAACCCGCTTTGTAACCGTACGCTTTGGAAATGTTCTGGGATCGACAGGTTCAGTTGTTCCGCTTTTCCGCCACCAGTTGGAACGCGGGGGGCCCCTGACCGTCACACACCCGGATATGACACGCTATTTCATGACAATCCGCGAGGCTGTTGAACTGGTCCTGGAAGCCTCCGCAATTGGTTATGCTGATTCTTCCTATGGCGGTAGTATCTTTGTCTTGGACATGGGAGAACCCGTGCGCATTGTCGATCTGGCAACGCAGATGATCCGGCTGGCTGGACTGGTTCCGGGGAAGGATATCCAGATTGCCTTTACGGGAACACGCCCGGGCGAGAAGCTGTTCGAGGAAATCTTCCACGGCTCAGAGCCACCGGTTCCAACCCGCTACCAAGGACTCTTGCTTGCACGACCAAGGATCGTAAATCTTGACGAGCTGGAGGACCACATAAAGAAACTGGAAGACGCCTGCCGGGATGGTGCAGAAGGGCAGGCTCTTGATATTCTTCACACGCTGGTCCCGGAGTATACCCCGACGGGATCGGTGGAGAGTGTTTCTATTGCCCGGAAACACGATGCGCGCTGATCCGCTTCACATTCTGAAGACGGTCTTCGGCTACGAACAATTCCGCGGACATCAGCGTGCTGTCATTGACCATGTTGTCGCAGGCGGGGATGCCATGGTTCTGATGCCGACCGGGGGCGGCAAATCCTTATGCTACCAGATTCCGGCCTTGTGCCGCGATGGAATCGCGATTGTTGTCAGCCCGTTGATTGCCCTGATGCAGAACCAGGTGGAGATGCTGCGGCAACTGGGCGTAAAAGCCGCAGGCCTGCATTCCGGTATGTCCTTTTCCGAGATTGTCGAGACCGGGCGATCCATGCGGGCCGGAGAGCTTGATATGCTTTATGTCGCGCCGGAACGTTTGATGCAGCCGGCATTCCTTGATCAACTGCATCATTGCCGACTGGCCCTGTTCGCCATAGATGAAGCACATTGCGTGTCCCAGTGGGGACATGACTTCCGCCCTGAATATCTGCAACTGGCTGCCTTGGCAGAGCGATTTCCGGGGGTTCCGCGCCTGGCACTGACCGCTACGGCCGATCAACCAACGCGGCTGGAAATCCTGGAGCAACTCTGTCTTGGGAAAGGCGCCCAGTTCATCGCCGGGTTTGACCGTCCGAACATACGCTACCGGGTCAGCCTGAAGAATGCGCCGAAGAAACAGCTCTTGCACTTTATACGTACGGAGCACAGCCGTAACTCCGGTATTGTGTACTGCCTGTCACGTGCAAAGGTCGAGGAAACAGCCTCGTGGCTGCGGGAACAGGGCATCCAGGCTCTGGCCTATCATGCCGGACTGGATCGCCATGTGCGGCATGCCAACCAAGACAAGTTCCTGCGGGAAGACGGTCTTGTCATGGTCGCGACCATTGCTTTCGGGATGGGTATAGACAAACCCGACGTCCGCTTTGTCGCACACCTGGATTTACCACGGTCACTGGAAGCGTATTACCAGGAAACAGGCCGGGCAGGCCGTGATGGTCTTCCTTCGGATGCCTGGATGGTCTACGGATTGCAGGATGCGGCCAAGATTCGCCAGATGATCGAGGCATCAGACGCGTCGGAAAGCAAGAAAGCAGTTGAACGACAGAAGGTCTCGGCCCTGCTGGGATACTGCGAAACCACCTGCTGTCGACGCCAGGTCCTGCTGGGGTACTTCGGTGATTCAGCATCTCCCTGTAACAACTGCGATACGTGCCTCCAGCCGGTGGATACGTTCGATGGCCTTGAAGCAGCACAACAGGCCCTCTCCGCCATTTATCGTACAGGCCAACGCTTTGGCGTGGCCTATATTGTCGATGTCTTGCGGGGAGAGGAAAACGACAGAATCCGGGACATGGGCCACCAACACCTGTCTACATTTGGAATTGGCCGGAGTCGCTCTGCAAATGAGTGGAAATCCATTCTGAGGCAGCTGATTGCCATGGGACACGCGATAGCGGCTCCCGACCAGAATGGCGCCCTGATACTGGGACATGATGTCCTGCCGGTTCTAAGGGGAGAGGCTCGGGTCTCGTTCCGACGGGATCCTGTTGAACAAAGAAGCGCGACAGGAAAACGTGTCCTGATTGAAACGCCTGCCGAGCAAATTCTGTTTGATGCCCTGAGGGCCCGTCGACTTGAACTGGCGCGTGCACAAGGTGTGCCGCCTTATGTTATTTTTCACGATGCCACCCTTCTCGAGATGGCCCGCAGAAAGCCCGTTCACCTTGATTCCCTGTCAAAAGTCCCCGGGGTCGGATGCGGTAAACTTGGTCGTTACGGCCAAGATTTCCTGGACGTCATAATCAGGGGATCTGAACCGGATACAGGACCTGAAATCACATGAATACATACAGTAGGCAAATAAGCTGAACAAAGGCTGTGCCCTTTTACAGGAGAATATCATACTCTTCTCCGGTAGACCCTGATGCAGGCCGTTACCCGGAGTAGTGGTGCATGCAGCTGAAGACCCGTGACCGACTGACACTAAGGCAGCTGCGCTACACGCTGGCCATCGCCTTGCTGCTCGGCTTGGTGCTCAGCGCTATCCAGGTAGCAAGAGACTACGCACAACACAACCATAACACAAACCTGTCGGCCCTAAGGGCTTTGGATGCCTTTCATTATGCAGGCGTCCAGGCTGCCTATACACTTGATACAGACTTGGCCAATGATGTTGTGCGTGGCCTAGTTGCCGACGGCCCCATCGTGTCGGCCCGAATCATCAGTGACCTGGGTGACCGCTTGGCTGCTATTGAAGTGGCTCCGGACGAAGAATCGGCTCTATATGAACTTCTTTTTGATAAACCCAACGTTGTACGACGGGACCTTACCAAGGTGCAGCCCGGGGGTAGAATCGAAAGCATCGGGGTTCTGGAAGCCGAAATATCGCCCAGAAGAACGGCCGGCCCGTTCCTGGAACGGGCTGTTCTCAACCTGATCAGCGTTCTGGTCCAAACCGTTGCCTTGGCCGCCCTTCTGTCGCTGGTTTACCTGCACACCACAACACGGCCATTAACGCAGATTGTTGCCCGCCTGCATGAACCGGAAGAGAATGCCGCGTTCCTGCGCGAACTTCCCATCCCACGCGGGCATGAGAACGACGAAATCGGCTTCCTTGTCCTCTCCTTCAACCGCCTGCTCCGCTCTGCCGAAGCAGAGTTGCAGGCCAGACGCCTGGCCGAAGAGAATCTCCGCAAGTCCAACGATGCCCTTGAGTTGCGCGTTGAGGAACGCACATCCCACCTTAATCAAGAAATCATGGAACGGCGCTCGGTCGAGGAGGCATTGCGCCAAAGCGAAGAGCGTTTCAAGGACCTGACCGAGGTTTCTTCCGACTGGTTCTGGGAAACAGGCCTGGATGGTCGCATCTCCCTCGTCTCGGATCGCTTCTTCAGCGTGTCCGGTCTGGCACGGGAACGCATTGTTGGCCGACGCCTGAGCGAACTGGTTGGAAACGGAACCATATCAGACGTCAGCCAAGGAGCGGACTCCATTGAAGAAATGATGGAGCAGCGCGCACCTCTCATCCGTTATGACATGAGCATGCAGGGTATAGAGGAACGGCTCTACTTCCGCATCAATGCCAAGCCCGTTTACGACTTCAACGGCGACTTTACCGGCTACCGCGGGACAGGGCGCGATATTACCCAAAGTCGCCTGTTCGAGACACGCCTGGACGAAGCAAGGACAGAAGCTGAACGTGCCAATGCCGCGAAGTCCCACTTCCTGGCCAGCATGAGCCATGAGCTGAGAACACCTCTCAATGCCATTCTTGGCTTTGCACAGCTGTTGCGGGCCGCATCGGCGAATGCACTGACTACGGCCCAGAAAAAATACGTTCAGCACATTCTGGATGCCGGTGATCACCTGCTGCGTCTGATCAACGAAATTCTTGACCTTGCACGTATTGAAGCCGGCAAAGTTGATCTTTCGGTGGAAAATGTTGACGTCAGGCTTCTGGTAACGGAATCAACAGCCCTGCTGGAACCCTTGGCCGCAAAGCGGCAAATCACCATTCATGCAGAAGGCAGTACCGACCCCGTCTTCGTCATGGCTGACCGCTCGCGTCTGAAGCAGGTGATCATCAACCTGGGCTCCAACGCCATCAAGTACAATCGTGAAGCCGGGCATGTGTACTTCAAGATCGGCCCCGCACCGGAAGCCGGGCACGTCCGGGTTACGGTCCAAGATACCGGCATCGGCATTGCGCCGGAAATGCTCAAGAAAGTCTTTGAACCATTCAACCGACTGGGTGCTGAGGCAACCAACATCGAAGGAACCGGCATTGGCCTGACCGTCACCAGCCAGATCCTAGCACATATGAATGGTAAGATTGGAGTAGAGAGCACACAGGGTGTCGGCTCTTCGTTCTGGTTTGATCTGCCTGCCGGCGACAACACCGTCAAAGCCAAGAAAGAGGAAATCGTCGAGGAACTTCCCGCCGGAAGCGGCGAGAAACCTCTCAAGGTCCTTTATGTTGAAGACAATCCAGCAAACCGGGATCTGATGCGCGACGTCATGGACCTGCGCGAGAATGTCACCTTGGTCATGGCCGAAGACGGCGCCACCGGTATTTCAATGGCACTGTCCGAAAAACCCGATCTCATTCTTCTGGACATACACCTGCCAGACATGACCGGTATTGAAATTGCACAAAGGCTGCGTGGCGGTGTTCTGGATCGCCCCGTCCCGATCATTGCTGTCAGCGCCGGTGCCATGAAGAAAGATATCGAGCGGGCACGCGATGCCGGCATCGATGACTATATCTGCAAACCCTTCAATATAAGCCAGATGCTGACCCTGCTGGATCAGGTTGCAGATGGAAGCTACAAGTCCGGAACCCTGTCATCGGACAAGACATAGGGCTGAGCACCACATCTCTGGCAGGATTTTTATCCTCAGCATCTGTGGATAAGTTCGGTCTTTTCCTGTTGGCAGTGCTGTTCACCACAGCCGGACTGAGAGAATCACGGGGATGCCTATAAAATAGGCAAATTCCTGACGGAAGCCAGACGATAGAATCCGCATAGGCGCTACAGCACTATGCATCCGATGAACGCGCCACCACATGACGGCCCAACCGATCCAATATTGCTCGCAGCTCTGGATCGGTTACATCATCCAAGAGATCATTTAATTCCTCTTCCTCTTGATGCGAGAGCTTTCTGGGAGGAGCAACACGTGATGACCGTGGAGGAAGAGGAAGCGGAGCCTGTATGATCTTGATCCGGGCCACAGCCTGATAACCGAAATACCGATTGATTGTATCAAGAATGAACAGGCGATCGTGATCAAGCTTGAGAGCAACAGGTCCTGATGCCGCACGAATCAGCAGTTCCCCATTTGCACGCGTTCCCTTGGAAAAACGCAACTGCTCGGGCATAGTCTGTTTTGCGACAGCCTCACCGACAATGGCCGCCCAGTTGGCTATCAGACTGCCCTCGGCGAGCCCGTTTTTCCCCAGAATTGGACGTGATACCAAGTCACTGACAGCACCAACAGCCAACGGACCCCGGGCCAACCTGCGGGAGGCAGCAGCGAAAGCTGGTTTTCCAGAACCGGGCAAAGACTTGGACAAAAGACAACCATCCAACAAGAAGACACCAGAAAACATGGGACAACGCCTTGCATTTGGCAAGGCCTGCCTTCAGTGTAAGCGCCGCACAGAACCGAACAATGACCGACCATGACATCTGCATCACCGGATACCATTCTGCTTGCCTGGTATGATCGCAATCACCGACACCTCCCATGGCGCAGTCCACCGGGCATGTACGCCGATCCCTATCATGTCTGGCTGTCCGAAATCATGTTGCAGCAAACAACTGTGGCAGCCGTCCGGCCTTATTATCTGACCTTCCTCTCGCGGTGGCCAACGGTTGAAGCCCTTGCCGCAGCTGATGATGCGGACGTCATGGCTGCATGGGCGGGCCTTGGGTACTACGCACGGGCGCGTAACCTGCTGTCCTGCGCACGCATCATTGTCAGGGATCATGGCGGCCATTTTCCCGGTACAGAGCAAGCCTTGCTCATGCTCCCCGGAATCGGGGCCTATACGGCTGCGGCCATTGCGTCCATCGCTTTCGGACAGCGGGCCGTGGTTGTGGATGGCAACGTCGAACGTGTCATGGCCCGACTGCACGCGGTAACAGACCCTCTCCCCGGGGCAAAGAAACACCTGCGCACCCTTGCAGATGCCCTTACTCCACAGCAGCGCTGTGGTGATTATGCACAGGCTGTTATGGACCTGGGAGCCACGCTGTGCTCCCCACGCAGCCCGAATTGTCAGATATGCCCGTGGGTCAGTCTGTGCAAGGGGTACCACCAGGGCATAGCAGCAGAACTACCGTACAAAACGGCCAAGGCAAAGCGGCCCGGCCGCTACGGAACCGTGTTCTGGATCACCGAGCCCAAAGGCGCTGTCCTGCTGAGGCAACGCCCACCAAAAGGGCTTCTGGGCGGCATGACCGAAATTCCGTCCACTCCATGGCAGGAAACTCCATGGACACTGGAAAATGCAACATCCCACGCCCCGATACAGGGAGAGACATGGCACACAATTGCGGGAACGGTGCACCACACGTTCTCTCATTTTGACCTGGAGCTAGAGGTTATTACCGGAACAGTCGCACAGACAGGAAACATCGCCGGACGCTGGGTCAAGCCGGAACACTTTGATCAGGAAGCGCTACCCAGTGTCATGCGGAAAGTGATCCGGCACATGCAGAAACAGGACACAGGCTGAACAGACAACGCACCTCCAACCCCGGTCACAAGGACAGGGCAATCAGGGGACAGACGCGCCGGCAGGAGCGGTATCCCCCGCACCGGATGAAGAGGAGGGCATGCGGCCACGCGCCCACTCAACCTCAAAACGTCGCGCCGCAGCCGATGGATTCTGGAGCTGAACACGGAAACCCGTTGTATCACCGGCTGCCAGTTCGGTAACCGGGGCCTGCGCGGCCAGCTCCTGGACAACACGACCGGTCCCGTCAAAGAGCACAAGGCGAATAAAAGGAACAAGACGGGAACTAGAGGAGGTATTGGCCACAAAACCACGCACAACCAAGTTATCAACCCCGCCATGCAGGACACGTTCCCCGGTCACCTCGCGGAAGGTAAGACCAAGACCGGGGATATCAATCTCTATACCAACCATCCGGAACAGGGCCTCGGCATCCTCATAGGTCTTTACAATCGGCACACGCCAGAACCAGGCCGCACCAGCCATAACCCCAACAACAATGACTAGGAACAGGATCGAGGAGAACAGAGTCCGGATCCACCCGCCACCACTTGTCTTCTTGCGCACAAAGGGTGACGCAATATCATCGCCGTCGGGGAAGTCCGGAAAATCGGGAATGGCATCGTCATCGCGACTGACAAGACCAGAAAATTCCTCAAGCGCATCGTCACCATGACGCGGCGAGTCAGAATCGTCCGCTTCCAGTGGATCGAGACGAGCCAAGGCGTCATCATCTTCCGCATCATGGGCGCTGGCGGCGTCAACAGGCCCCATGGGATCAAAATCCGGATCCTCGCCGATATCACCGATGATATCAGAGGCAACCGGATCAATATCAACCTCGGCATCGTCATCAGGGGATGGCGGCGGCTCGGCCTCCATTGGAAGATCGGACACCGGTGGCAAGGGTTCCGGGGGCAAAGGATCAGGAGGGAGCGGAGCCGGCGGCTCGACAACAGGCGCAGATTCTGCAGGCGCCTGGACAGGCGCCGCAGAGGGCGGCATCTGCCGCCACAAATGGCCGCACTGCGAGCATTTCAGCCTGCGCCCGTTCGGACCGATCGCCCCTTCGGGCACGGAGAAAAGAGTCGCGCAATTGGGACAGGTAATATCCATGAACGTATCTGTCAGCCCCGGTGTATCTTGTCTCTTATAGAACGGGGTCTGCCCTGAAACAAGCATAGCGGTATCGAACAGAAAAACATGGCTGCCGATTTGACTCTCCGCTCCCTGTGGACGCAGACGACAGCCTGTGCCAATCTGCGCTCCGGCCCGCATGGAACAAAGGACAGGGTCTGCGTGACATACCTACCCAGAGGTCAGGACAAAAAAACCGTAAACGTTGCAGGTGAGCGCGGTGGCTCGGCCATCCGCCTCGAGTGCGTTGGCCTGCGCTATGGCAACGGGCCAGAAGTCCTGCAGGATATCAGCTTCAATCTCCCCCCCGGCTCCTTCCATTTCCTGTGCGGGCCTTCGGGGGCTGGAAAAACCTCGCTTCTCAGCCTGTTATACTTGGCAAGGCGCCCCTCGCGCGGGCGGCTGTCCCTGTTTGATATCGACGTTGGTGCCATCAGTCGAAAAGATCTTCCTGCCCTGCGGCGACGGATCGGCGTTGTATTCCAGGAGTTCAGGCTTATGGACCACCTATCAACTCTTGATAACGTGGCCCTCCCCCTGAGAGTTGCCGGCGTATCGGAAGCCAGCATACAACGGCATGTTCCTGAACTTCTGGAGTGGGTTGGTCTGGAAAAATACATGCACACCAAGCCGGCAATTCTTTCTGGCGGGCAAAAACAACGGGTTGCCATTGCACGGGCCGTCATCAACAGACCCGACATCCTGGTGGCTGATGAAGCGACAGGCAATGTTGACGCAGAAACAGCAACCCGGCTGATGCATTTGTTCATGGAACTAAACCGGCTTGGCACCACCATTGTCATGGCGACCCACAACGAAGAGCTTTTACGGCGTTTCCCCGCACCTTGCCTTATGCTTCAGGATGGCCACGTCAGTATTTCAGAAAGCCCTGCCACCGCGTTCATACCCGGGGGAGAATCTGTATCATGATAGCTGGATGGTTCCGTACCGATCTGCCTGTTGCAACAGACCCCGCAGGTCACTTTCTGCCTTGGCTGGTCGCTATCATGACATTTCTGGCTGCCATGGCGTTAACGGGTGCTCTGACCCTCAGCAGTCTGTCCACACGGTGGGAGAGCACGATGACCGGCACCCTGACCATACAAATCCCTGCCATGGCGGGGGATACAGGGCCGGGCAGTGCAACGCATAAACGTATCGACCACATTGCGCGGAGCCTTGAAACACTGCCGGGCGTACAACGTGCAGAGCCTATTCCAGCAGAACACGTCGCAACGCTTCTGGAGCCATGGCTTGGTGCCGGGAACTTGGCCCACGAACTCCCGCTTCCACATTTGATTGATGTATCGTTGGATGGAGGAAGTGGCAGTGACCTTGCCGTGCTGGAAAAGCACCTGCAGGCCATAGCCCCCGGAACAACAATCGATGATCACCGGGTATGGCTGTCACGGCTGATCAAGGCTTCGGTTATCCTGCGCCTTCTGGCCTGGATTATGCTCTCCCTTGTTGTGGGTGCAACAACGGCCACTGTTGTCCACGCAACCCGGGCGTCGCTGGCCGTTCATCGTCCACAGATCGAAGTGATGCATCTGGTGGGAGCAACAGACAGCTATATTGCAGGGCAGTTCGCCCGCCGGACCTGCATACATGCCGTGGCGGGCAGCCTTCTGGGGCTTGTACTGGCATGGCCTGCCCTGTGGGGTGTACGCTCCATCCTGGCCGACATCGACGGCGGCCTGATACCGGAAACATCTGTTGATGCCTTGCATGTTGTCGCATTATGCAGCCTGCCATTCCTGGCCGCCGGGCTTGCTGTCCTGACGACACGGATCACCGTACGTCGGCAGCTGGCACACATGCTCTGAACGCCCTGCTCACCTCCTGTCGCCACCAACAGGAACAACGCCCATGGTTCTGACCCGGTTTCTTCTCCGCCTTTGTGCAAGCCTGACCATAACGGGGCTGGCTTTTTTGGCTCTATGGCTTCCGGGGCTTGTCTGGTTCACAGCCACCATGCCGGACCAAGTGGAAGACAGCAGCACCCGAACCGACGCAATCGTAGTACTGACCGGTGGCAGCGAGCGGATGCAGACCGGCTTCCGACTTCTGGAACAAGGCATGGGGTCCGTGCTGTTCATTTCCGGGGCCGGGCCAGGCACCACACCGGGAGAGCTTCTGCGCGACTCCGGAACCCTGAAACCGGAAGCCCTGCGGAGTCACATAGAACTGGGGCACATTGCTGCTGATACAGTTGGGAACGCTTGGGAAACCGCCATATGGTTACGGAGTCACGGCTTGAGCTCCATGCGTCTGGTAACCGGCAGCTACCACATGCGGCGCAGTCTTCTGGAATTCCAGGCTGCCATGCCAGAAGCCACCATTATTCCACATCCTGTATTTCCCGGGCTTGTAAAGCAGGATAACTGGTGGCAATACCCTGGAACAGCAGCTCTTTTTGCCACAGAGTATACAAAGTATCTGTTGGCACGGCTCCGCTTGTCCCTTCCCGATGCACCGGGAATACCAAAACCGGTCACGGGGATACCGGTTGCAAAGCTACATATGTTTCAAAAAGACGGAGCCCATCCACAGTGATCCTGCTTGTTGTTCTGCGTTCGCTTGTCTTCAATATTTTTTATGTCGTGTGGACAGTCGCAATCGGCGTTGTGCTGATGCCTCTTTTGCTTGTACCCGGGCGACGGTCAATGCTGGCAGCACGGTGGTGGGCCTATGGCCTGGTTTTCGGCGCACGCTTCCTGTGCGGTATTCGCTGGCGTGAGGAAGGACGGGAGCACCTGCCCCAAGGGCCCTGCATTATCATGAGCAAGCACCAGTCAACATGGGAAACACTGTATTTCCCGATGGTTCTGGGAAAGCCTGTTTATGTTCTGAAGAAAGAACTGCTATCTGTTCCGATTGTTGGCTGGCATATGCGGAAATCCGGGATGATCGCCGTCGACCGCAAGGCCGGGGCAACGGCCATGAAGGTCATGCTGCGGGGTGTAGAAGAGGCCCTTGGGCGCGAATCCCAGATCATCCTGTTCCCCGAAGGAACACGCACCCAGACAACCGAATACATGCCATTCCAGCCGGGAGCAGCTGCCTTGTATTCACGCTTTGGCAAGTCTGTTCCCGTTGTTCCGGTTGCTCTCAATACCGGCATGTTCTGGGCCCGCAGTTCATTCATGCGCTATCCGGGAGAGATTGTGGTCCGCTACCTGCCACCTGTTCCGCCGGGACTGGACCGCGAAACCTTCAACAGGACGATCGAGGACGCAATCAACAACACATCCCGTACACTGTGCGGCCTGCCCCTGCCGATGGAAAGTACAGCGGGGGCAGACAGCTCAACAGACCCGACACACCTTCAGGCTTCATGAACAAGGTGACGTCCTCTAGTGCGCGCCAGCCCATGTATCCGCAACGCCCGTATCCACGATCAGCGGAACCGACAATACAGCCGCACGCTCCATGACCGATCGCACGACAGAACGGGTCTCATCGACCTGATCCCGGGGCACATCGAAAACCAGCTCGTCATGAACCTGCAACAGTAACTGTGCCCGCAGCCCTTTCTCCTCCAGAGCCAATGGCAGTGCAATCATCGCCTTCTTCAGGATATCGGCCGCACTGCCCTGTATCGGGGCATTCACAGCAGCCCGTTCGGCAAAGGCACGCTGGGCCGGGTTTTTGCTCTGGATATCCGGTGTAAAGCACTTGCGGCCGGACAAGGTTCTTACAAATCCCTGCCGGCGCGCCTGCTCGATTGTCTGCTCCATATAATCGCGAATTTCCGGGAACATGGCAAAATACGCATCGATGAACGCCTTGGCCTCTCCGTTGGAAATGCCAAGCTGACGCGCAAGGCCAAAGGCCGATATGCCGTAAATAATCCCGAAATTGATCGCCTTGGCCCGCCGGCGCAGCATCGGATCCATTCCCGCAACAGGCACCCCGAAAACACGGCTTGCCGTCATGGCATGAATATCCTGGTCGTTGTGGAAGGCGTCCCTGAGAGCGCTAACAGAAGCAACATGGGCCACCAAGCGCAGTTCGATCTGTGAATAGTCTGCCGACAGCAACACGCAGCCCGGACGCGCCACAAATGCTTGCCGGATTTTGCGCCCCTCCTCGGTCCGTATCGGAATATTCTGCAAATTTGGATCATTGGACGACAGCCGCCCCGTGGTCGTGACTGTCATCGCAAAACGCGTATGGACCCTGCCGGAACGAGGGTTGATCTGACGCACCAAGGCATCGGTATAGGTGCTTTTCAGCTTGGCAAGGGCCCGCCAGTCCAGAACCTTCTGCGGCAACGCATGCCCTTCGGCGGCCAGAGACTCCAGTACCTCGGCATCTGTTGACCATGCACCAGTCCGGGCACTTTTCCTGCCGCCTTTCAGCCCCATCCGACCAAACAGGATATCACCCAGCTGTTTGGGAGAGGCCACATTGAAAGCCTCACCCGCCAGATCCTGTATGTCAGCCTCCAAGGTCACCATGCGTCCTGCAAAGTCAGATGACAGGGACTCGAGCGCCGTACGATTGACGGCAATCCCCTCCTCTTCCATGGCGAACAAGACAGGTATCAGGGGACGGTCGAGCATCTCATAAACAGCCACCATACGTTCCGCTGTCAGCCGGTCACGAAACAGTGTATGCAAGCGCAGGGTGATGTCGGCGTCTTCGGCAGCATAGGACAAGGCCTTGTCCAGAGGAACCTGATCAAAGGTAACCGCAGCCTTGCCCTTCCCGCACACATCCTCATAGCGGATGGTCTGGTACCCCAGATGGCGCTCCGCCAGTTCATCCATACCATGACCGTGGCTGGCAGCATCCAGCACATAGGACAACACCATCGTATCATCCACCGGCGTCAACACGAGTCCCTCGCGGGCTAGGACATGAAGGTCAAACTTGATGTTGTGCCCAACCTTGAGAACACTGCGATCCAGAAAGAGAGACTGCAGGATGGCGACCGCATCTGCTATTGCAACTTGCTGCGGTTTTTCCGGCACTGGTCCTGCCAGAAGATCACCCTGTTGCTGCTGCATTCCATGCCGCAGGGGAATGTAGCAGGCCTGCCCCGGACCAACCGCCAAAGAAATGCCGACAAGACGCGCCTGCATGGGATCCAGGCCATCGGTTTCAGTATCCACGGCCACAATGCCTATCTGCATGGCCCGGTCCACCCACCGCTGCAGAGCCTGAAGGTCCTGTACCAGTTCATAGGACACCGACTCTTCTGCCTTGCCTGCAGCAGCCCCGGTCTCTGCTTCTCCGTACGGAACAACAGAGGCTGTGCGGGCACGCACCATCGACAGCAGCCGGCGGAATTCCATCGTCTCAAGAAATGGAACCAGAACATCCGGGTCCGGAGCACGCCGGGCAAAAGACTCAAGTGGCACCGGTACCGGCACATCCTGACGCAATGTCACCAGCTGACGCGAAATACGGGCAGCATCAGCATGCTCGATCAAACTTGCCCGCCGCTTGGGCTGACGAATCTCGGGCGCACGCAACAACAGGGTATCCAGATCACCGTATTCCGTAATCAAGGCGGCTGCAGTCTTGATCCCGATCCCCGGCACCCCGGGCACATTATCGGAAGCATCGCCGGCCAAAGCCTGCACATCAACGACCTTCTCCGGCGCAACGCCAAACTTGTCGAGCACGGCCTCCGGACCGATCGTCTTGTTCTTCATGGCGTCGTAGAGCGCGACCCCCTCCCCGACCAGCTGCATCAGATCCTTGTCGGAGGAGACAATCGTCACCCTCATTCCCTGCTGACGGGCCATAAGGGTGTAGGTTGCGATCAGGTCATCGGCCTCGAATCCATCCATTTCCACATGAGCCACGCCAAGCGCTGCTGTTGCCTCGCGAATCAGGGAGAACTGGGGAACCAGATCCTCGGGCGGGGGAGGACGATGCGCCTTGTAATCCGCATAAATATCGTTCCGGAAAGACCGGCGAGCGGCATCAAAG
Source organism: Haematospirillum sp. 15-248 (assembly GCF_012102665.1). Lineage (NCBI taxonomy): Bacteria > Pseudomonadati > Pseudomonadota > Alphaproteobacteria > Rhodospirillales > Novispirillaceae > Haematospirillum > Haematospirillum sp. 15-248. The sequence continues at coordinate 20,493 of NZ_JAAVTF010000003.1, read as the reverse complement.
ATAACCGCCACATAGTCCGCATCCGTGTCCTCGACCAGCTTCATCATCATGCTGGTGTACCCGGACACCGCATTTGTCGGGGTACCGTCGCTACGGGACAGGGGAGGCAAGGCATGATAGGCGCGAAAGATGTAACCAGATCCATCAACCAGAAAGAGATGCTTCATATCACGCCCTTGCGCCTCAAAAACCACAACGCCCCGCAAGATCGTCCTGCAGGGCGGACACACAAAACCAAGGTAATGCCATTAAAAAGACATCATGCAGGACCCGGAATCAGACACCGTCCCATAGCGGGTATCAATGCCCCCCGGCTGCCGAGGCACCAGCCTTCAGGACAAATTTGCGGGAACAATACGGGCAAACAATGTCATGGCTGTCTGGATCCAGATGCAGATATACCCTGGGGTGACCTTGGGCAGGCGAACCCCCGTCGCAGGACGTTTCCATGGATTCGACCTCGACCGTCTCGGTCACAGTGACTGTGGCAGTATGGGACATTGTTTCCTGTCTCCGTGTATAATGAACCACGCCCGGATACAAATGATACCCGGTATAACCCTGCGATCAATGCCACAGTCACAGCAACCCAGCCAACCGGAAAAGTCACAGCAATGCCCGTTTCACACCAGGACTGCCCAGATAACGCGATCTCGCTGCACAACGTCTGCAAGGTTTACCCGGCCAGAGGCGGTGCCGGACCAAAAGTTGCTCTTGACAACATCACCCTGGACATCCCGCGCGGGTCTTTTTTTGCTCTTCTCGGACCGAACGGAGCCGGTAAGTCAACATTAATCAATATTCTGGCCGGACTGGTGCGCAAGACCTCGGGCACGGTACGGATCTGGAACAACGACCTGGACCAGCAGGAACGGCAGGCCCGCCTGTCCATCGGGGTCGTGCCACAGGAACTGAACCTTGACCCCTTTTTCAGCCCGCGCGAGCTTCTGGAAGTTCAGGCAGGCCTGTATGGCGTACCGGCCAAAGAAAGACGCACGGATGACATCCTGGCCACGGTCGGACTCAGTGACAAAGCACATTCCTATGCCCGGACCCTCTCCGGGGGCATGCGCCGCCGCCTTTTGGTAGCCAAGGCCATGGTCCACAGTCCGCCGATTCTTGTTCTTGATGAACCAACAGCCGGCGTTGATATCGAACTGCGTCAACAGTTGTGGGAACAGGTGCGGGCCATGAACCGTAGGGGAACAACCGTCATCCTGACAACCCATTACCTGGAAGAGGCCGAGGAGTTATGCGACCGGATTGCCATCATCAATCGCGGTAAACTCGTTGCGTGTGACACGACATCCGCTCTTCTTGGTCGCCTGGACAACAAGACACTGACAATCATGGTCCATGAACCCCTCAGTTCCCTGCCGGATGCCATTGCCCTTGTAGGAGGAGACATTGATACAACACGCAATGCTGTTGTCTTTCGTTACCGTCCCTCCGAGGCAAAAATACCTGAGTTTCTGGAAGCCGTCCACCGGGCCGGCTACAGCATTCGCGACCTGAGCACGGATGAAGCGGATCTGGAGGATATCTTCCTGCAGCTGACTGGCACCGGGTGTCAGACACGACAAAGCGCCTGAACACCATGCACAGCACCGGCACCTTTGTCATGAGGGACGGCAAGGCTCTGCCCATGCAGGCGTGGCTGCCCGATTTGGCTGAGCCAGACAGCATCGTGCTGGGCCTGCATGGCTTCAATGACCATAGCTCTGCCTTTGCCGGCGCCGGTGCATGGTTGTCAGAACAGGTCATAGCCCTATACAGCTATGACCAGCGGGGATTCGGACGAAATCCTGATGCAGGCCATTGGCCGGGAGATGCTGCACTGGTTCAGGATGCGACCTGTATTCTGAACCAGATACGTGCACTGTGGCCCCAAAAGCCCCTGTTTCTTTTCGGGGAAAGCATGGGCGGAGCTGTCGCTCTCTGTCTTCTGACGCAAACAGAAAAAATTCATGTGGACGGGGCTATCCTCTCTGCACCCGCTGTCTGGTCCAAGGCATCCATGCCGCGTACATACCGAGCCTTTCTTTTCGTCATGAATCGCCTGTTTCCCAAAAAAACGCTGAACACACGGACCTCACGGATACGCCCGAGCGATAATCCGGACACCCTCGCGTACTGGAAAAATGACCCTTTCGTCATAAGAGATGTCAGGATAGACGCCCTGCACGGCGTTACAGCTCTGATGGACAAGGCTTGGTCAGTCTGTCCAACCGTGACAACACCGCTGCTGTGGCTACACGGGAAGCATGATCCTGTCATCCCACTGAAAGCCGTGCAGACTGCAATGTGTGTTATGCCGGCGCAATCCTGCAAGATCGTTGTCTACCCGGAAGGCTGGCACCTCCTGTTCCGCGATACCTGTCGGGCAGATGTGCTCCGCGACGTAACACACTGGGTCAAGAACATAACCTAAGAGCAAACTCTCTCCGGCAGCACCACGTTCTTGAAAGGCGACTGGCGGCTCCACAGTGATTTTGTCGCGACACCAGAGTCACGCACCAGCATCAGCGCCTTGCGGCGCCCGTTATACGGGAAGCGCGTAATGCAAAGACTGGACGGGCCTGCCATTCCCGTGGCCCGCGGCAGAACCTTGGTAATGCATGTACGAGTCTCTTCTGTTTCGCACGCGATCGCACACAAAAGCGAGGCAAGACTCCAGGATACATCGACGGCATCGGTTTTGTTCTGGAACACGTCACCAAAGAAAATCCTCGCACTGGCATTCACTGCCTCGATTCGACCAATATCGAGATCAAGGATCACGATCGGATCGGGCATGTTTTCGAACAGAAGGCGCCAACGATCACTCCCTTCTTTCAAGGCTGCCTCAGCCTCCCGGCGGCGGGAAACATCACGTATCATCAGCATGACAGCACGAGCTCCGCAGAATGTCACGGGACGCCCACCAACCTCGACATGCGCAATAGATCCATCACGACATAACAAGCGTTCTTCAACATAAGGCAAGGGATGCCCTCCCATGGCCAGTCGTGTGCGAGCCGAAGCACGGTCGTGCAAATCATCCGGCACTAATGTCATGAAGGTCACACCAATCAAGCTGTCGGCATCTGGATAACCCAGGATTCTGGCTGCTGCCGCATTGGCGGAAACAATAGAACCACTGACGTGAACGAGCAGCGCATCAGGGCACAAATCTGATAGTGCGTTGTAGCGACTTTCCGCTTCCTCCAGGGTTCTGGAATACTCACGAACCCGCTTCTCCAGTGCCTTCCTGTGCGTCGCAGACTCGGATGCCGAAGAAGATCCAGTTCGTAGAGAAGAGACAGAGGAACCCAGTTCCCGGCGCATAAAAACCAAGGTTCCCATAAGGAGAAGGCCCGTCGTCAGTGCCACAGCCGTAATTTCAAAGACAACAACATCGACAGGAACGGAAGGAGCAGCGATGAGGCAAGAACCGACAGAGACAGCAGATACTATGGCAGAAGCGACAAAACCGACAGACAGCACATGGCTCGGTGTACGACGCCTGTAGATCACTCCAAGCCCAAGGCCAAGACCGCACAGAACAAGATACGAAACACATCCCCCACTGGCTACGTGACGCAGCATGTCGACCGGCAACGCAGCCAGTGCAGCACCGAATCCCACCAGAGGACCAACCAGAATGGACAGACAAAAGCTGACAACCATTCCGGCCACATCTGTAGCATCTATCCCTGTGATCACAGATCCATATGCCAAATCAGGAACCCGCAAGGAGACAGCTAGTGTCAGCAGCGTAGCCACAATAATAATCATGGCACCATACACTGAAAACACGACCAAACGTGACCACCCCACAAGGCAATCCAGGAAACGCAAGGCAAACCCAAGCGAGAAAACGGTTGCGGCGACCGTTAAAAGACAGAAAAGCGCACTGCTACCCGGAATCTGAGACACCGGAGAATCCCCCATGCTTGTATGGCTGTGTTTTGTCTGGCGGAATCTACCGATAAATCAGGGCTGGCTCCACACCACCAATCATAATTGCCACATAATAGACATATAATCACAATATGCTGTTTACAATAACTATTAATGATTTTAATCACATGAATTCAGCGAATGTCTCATGCTGATACAATATGGATTGTATATACTATTTGTTTATTACGCATCCTTCTCATGCCATACACACACACCTGCATATCACCCCTATATAAAGTGAAAACGTTCACCAGGGCAGCTGGAACAAGCCGACCACAAACAAGGCTGAACAAACAAGGCCGCGTCACACTCTCTGTGCAGGGTTTCCCATGCTCAACAACAGCAATACATGCTGAAAAAAAACTGCTACACATGTGCCCTGCACACACGGCGCTCACTCGCCTGCCTCCGCAAAAAAAAACGGATCCATGCCATGACTGCTTTTTCCATTCCGACTGTTCGCCACCCTGACGCCAGAGGCATCCTGGATGACTTGGTACAGTCTGCCCGTCGTGCAGGTGCCGATGCTGCTGACGGTCTCTTGATTGACGGTCGGTCCATTTCCGTAACCTGCCGGAATGGAAAACTGGAAACCTTGGAACAAGCGGAAGGCGGCGATATCGGGCTTCGGGTCCTGATCGGCAAACGTCAGGCTATCGTCTCATCAGGAGATCGCAGCAAGGCAGCTCTTGCAGAACTGGTAGAACGCGCCATGGCCATGGCGCGCACCGTCCCCGAAGATCACTTTGCCGGACTGGCTGACCCATCTGACCTGGCCCGCACCATTCCGGATCTGGACAGTTTTGACCCAAGGGAAGCTTCTGCAGACGAATTGATCGGCATGGCACGCGCCGCAGAAGAAGCCGCGCGCTCTGTATCAGGCGTTACCAACTCCGAAGGCGCAGATGCTTCGTGGGGTGCATCAACGGTCACGCTGGTCGCATCCAATGGCTTCGAACACAGCTACCGCACTTCAGGTTCCTCACTGTCTGTATCAGTCATTGCCGGAGAAGGTAGTGACGGTATGGAACGTGATTATGAGTGGACCTCTGCGGTCTGGTTGTCTGATCTGGTTGATCCACAGAGCGTGGGGCGCAAGGCAGGAGAACGCACGGTACGCAGGCTGGGGGCACGCAAGATCAAGACGTGCAAGGTGCCCGTCGTGTTCGAGTCACGGGTTGCCCGCGGGCTGGTTGGAAGCCTGTGCGGAGCCATCAATGGAGCCTCCATCGCACGTGGCACATCGTTTCTGAAAGACTCTCTCGGCCAGATGGTGTTTTCGCCCGGCATACACATCACTGAAGACCCTCACCGTCCGCGGGGGCTGCGATCACGCCCGGTTGATGCCGAAGGTCTGCCAACGGTGCGACGCCGCCTGATCGAGGACGGGGTTCTGACCACCTGGACCATGGACCTTGCATCCGCCCGGCAATTGGGTCTCAAAAGTACAGGACATGCCGTACGCGGGGTTTCCGCGCCACCGTCGCCCGGGGTTTCCAATGTCTGGCTGGAACCCGGCAAGGAAAGCCTTGATGCCATGCTGGCCCGGATCGGGACAGGGCTTATGGTCACGGACCTGTTCGGACAGGGTGTCAACATGGTTACCGGGGATTATTCCCGTGGATGTTCAGGGTTCTGGATTGAAAAGGGACAAATCGCCTTCCCGGTCCATGAAATTACTATTGCCGGAAACCTGAAAGACATGTTCCGCACCATGGTTCCGGCCAATGACCTGGAATTCCTTCAGGGAACCGACTCTCCATCTGTCTGCGTGGAGGGTATGACGATCGCAGGATCATGACATCCAGTTCCGGCACCATGCGTTGCAGGGAAAACAGAAACACGTTACACCTTCACTCCTGTCTGGTTTGATCGAGAGATATGATGAGTCCTTCGCGTGCCTTGGTTCTGTGTCGTCAAGCAACTGCTATCACCTTCTCCATGCTTTCTCTTGCCTTGGCGGGATGCTTCGGAAAAGATACGTCCTCACCGACATGCCCTGATGTCCGTATTGACAAGGATACGGCCAGCCTGACCCGTTTCCGCAACGACAGGGGACAGGATTTGACGGATATCGTATTCCAGTCCGAGCTGGTCGATTTCTCCGGTGATTGCGGCTACGATGCCAAAACGGACAGCATGGATATACGGATGAAGGTGCTGTTTGCTGTCAGCAAAGGACCGGCAGCCTCTGAAGAAACAGGTACGTTCCAGTACTTTGTTGCCATTCCCGCCTTTTTCCCCGATACCGCAGGGAAACAGGTTTTCCCGGTTACGTTCCGCTATCCGGACGGCAATGTACCCACCATGATGATTCGTGATACAGAGGTACGCATCAATCTGCCTCTGAAAGGACGTAATCCTGCAGATACTCCGGTTTACGTCGGCTTTCAGCTGGAACCACATGAACTGCACCATAATCGCCGCCCCAAGACGCGTTGACCCATCAATACACACCGTCAGTGTGCGACAAGAAGTGATGTATGGAGCCATGAAGAAAGCATAATCCGATCGTGCCAACCTCAAGATCGGGTAACCTGACCCCGGAGGCTGTGACTGTGTCTGAGACCGTGGTTGATCTTCATCAGTGTCAAGACCTTGCCCTGGATGGACTGCACCGTTCGCTGGGTGCGCGCATGGGGCCTTTTTCCGGCTACACGATGCCCCTGCATTACGAACAGGGCATCCTTGCCGAACATCTCCACTGTCGCAGGTCTGCCGCGCTGTTCGATGTCTCACACATGGGACAGGCTGTCCTGTCCGGCCGCAACATTGCCGAAACACTGGAAACTGTCTGCCCGGGTTCACTGAAAGAGCTGAAACCAGGCCGTCAGCGCTATACTCTTGTCCTCAATGACCGTGGAGGCATTCTGGATGATATTATGGTTGCCAATATGGGGGCAGGAAGCGATGGGCAGCACCGGTGGCTTTGCGTAACCAACGCAGGCAACAAACAGGTCATTTTCCCAGTCCTGAAATCTCTGGCAGGGCCAGACATCAGCATCACGTTTCCTGACCGTATCCTGCTTGCGCTGCAAGGCCCTCGTGCGGGGCGCGTCTTGTCGCACTTTGCACCGGCTGCAGCGTCAATGGTGTTCATGGATGCGGGGCCACTGACACTGGATGGTATCCCGTGTTTCGTAACCCGGTCTGGCTACACGGGGGAGGATGGATTCGAGATTTCGGCCCCGACATCCCATGCCGAACGCCTGATGCGCCATCTTCTTGAGCATCCGGATGTCAACATAGCGGGTTTGGGGGCCCGGGATACCCTGCGGCTTGAAGCCGGGCTTCCCCTGCACGGGGCAGACATCACTCCAGAGACAACCCCGGTCGAAGCAGACCTGACGTTTGCCATCGGAAAACGACGGCGCAGCAATGCTGGGTTTCCTGGTGCAGACATCATCCTGTCACAGATACAAGATCGCCCACCGCGTCTCCGGGTCGGAATCCTGCCGGAAGGACGGGCCCCCGCACGGGCTGGAACCGTTATACAAGCCCCCGATGGAACGCCGGTTGGAACGATAACCAGCGGCAGTTTCTCTCCGACGTTGGAACGTCCCATTGCCATGGGATACGTGGACACCGCATTCAGCAAGCCCGGCACCAACCTGAATCTACTGATCCGGGGCCGTACGGTGCAGGCACATGCTGTAAAACTGCCTTTTGTCGCTCATCGTTATCATCGGGGATAGGAACGGATGGCTGACGTGTATTTTACCAAGGAACATGAGTGGATCCTGGTCGACGGACAACAGGGAACGGTCGGCATTACCAATTTTGCACAGGGTCGCCTGGGAGATATCGTATTTGTCGATCTTCCAGACTCCGGCCATACGGTCACGCAGGGACAGGAAACAGCCGTTATCGAATCCGTCAAAGCTGCATCCGATGTATACACACCCGTCTCGGGCCGCGTTACAGAGACCAATGTGCAGCTAACGCAGGATCCGGGGCTGGTCAACAGGGCCGCCGAATCTGATGGCTGGTTGTTCCGCATCACCCTGTCCAACCCGGGTGAACTCGCCTCCTTGATGAGGCGGGATGAATATGCTGCCCTTACAGGCACGCTCCAGGACTGACCATAACGCAGGAGCGGGCTATGCGTTACCTGCCACTCACAGAAGAAGACCGGCGACAGATGCTGGATTGTATCGGGGCCGGGTCCATCGAAGATCTGTTCCGATCTATCCCACAAGCCGCACGGGACAATGCACCATGCCATCTACCAGGGTCACGCTGCGAAATGGATGTGGAGCGGGAAATCCAGGCGCTGGCAGCACAAAATCTGGATCGTACCAAGGGACCTGCCTTTCTGGGAGCCGGGAACTACTTCCACCACGTTCCTGCCGCACTGGATTATCTGATCCAGCGGGGCGAGTTCATGACCGCCTATACCCCATACCAGCCCGAAATCGCCCAGGGAACCCTACAGGTCCTTTTCGAATTCCAGACCCAGGTAGCCATGATCACCGGCATGGAGGTGGCCAACGCCTCGCTGTATGACGGTGCAACCGCCTGTGCCGAGGCTGCGGCCATGGCAGCACGGATTACCGGGCGTTCGCGGGTTGTGATATCCGGTCAGGTGCACCCGCACTTCTCGTCCACAACACACACCTTCCTCAAACACACCGCCATAGACGTCGAGACCCTGCCCCCGGATCCGATGAATCAGGAAGATCTGCTGAAGTATGTCGAGACAGACGTTGCCTGTATCATCGTACAGACACCGGGTTTCTTCGGGCACCTGTATGACACCACAGACTTGGCCAATGCCCTGCATGCCGCAGGGGCTCTTTTGGTGGTTGCTGTCTGTGAACCGCTGAGCCTGGGCATAGTGAAACCGCCCGGCGCAATGGGGGCTGACATCGTGGTTGGAGAGGGGCAGAGCCTCGCCATACCGCCCGGATTCGGGGGGCCTGGGGTCGGGCTGTTTGCAACCCGGAACGCATTTGTCCGTCAAATGCCTGGACGCCTGTGCGGAGAGACCGTCGACAGCGAAGGGCGGCGAGGCTTTGTCCTGACTCTTTCCACGCGGGAACAGCACATCCGTCGTGAGAAAGCGACCTCCAATATCTGCACAAACTCTGGCTTGATTGCCACAGCCTTCTCAATCTTCATGACCCTCCTGGGCGACAAGGGCTTTACAGAACTCGCGGAGCTGAATCATGCGCTGGCCTGTACTGCGGCTGATCGCCTGGCAGCTATCCCGGGCGTCTCACTTCTGTCCGGGACATTCTTCAACGAATTTGCACTGATGCTGAAACAGCCGGCAGCACCGGTTGTCGATGCCCTGGCAGGACGCAATATTCTGGCCGGCATTCCGGCAAGTCGTTTCTGGCCCGGTGACAAGACTGTCGAGAATATTCTTCTGATGGCCGTCACAGAAACCAACACCGACGCTGAGATACGGACTCTGGTCCATCATCTGGGGGACATACTGGCATGACCACCCCGTCTACGTTTACCGGTAACAAAGGGCTTCAGACAGAAGAGCGCCTGATCTTCGAGTACGAGCACGCGGAACGAACCGCTGTTGACCTACCCCCTGCCCCTGCACACCACCCCAGACTGGGATCAATGCGACGCACCACAAAGATTGGTCTGCCCGGATTGGCCGAGCCTCAGGTCGTGCGCCACTATACACGGCTGTCACAGAAGAACTTCGGAATCGACACGGGCTTCTTTCCCTTAGGCTCGTGTACCATGAAACACAATCCCCGGCTTAACGAGAAACTGGCCCGGCTTTCTGGTCTGGCCGCCATTCATCCGTTCCAACCCGTTTCAACGTCCCAAGGGGCCTTGGCCCTGATGGACAGGTTGGGGAACTGGTTGAAAGAACTGACAGGAATGGCTGCTGTTGCTCTCTCACCCGCCGCAGGGGCGCACGGGGAGCTGTGCGGGATGATGGCCATTCGGGCCGCACTGGATGAAAGGCAGGATGAACGCAGAACGGTTCTTGTCCCACAAAGCGCACATGGAACCAACCCGGCCACAGCCACCCTGTGCGGATTCCGGGTGGAAGGGATTCCTGCAGAAAGCAGTGGACGTGTTTCGGTCAAGGCCGTGCGAGAGCGTATGGGCCCCCATGTAGCGGCCATCATGATTACCAACCCGAATACCTGCGGGCTGTTTGAGAGTGAGATGGCGGCGATTGCTGAAGAAGTCCATCGTGCCGGCGGGTTTGTGTACATGGACGGGGCAAACTTCAATGCCTTGGTCGGACGGGTCCGGATTGCGGATCTTGGCGCGGACGCAATGCATATCAACCTGCACAAAACCTTTTCCACACCACATGGGGGCGGCGGACCAGGATCTGGTCCAACGGTCCTGTCCGAGGCACTGGCACGTTTTGCCCCAGTACCCTACGTCAAGCGATACCCCGAGGGATTCCGCCTGATTGAGACGGAGGACGAGGCACGCGCAGACGGGAACAACCCCTTTGGACGGCTCAAGGGGTACCATGGGCAGTTTGGCATGTTTGTACGCGCCATGGCCTACATGATGTCCATGGGGCTGGACGGGCTGCAGCAAGCCTCCGGTGATGCCGTGCTGAACGCCAACTATCTTCTGGCCCAACTGGGCGATGTATTGTCAGCGCCCTTCACAGGACCGGTTATGCACGAAGTCCTGTTCGATGACCGTTTCCTGAAAGATACGGGCGTCAGCACACTGGATTTTGCCAAGGCCCTGATTGATGAAGGGTTCCACCCCATGACCATATACTTCCCTTTGGTGGTTCAGGGGGCCTTGTTGATAGAACCAACAGAAACCGAGAGCAAAGCAACCCTGGATACATTCATCGAAACCGTCCGCAGCCTGGTTGCCGCAATCCGGCAAGGCCAGGCCGAACGCTTTCATCAAGCACCCGTCTACACACCACGGCGGCGGCTGGATGAAACCCGTGCAGCCCGTACACCTGTTCTTCGCTGGTCTCCCCACGAAACCTGACATATCAAGACACGATAAAACCCAAAGACCCCGCGACCGGGAAGTATGCCGCAGATTTGCACCTTGGTTTGCATTTTGCGAAGACTGGTCATGAAAAATCGGGACCTCGGGCAGAATCCTGCCATACCCCCATCTGGCCCGCCTTTTGCTGGTAAAGGGGTGAGAGCAGAGAGAAGGGCACTTTACCCCGGTTACCCGTCGAGACATCTCAGGGCAGTGAGATATCTCCGGGTGCCGGGGTTTTTCTGTCTGCCTCATCCCCTGTTTCCGGATGCGGAGCAGGCAGAGCAGACAGTGAGGCAGGGGCTGAAGTCAGAAACACGGAATAAAGCCAAGCCCGGGCTGAGACAGGAGTCGGATCAGGGGAACGGCCAAGGGACCATTGGGCAGCACGCCGGAGCCAAAGAGCCGCCTTGGCAGAGTCTTTCTTTTCGTCCTCTTCGATCAAAGCCATCAAGGATGCAAGGCGCGGATCTTCAAGTCCGTTGCGATGCAATCCCTCCAAAGCTGATCGCGCTTGCCCCCACAGCTTGGCTTCCAGGGAAACCGTAGCCAGAAGAAAAGCGCTTTCCGGATGTGAAGGAGCCCTGTCGGCCAATGTCTTGACCCGGGCCACGCGCTGCAACTCCGGCTCGCGTGCGCATAACTCCAGAAAAGCGGTGGCAAGTGCAGGATGTGCCATATCCGGCCAGACATCACGGATCAGGGACATAGCCTTGACTGGGGCTCCTTCCCTCCCCAAGACACGCACAAGCGTCAGGACAGCTGGCAGGAAATGACGGTCCTGACGCATGGCCTTTCGGGCATTCCGTCGTGCGGCGCTGGTATCACCGCGTTCCAACAGGATTTCAGCATATGCCGTCCGGAAAGCAGACACAGCACTGACGCTCTGCCTCCACTCCAGAACACCAAGTTTCTGTCCAAGCTCTGCCGTAGACAGGGCTCCCTCCCAGTCGTGGTCCCGAACCTGGCACTCCAACAACATGGAAGCTGCCCAGTCCAGACGCGGATTAAGGTCAAAAGCCTCTTGGGCCAGGCGCTTCTGTTCCGCATGGTGCCCGGAACGCCCGGCCATTCTTGCCAAGGATTTCAAGGCAGCAGGGCGTACCTCGGGGACATCGAGAAGACCTGCCAGAATGTTGGCAGCTGCCGCATGATCCCCCGCAATCTCGGCCGACTGCGCTGAAAGAAAAAGCACCGCAGAATCACTGCCCAAATCACGACGGGCAGTACGAACCGCACGACGCAAACCAACAGCATCACCAGCCAAGGCCGCAGCATAGCCATAGCCAAGAGCGGCTACCCCCTCTCTCAGACGGCGACGCTCCATCCAGCTCCCAACCGTTGACGGCAGCGATACAATCCGGCGAAACATACCGTAAAGCCAGAAGACAAGCCCCACGGATAGGACCAACAGGATCAGAAGAAAAGGGACGTTGGTATCTGCCCGCCACCCCAGCCACTGCACGGAAACCATTCCTGGATTCCGGGCCAACCAGACGGCCAAGGCAACAAAAATCGCAACCGTGACCAGCCAACGCAGCAAACCGAAAACCATCCCCTTATCCCTCCGACTTCCGTGGAGGCAATGGATCACCAGTCCCCAGGCGCACAACAGCCTCGTCAGTCAACACCTCAAGGGCTGCATTGGCGGCAAGACGGGCTTGAGCCATCTGGATCCATGGCTGGGCAACCTCGACAGCCTGACCGGACAGGCGCGACAACTCCGCCACAGCAGAGGCAAGATCACCACCGGAGGCTGCCTCAACCGCACGGGCTGTCACAGCCGCCGGAAATTCGGCCACATCAGCACCATCAACGCGACGAACAGAAACAACAGAGGTCAGAGCATCCACGGTCCGCGCCCACCATGCCGACTGATCATCCGGTCCATAACCGGCACGGATAATCGCCGGGACCAGGTCTGAAAGCTGACGATCCAGTGCAACCGGCGTAGCAATACCGCTGTCGGCATAATCGTGCAGTGTAGAAAGAGAAAGAGTCGGGTCAACACCTTCAGGCATAAGGGCCCGCACTGTTCGCAGAGACAAGCCATAAGGCCTGCCTGTATCGATAGCCTCACGTAGCTGACCGACAGCCAGCAGAAAAGCCACCACACGTTCCTGACGGCCGGAGGTCCGACGCACCTGTTCCTCCATTGCCGCAACACGATCGGCAAGACCAAGAACAGTCCCTGCGCCAATTCGGTCACGTGACAATTCATCAATCCGGCGCCCCATGGCATTGATCGCATCATCGCGGGGGGGCAGCATGCGCGCCTCTATACCCTGCAAGGCTGCCTGAAGGGCATTCATCCTCTCTTGCAGGGAATTGTCATCGGCTCCCGGCTCAGACTCACCCTCTGGATCCAAGGTAAGATCGGAAAGACCCTGCTGTATCTGCTGCTCGGCCAAGGCCAACCGGTACCGGGTCTGGTCAAGCGTCTGGCGCATATTGCCCAGCGCCGCACGCACATCATCCAGCTCCCCGCGCAAGGCAGCGACATCTGCCATTTCCGGCACAGTTGCATCCCGTGAGATCAACGGAAGATCAAGGGGAACAGACAAACGCGGGAACACAGACGACAGCCATCCCGAACCAACCAAAACCAAAGCAACGAGCACACCAAGAGCAAGAACAGGAATACGCCAGCGCGTCGTCCCGCCCTGTTTGGCACGCCCGACACCTCCGTCAGGCTCAGTCGCCCCAGTTGGCGTTCCTTCCTGCCCTGCCCCGGCAACGCTCCGGAAAAGATCCAGAAGGGAATCCTGTTGCGGGGCTTCCGCGATATGCACCTTGTCAAATTTGAGATCTGATACCGCATCGGCAACAGCCCTGGACAAGCACCAGGCCGTAACCGATGCCATATGACTTTCCAAGCCGGCCTGACGCACCAGTGAGATAAAAACCTTCGCGGTCCGCGCCGAACACAGCACAACCCCATCCAGATCCTTGGTGCGGAACGCAGAAACGACCTCGGATGGCAAAAGGGGAATGGGCTGTGTTTCGTACAGCGGAATATGAGTGCAGTCGTAGCCCTTCTTCCGCAGATCACCGGCCAGATCACCCGCAATCTCGGCTCCTGCCAGATGGTACAGAGGACCGGCATCCGGACCAAAAGTCCGGCAGACCAACTCAAACAGGGCCGCACCATCGCCATCTGCAGACTGCACGTTGTTGAATCCTGCATCCTGCAGCACGCAAGCCGTATGCTCACCAACCGCGAGAACCGGAACAGCATAAACAGCGTCACCAACAGCCGGGGAGCGATGCAGAAGACGCTTCAGGGCACGGGCGCCATTGGCGCTGGTCAGAAGAAGACCACCCGCAGCCCCAAGATCCGGCAACGAATCAGGGGTATGATCAACAACCGCCAACAACGGTGCTGTCATTACGCCTATGCCCAGCGCACGCAACGGGACTGCCAGGCGCTCCGCATCCTCTGTTGGCCGTGTTACCAGAACCCGCATTGTCTGCTCCCCTTGACCTTCCGGACAGATCATCATCCACCCATACCATACGTCGTGCCACGAGGACTGGCCGCAAGCTCCATCGCCAGCTCACGCCCCAGACGGATCGCATCTTCCGCCAAACCAGTACGGACACCGGCGCGAACACCCGATCCATCCGGATTGGCAACAAATCCCCTCAGAAAGAGACGTGTTCCATCCTCTATCAACTCGGCCAATCCGGCAATCGGGGTCCGGCAGGATCCATCCAGGATTTGCAGGAAAGAACGTTCGCAGGAAACACGAATCATGGTCGGCAGATGGCTCAGGGGCTGGAGGATATCATACATGGCCCGGTGACTGGCACGGCATGTTATACCAATAGCCCCCTGCGCAACAGCAGGCAGCATTTCATCCGCATCAAGAACAGACGTTGCACGGTTATCCAGACCCAGCCGACGCAAGCCAGCCAAGGCCAGCAGGGTTGCATCCACAACCCCTTCTTCCAGACGCTGCATTCTGGTCTGGACATTACCACGCAGAATCTGAACCCGGAGATGAGGAAAACGCGCGAGAATCTGGGCCTGGCGCCGCAGGGAGGCCGTCCCCACCACAGAGCCGGACGGCAAGTCTGCCAAACACGACGCCCTCAGGGACAAAAACGCATCGCGCGGATCTTCACGCTCCAACATGCAGGGCAGGTCAATACCATCAGGCAGAACCGTCGGCACATCTTTCATCGAATGGACAGCCAGATCAATATCGCCACGCAACATGGCTTCATCCAGCTCACGTGTGAAAAGGCCTTTGCCCCCGATTTCGGAAAGTGGTCGGTCCTGAATGGCGTCCCCTGTCGTCCGGATTACAACAACATCAACAGCCCCCGACGCGGCCAGAGACGGACAGGACGCTGCCAAACGGGCGCGTACCTCGTGTGCCTGTGCAAGCGCGAGGGGACTTCCGCGGGTACCGATGCGTACTTTCTCTGTGGCATTCATAGCTCCTGTGTTGTAAGGGCTTGCTTCGGGCAAGTGAAGGACTAAATCAGCATCATGCGTGTTCTGGGCATTGAAACCAGCTGCGATGAAACAGCGGCCGCAATCGTGGACAGCCATGCACCCTGTGGCCAGCGCATACGCGGTGAATCCATCCTGAGCCAGCTGGATGAGCACAGGGCATATGGCGGCGTTGTGCCCGAGATTGCCGCGCGGTCCCACCTCGACCACATTGATCGCATGGTACACGAAGCCATGGCCCAGGCCGGATGCACATTTGCGGATCTGGACGGTATTGCCGCCACCGGCGGGCCGGGTCTGATCGGGGGGGTCATTGTGGGGGTCATGACGGCCAAGACCCTGGCCATGGTCCATAAGCGTCCCTTTATCGCGGTCAACCATCTTGAAGGTCACGCCCTGACCCCACGCCTGAGTCATGACGTCGCATTCCCGTACCTGCTGCTGCTGGTTTCAGGCGGACATTGCCAAATTCTGGTGGTGGAAGATGTTGGTCACTGCCACCGGCTGGGCACCACAATTGACGATGCCGCGGGGGAAGCCTTTGACAAGGTAGCCAAGATGCTTGGCCTGGGCTACCCGGGTGGGCCAGCCCTGGAGCAAGCTGCCGCCTTGGGCAAGGCTGGCCGCTTCCGGCTGCCTCGCCCCATGAAAGGGCGCCCGGGATGTGACTTCAGTTTCTCGGGGCTGAAAACCAGCGTACGACAGACCGTGGAGAAACGACCACCAGGCCCCCTGTCCGAAGAAGACCGCCAAGATCTGGCTGCCGAATTCCAGGCCGCGGTGGTTGATGCCGTATCCGACCGCATACACCGCGCCATCCGCCTGTTCCGGGATCAATGGCCGGAAGGGCAAACCTTGGTTGCAGCCGGTGGCGTCGCCGCCAATATAGCACTGCGCCAGATGTTGCAGGATGCGGCAACACGGCACGGCCTTGAATTTGTCGCCCCTCCCCTGCGATGGTGTACGGACAACGCCGCAATGATCGCCTGGGCAGGGGCAGAGCATCTGAAACGGGGACACACGGACCCTCTGGATTTCCGGCCCAGACCACGCTGGCCACTGGATCCGAACGCCCCACAATCAACCGGGGCCGGGGCCGTCAAAGCCTGAAAGGTGAAACAAAAGGCACTACGCCATACCTGGGGGCAAGGTCCAAACCAGCCCTAGCTGCTTGGCTCGTAATGATAACGGACCCATTCACGATAGGCACCGCTTGTAACCTGCAACAACCAGTCCTGATGCTCCAAGTACCAGCGCACCGTCTTGCGCAAGCCTGTATCAAGGCTTTCGGCAGGACACCATCCAAGCTCATAGCGAATCTTTGTAGCATCGATGGCGTAGCGGTGATCATGCCCGGGACGGTCCCGAACATATGTGATCTGCTCAAGGTATGAAGCACCATCGGCACGGGGACTCTGCTCGTCCAGGATCCCGCACAACATCCGGACAAGATCCAGATTTGTACTCTCGCTGCATCCGCCAATATTATAGGTCCCACCCGGCACACCAACCTCCAGAACCCTGCGGATCGCTGCACCGTGATCCTTCACATACAGCCAGTCACGGATATTCCGCCCGTCCCCGTAAATCGGCAACGGCTTGCCGGCCAGTGCATTATGGATGCAAAGGGGAAGCAGCTTCTCAGGAAACTGGAACGGTCCATAATTGTTGGAACAGTTGGTTGTCAGAACTGGAAGACCATAGGTGTGGTGATACGCCCTGACAAGATGATCAGAAGCAGCCTTGCTGGCAGCATACGGACTGTTGGGCATATAACGGTTGTCCTCTGTGAACGCTGGCGCCTTTTCGTCCAGAGACCCGTAAACCTCATCTGTCGATACATGGAGAAAGCGAAAACGCGCCTGCATTGCGGCGGTCATGCACCCGTAGAAAGCACGAACCGCCTCCAGAAGACGGAACGTCCCCACAATGTTGGTCTGGATAAAAGCATCTGGCTCATCAATCGAACGATCAACGTGGGACTCGGCGGCAAAGTTGATAACGGCGCGCGGTTGGTAGCGAGACAACAAATCCGATACAAGATCATGATCACCGATATCACCCCGAGTAAAGATATGGCGGGTATCATGGCGCAAAGCATCCAGATTCTGGATATTCCCGGCATAGGTCAGCTTGTCTAGATTGACGATTGGCTCATCAGAAACGGCAAGCCAATCGAGAATGAAATTTGAACCTATAAACCCGGCACCACCAGTGACCAGAAGCATTCCCCCCTACCCCTTCAAACGATCTTAATCACCCACGGTCACCATTACCCTCCAAGGTGTCGGCTTCTGCTTCCTGTTCAAGGAGAATCCAATCCACAATCTCCTGACTTGGCTGATAGGATGGAACCATTTGTTCAAGCATACGGCGCCCCACACCTACATCATTTACGGCAAGCGCCAAGGAAAATGCATCCAGCTTGTCCTGCAAAGACGACCACACTGGAACATCCGGTTCATAATCCATCAAGATACGGGGATGAGACGTGCGGATAGCAGAGTCAGATTCAGAGCAGGGCCTCACCGTGGGACCAAGGGCAGTTGCATCAATCCTTATAGTCCCGTCCGGGTCCCCGTCTTCCCGGACAGTTAGACCAGCGAAGGCAATCATACGTCGGGCAAGGTCACTCAAAAGAACTGGCTGCCCCATATCCAGACGAAAAATCTCCCCCCCAC
The DNA here is from genome assembly GCF_012102665.1 of Haematospirillum sp. 15-248. Classification (NCBI taxonomy): domain Bacteria; kingdom Pseudomonadati; phylum Pseudomonadota; class Alphaproteobacteria; order Rhodospirillales; family Novispirillaceae; genus Haematospirillum; species Haematospirillum sp. 15-248. The sequence goes on along the minus strand of NZ_JAAVTF010000003.1, from coordinate 2,451 downwards.
GGCTTAATGCAGCAGCCTGAATGATCAGACAAGCGGCCTCCTCCACTCTCATGAAACAGCGGGCATCCTGCGGATGAGAAATCAGCACCGGGCCACCTTCACGAATCTGGCGATACATGCGAGGCAAAATGGCATCAGAGGGATCAAAGACCACACCAAACCGAACAGATGAAAAACAGGTCGCACCCTTTTCCATTGCCAAAGACTGCAAAATCATTTCCGCCAACCTTTTGCTGGCACCCATAATTTTTGTCGGGCACATGGCTTGGTCTGTGCTGACCAACACACAATTTGGAACACCATGTTCCAGAGCGGCCCTGGCAACGGTCAATACCCCCAGCGTATTGACCTTGATCGCCTCGACCGGGTTATGTTCAACCAAGGCATCATTCTTGTAAGCGGCAGCATGATAGATGATATCAGGCTTCCAGGTTACCATAATTTCATGCATGCGATCTTCATCACAGACCGATGCCAAAAGTGGAATCAGACGAACGGAAGTCTCATCTGTAACGTGAAGCAAGGACCGATACAAAGGCGCAAGTGTATACTCACTGTGATCAACCAGAAGAATCGTCTGCGGTTCAAGACGCATCAGCTGGCGGCACAGCTCACTGCCGATCACTCCCCCCGCGCCTGTTACCAGAACAACTCTTCCTGACACATAGCGCGACAGAAGAATATGGTTTGGCGCTGTCGTCTCCCGCATCAGAACATCATCAACATCCAGATCCACGACTATAGCAGGATGAGAAGGGTCCTCAGGAACAGTACGGACAGCGACACCGGCCTTCAGCAGGTGCGCGAGTATCTGGTTGCGACGGTCACGCGGTATGGATGGCAGGGCAAGGATAACCTCACGAATATCAAGGGTCGCGACCAGACTGGACAGATCATCAGGGCCGTACAGAGGGAGTCCATCCAGCCTATGGCCGTGCAGGCGGTCATCATCATCCAAGAAACCGATTACGCAGCGATCCTGACTATTGGCGATTGCGGCAGCAAGGCGGCGCCCGGTCGATCCTGCACCATAGATCAGCGAACGGGGCAAGGCGGCACGACGCATCTGATCCTGATACAAACCACCAAGCCAAAGACGGGCCATGGCTCGTGACGCACCGACACATAACAAAACAAGGACAGGAACAAGAATACCGACCGTACGCGGAATACCCGGAATACCAATCACCGCGACACACGTCGCATAGACAAGACCAAAAACAGCGGTTGCCGAGGTCATGGCTATCAGGGCTTGCCACCCCGCATACCGAAAGACGGCCCGATACAGTCCAAAAACAACAAAAACAGGGAGAGCTGTCGCCGCAGCAAGAAGGCTGGCCCACAGCGCAGGCCCGGACAATTCGACAAAAGACCCCAGCCGTATTCCCAGCGCCAACCACACGCAAAGAACACACAAGCCGACATCAACCGCCAGAACAACGAACCTCTTGGCCGTCCGGGAGAGAGACAGTACGGGCAAGGCCGCCTTGGTCAAGATGCATCGAATCAAGAAGCTAACTCACCTGTTGGTGGGAGAGTCTACCACAAGGAACGATACAGACAAACCGACATCTGGACTCTTCACGGAAAACAGGCCCCAGCCAGATCAGACAATCTTGCGCAGACTGGCTTGGGACACGCGCAACATAACGGGCTTGCTCAGAAACTCGATGAGCACCATAGCCCTCTGTTCACCGTCATCTATCTGATACACAGCCTCTATACCAGCAAAAGGCCCATCCGAAAGAAGAACGCGCTCGCCAGACTGGAAAACAGATTCAGGACTCGCCAGCGACCTAGATTCCCTGAGCTTCAAGAACTCTACTAACTGCCCGTCAATACGCGCCGGCTCAGCCCCAAAACTGACCAAGCGACTCACACCCAAAGTAGAGCGCACAGGGGCCAATCCCCTTGCCGGACTTCCCCCATCCAAGCGGACAAACAAATAGCGGGGAAAGAGCGGTTCCTGGACAACTTTTTTCTCTCTCTGGATGATTCTTTCACGAGAGAGAAGCGGCAAGTAGCAAGAATACCCCTGACGTTCCAAATTAAGAAGGGCACGCTGTTCTTGCCTTGGCTTGGCGTGAATCAAATACCACTGCATACTCGTTGTCCCTGTTCCGAGCAGACTAGGCCGGATATCGGCTGACGCATAAAGATCAGCCACACGTGCTATCATTGGCAGGCAGTGGTATCAAGAGGGATCTTGCGACGGCGCACCGCCTATAGATGTAATGGCGCAAAGACCGTGATTATACATGATCAACCCAAACGCACTGAGACTTATAAGCTATATAATGCCAGGAACCCCCAACACTCTAGGCTCCAGCCTTACTCATATGCCAGAATGCGAGGAGGGTTGCGAGAGCGACGTCGGAGAGGAAGTTTCTGTCGAGTTTGTCATAGCGGGTTGCGACGCGGCGGAAGTCCTTGATGCGACAGAAAGCGTTT